>JBGPBV010000076.1:0-28938 GCA_041481445.1 Vicinamibacteria bacterium
AGCAACGCGTTCGAGGAGCGCGCGCACGTGCCGTTGCCGGGAAAGATGAAGCAGTTGGGCGAGCCGCTGCTCGGCTTGGAGACGTGCGTCAACGCCGATGCCGCCGTCCGGGCCCTCCTCCAGGATCCCCACGAGTGGGTCCAGAGCCCCAACACCGATGCCGAGGACTCGGACACTGCGTCTCGCGCGCACCGGCATGGCGATTTCGACGACGACGAGCCGACCCTCAAGTCCACGCTGGCCCGCATCATGGGCAGGAGCACCGTGAAGGGCGTCGACCTCAACTTCGTGCGGTCGGCCTCCTCGGCGCGTACGGAGCGCCGGCAGGCCCTGGGGGTCGCCGGGTAGGTCGGACTGGCCGTCTATCGGCGGAGGGCGCCCAGCGTCGTCCCCGAGACGATCGCGATCCAGGCGTCGATGCGCGCTTCCAGCACGTCCAGCGGCAGCGCTCCCGCGCCCAGGACCTCGTCGTGGAAGCGGCGGAGGTCGAAGCGCGCGCCGAGGGCAGCCGCGGCCCGCGCCCGCAGCTCCTTGATCTTGAGCTCTCCGATCTTGTAGGCCAGGGCCTGGGCCGGCCACACGATGTAGCGGTCGACCTCCACGACGATGTCGTGCGCGGCCTTGCCCGCGTTCTGGGTGAAGTAGTCGATCGCCTGCTGGCGCGACCAGCCCAGGGCGTGCATTCCCGTGTCCACCACCAGGCGGATGGCCCGCCAGATCTCGTAGGTGAGCTGGCCGAACTTCGCATAAGGGTCCGTGTACATCCCGAGCTCGCCGCCCAGGCTCTCCGCGTAGAGTCCCCACCCCTCGATGTAGGCGGTGTAGAAGCCGTGGCGCCGGAAGTCGGGCATCTCCGGCAGCTCCTGGGCGATCGCGAGCTGCAGGTGATGGCCGGGGACCGCCTCGTGCAGGGCCAGGGCCTCCATCTCCCACATCGGCCGCGCGTGGAGGTCGTAGGTGTTCGCGTAGAAGCGGCCGGGGCGGCCCGCCGACGGCGAGCCCGGCTCGTAGTAGGCCGTCGTCTGGCTCTTCTCCGCGTAGGAGGGCACGGGCACCACGCCGTAGGGCAGGCGCGGCAGGGTGGCGAACAGCTTCGTGAGCTCGGGGTCGACGCGCTTGCAGATGTCGCGGTAGGCGACGAGAAGGTCCTCCGCGCGGTCGAAGAAGAACCGGTCGTCGTTGCGCAGGAACCCCACGAACTGCTGGAACGTGCCGTCGAAGCCCGTGCTCGCGACGACGGCGTCCATCTCGGCGCGGATCCGGCGGACCTCGTCATGGCCGATGCGGTGGATCTCCTCCGCGCCCAGGCGCGTGGTCGTCATCTGGCGGATGGCGAAGGCGTACCACGCCTCGCCGTCGGGCAGGTCGCGCAGCGCGATCGTCTCGCGAGTACGGGGGATATATCGACTGTCGAGGTATTCCAGGAGTCGCCGATAGGCGGGCGCGACCGCGCCGGCGTAGGCGCGCGCGGCGGCGGCGCGAAGCCGCTCCTGGGCGGGCGCATCGATCGCGGGAGGGAACGAGGCGAAGGCTCTGAGCAGCGGGCTCGTCAGCGGGTCCTCGACGAGCTGGTTGCGGACCTGATCAGGCACGTCGCGCAGGGTGATCCGAGGGGGCGTGATGCCGGTCTCGAGCCCCTTGTCGAGGAGCGCGATCGTCTGGTCCACGAGCGCAGGGACGGCCTCGAGCCGGGCCAGCGCGTTCTCGAAGTCCGGGACCTGGTAGTACGGCATCATCATCAAGGTCTGGGCCACGTTCTGCTGGACGCCGCCCATCTGCGTCACCGGCATGTACTCGCCCTTGAATCGCCGGCCCTCCAGCGCCTCCTCGACGTTGCGATGGAAGAGGTCGTAGTGGACCTGGTCGGCCGCGGTCAGCGCCGCGCGATCGATGGTGGCCAGGACTCTGGCCGGGACCTCCATCTCGCGGTTGCGCCGGTCGTAGGCCTCGAGCGAGTGGTCGGTCCAGCGATGGTTGCGTCCGGCGTCGCCGGTGTAGGTCGCCAGCTCCGGGTACTCGTCGAGCATGTACTGCCAATACGAGTCCATGAGCCGGCGGAGGCGGACGCCCTCGGCGGCGGTGCCCTTCGAGTCGATGATCCCGGACGCGTCCTCGATGAGTGGCATGGGCGAGAGTATGAGCGATCTTCCCGCAGGCGGCAGGTCTTCATCGGCCCCGATTAGCCCCTCGCGGTGATGGGGCCGCGTGCTACCATCACCCCCCAGATGCCCGACCCCCGGACTCCGGCCCGGGCGGGATCTCCTCCCGCGGCCGAAGATACGGCTGACGCCGACGACGCGCGGCGTCAGGCCGAGCGTCTCCACCTCCCCTTCGATCCTCTCGACTCTCCTCCGGACGACGACACCCTCTGGTCGGAAGCGCCCCTGGAAATGCTCGTCCGCTTCACGTGCGTGCCCGTCAGCCGCGAGGACGGCCGCATCGTGATGGCGTTCGGGGGGCTCGAAGACCTCGCCCGCATCGACGAGGCCGAGTTCCACCTCGGCAAGCCGATCGACGCCGTGGTCGCGCCCGCCGCGCGGGTGGCCGACCTGCTCAAGCGCCACCGCGGGGGCGAGATCCTGCTCGAGCAGGCCAGCGAAGGGCTGCGCCTCCAGCTCGTGACCGACGACGAGACGGAGATCGAGGGCCTCAAGACGCTTCCGTCCGACTCTCCCATCGTCCGGCTCGTGGACTCGTTGATCCTGGGCGCCATCGACCGGCGCGCCTCCGACGTCCACATCGAGACCAAGGACCGCGAGGTGCTGGCGAAGTACCGGATCGACGGCGTGCTCTACCCCGCCCTGGAGCCGCTCGACAAGCGGCACCACGAGACCATCATCAGCCGCATCAAGGTCATGTCCGAGCTCGACATCGCGGAGAAGCGCGTGCCCCAGGACGGCCGCTTCCGCCTGCGCGTGAAGGGCCGCACCATCGACTTCCGCGTGTCGATCATGCCGTCCATCCACGGCGAGGACGCGGTCATCCGCATCCTCGACAAGGAGTCGCTCAACGCCGCCTTCCGCAACCTGCGGCTGGACGTGCTCGGCTTCGGTGAGGCCGACCTGCGCAAGTTCCGGAAGTACATCACCGAGCCCTACGGCATGGTGGTGGTGACGGGACCGACGGGGAGCGGCAAGACGACGACGCTCTACGCCGCGCTGAGCGAGATCGCGACGCCGGAGGACAAGATCATCACCATCGAGGACCCCGTCGAGTACCAGATCCCGCTCATCACCCAGGTGCCGGTGAACGAGAAGAAGGGGCTGACGTTCGCGCGCGGCCTGCGCTCCATCCTGCGCCACGACCCCGACAAGATCATGGTGGGCGAGGTGCGCGACCCGGAGACGGCCATGATCGCCGTGCAGTCCGCCCTCACCGGCCACCTCGTGTTCACCACCGTCCACGCCAACAACGTCTTCGACGTCCTCGGCCGGTTCATCGCCATGGGCGTGGAGCCCTACAACTTCGTGTCCGCCCTGAACTGCGTGATGGCGCAGCGGCTGGTCCGCCTGCTCTGCCTCCACTGCAAGCGGCCGGGCCGGCCGCCGGACACGCTCCTGCGCGAGTCCGGGCTCGACCCCGACGTCTACCACGACCAGCTCTTCCAGGAGGCGGTCGGCTGCGACGAGTGCGGGGGCACCGGCTTCCTCGGGCGCACGGCGGTGGACGAGCTGCTCGACATGAGCGACCGTATCCGGCAGATGATCCTGGAGCGCCGGCCCACCGGCGAGATCAAGCAGGCGGCGCGCGAGGAGGGCATGACCTTCCTGCGCGACTCCGCCCTCGAGAAGGTCTTCGCGGGCCTGACCACCCTGCGCGAGATCAACAAGGTGACCTTCGTTGTCTGAGTTCGACCCCGGCGACGACGCGCGCCGGGCCCTCCTCGAGAAGGCGCGGCGGATCGCGATCGTGGGCCTCTCCCCCAAGCCCCATCGCGACTCGAATCGCATCGCGCGCTACCTGCTCGCGCGCGGCTACCAGGTGGTGCCGGTCTATCCGCGCGAGGACGCGATCCTGGGGGAGAAGGTGTATCGGCGCGTGCAGGACATCCCGGGCGGGGTCGATCTCGTGGACGTCTTCCGGAGGAGCGAGCACCTGGCGGATGTGTTCGACGACGCGCGGGCGGCGGGAGCGCCCGCCATCTGGACCCAGCTCGGCTGCGTGGACGAGGAGAGCGCACGGCGCGCGGCCGAGGGCATGACCGTGGTGATGGACCGCTGCATCATGGTCGATCACGCCGCCCTGCTCGGCCGGGAGTGGCGCGTGTCACAGGGGACGACAAACGTCACCGCCGGTGACGGAGTCTAGCGCGGCGTACGAAGGGCCCTTCCGCACCAAACCCACCCGTTCCATCGCCTTACGGCTGGCACTCGCACCCGTCGAGTGCGCGCACGGTTCCTGCATCGAAGGTCAGCGGGCGCGGTCTCCGCGGCCCGGGAGGAAAGAACGATGAGCGAGCGGCTCGTAGCCGGCGCGTCACCCGTCGAGTTCTTCCGTGAGCAGCTCGAGCAGGCCATGGACCACCAGAAGGTCAGCACGTCCCAGTTCACGCAGTTCTACCTGGTCAACCTGCTGGCGGGGGGAGTGCGGGGCCAGCTGCCGCCCGACGAGCCCGGCTACGACGAGACGCCCCTGGCCGTCCTCTACGTCCGCGCCATCCACTCCTCGCGGCGCGACCGCGCGCGGATCCTGCGCGCGATGGGAGACACCGCCCTGTTCATGTCCGGGTTCTTCGCGGACAGCCTGAGTGGCCGCCTCGTCGACCTCGACTACTACAAGGCCATGGGCGGGTTCGCCTACGCGCGCCTGGCCCACGACGAGGACCCCCGCGTCTTCGGGCCCGAGGTCTTCTCCGAGCTGTCCGGACGGTTCACGGAGTTCGCGGACCTGCTCAGCGAGATCTCGGAGAAGAGCCAGCTCGCCACGAACAAGTCGGTGCTCCGGCTCTACGAGCGCTGGCTCCAGACGGGGAGCCGCCGGGTGGCGTCCCTCCTCGCCGAGCGCGGCATCACCCCGGTCACGGGCGACGGCCGCCCGCAGTGAGCGCGGGCCTGGACGGTCTGCTCGTCGACGTGCAGCGCCGCCTGGAGGCGCTCTACGGGCTGGAGCGCCAGGCCCCGGTGACCGATTTCCTGATCCCGGTCGACCAGGCCTCCGCCTACCCCGGCGGCGGCAGCCGCACCCTCGTCACCCAGAAGGGCGACGACGTCTCCCTGGGCGTCGTCCTCGAGGACTCCGTGTGCGCGCGCATCGCCGCCTCCGATCCGCGCGTCCATCTCGACGGCGAGAACCTGGACCCGTTCTGCGTGGTGACGGAGGAGGTGAGCCACTTCGTCTACCTCTTCTTCTGCGCGCGGGCGGCCCGCCAGGTGACCCAGCTCGAGCTCGAGCTGCAGGGAGAGGTCGACAAGTACCTCTCGGCGGTGTTCCTCCTCTCCCTCCAGAACGAGGGCGCGGTCGCCCCCGGGCTGCGCGAGCGGCTCTTCCGGCACTACCGCCTGGCCGCCCACGTCACGGACGAGGAAGGCCGGGAGCGCTACCGCAAGGCCAGCGACCTCGCCTACCGCTACTGCGGATATCTGGAGTCGCGCTTCCTGCGGAGCGCGCGCCTGCCCGACCTCGCGCGCGAGGCGCGGCGGTTCTACCGGCTGGGCCAGCGCGACAAGCTCGAGCGCATCGGGCAGCTCCAGTGAGCGCGGAGGCCTCCGCCGAGGAGATCGCGGAAGAGGCCCGCCGCGCCCGGCAGCTCCGGGTGATCGTGGACCTGGCCTGCAGCGTCATCGCGCAGGGCGGGATCAGCCGGCCGGAGGCGGACGCCCTCGTCGCGGCCACCCGGCACCGCGCCCTCGAGCTCTTCCCGGGCAAGGAGGAGACCTTCGACCTCGTCCTCGCCCCGCGGTTCGCCCGGCTCATCCGGGAATTCGTGCCCGCCCCCGCCTCCAACGTCCTCCCCTTTCGAAAGACATAGCGGCAGACAGGGACGCCGTTTTCCGATAAGGTGGGCTTGATCCACCACGAAAGGAGGGCACCTGCCTACGACCCGCACCGAGTTTGCCCACCTGATGTCGCTCACCTACGACAAGGTCGCGCAGGGGTACGACGAGCTCTTCAGCCGCAACGTCGCCGTCCCCAACGCCCGTCTGACCGCGGACCTCGCGCTGCGGCGGGGAGATCGCGTGGCCGACCTCGCCTGCGGCACCGGCGTGTACACGCTGGAGATGGCCCGCCTGGCCGATCCCGGGGAGGTGGTGGCGGTCGACAACTCGGAGGGCATGCTGGCCGCCGCCCGCGAGCGCCTCGAGAACGAGGGCTATCCCGTCTCCCTCGTCCATGCCCGCGCCGAGGACTTCATCGCGCGCACACCGGCCCACAGCTTCGACGTGGTCTCCCTGCGTTTCCTGCTCGCCTACATCGACTGGAACGAGGTCCTCCCGCTGGTGGGCCACACCCTGCGGCGGGGCGGCCGGGTGGGCGTGCTCACCAGCCTGACCACGAGCATTCCCCAGCTCTACATCCTGTTCGACCGCTTCCGGAACTCCTTCGAGCCCGTCTGGAAGCTGTACAAGCACTGCGGCAAGAACATCGGCGACACCTGGCGCGTCTTCCGCCGCCTGCGGGAGACCTGGGCCCACGGCCGCTTCATCTCCGTGCCCGCCAGCGCCGAGCAGGTGGCGGCACGCCTGGCCGCGGGCGGGCTCTCCTCCGCCGACGTCTGGACGGATACCGTCCGCCTGTGGTTCGACTCCGGCCGGTCGGCGGTCACCTGGGCCCGCGGCTCCGGGTACGCCACCCATCCCTCCTTCGAAGCGATGAGCCCCCGCGACATCCACTTCCTGGAGAGCCTCTTCGCGGACGGGCTGGAAGGGTTCCGCGAGCCGGGGGGCGTGCCGCTCGACCTCGTCATCGGCGGCGTGGTGGCGCGCAAGGTGTAGCCGCCTCTGCGCATCGGGGTCGACCTCGGCGGCACCAAGATCGAGGCGATCGCGCTCGGCGCCGGCGGCATCGAGCAGGGGCGGCGCCGGGTGCCCACGCCGCGCCACGACTACGACGCGACCATCGAGGCGATCGCGGGAGTGGTCGAGGACCTCGAGTCCAACCCGTCCGCGCCCGCCACCGTCGGCGTCGGCATCCCCGGGTCGATCTCGCCCGCCACCGGCCTGGTCAAGAACGCGAACTCCGTCTGGCTCATCGGGCGGCCGCTGGACCGCGACCTCGCGGCGCGGCTGGGCCGGCCCGTCCGCGTCGCCAACGACGCGAACTGCTTCGCGCTGTCGGAGGCGACGGACGGCGCGGGGCGAGGGGCGCGCGTGGTGTTCGGGGTGATCGTGGGAACGGGCACCGGAGGCGGGATCGCGGTGGAAGCGCGGGTGCTGGTCGGGCCCAACGCGGTGGCGGGCGAATGGGGACACAACCCGCTGCCCTGGCCGCGCGCGGGCGAGTGGCCGGGCCCCTCGTGCTACTGCGGCAAGACCGGCTGCATCGAGACCTTCCTGAGCGGGCCCGGGATGGCGAGCGATCACGAGCGCGCCACCGGGGAGCGCGTGGAGGCGCCCGAGCTGGCCCGGCGCGCCGCCAGGGGCGACCTTGCCGCCGAGGACACGCTGGCGCGCTACGAGGACCGCATGGCGCGCGCGCTGGCCGCGGTCGTGAACGTCCTCGACCCCGACGTCATCGTGCTCGGGGGCGGGATGTCGAAGCTCGACCGCCTGTACGCTTCGGTGCCGCGGCTCTGGGGAACCTACGCGTTCTCGGACCGCGTGGACACGCCGCTGCTCGCTCCCGTGCACGGCGATTCGAGCGGGGTGCGCGGGGCAGCCTGGCTCTGGCCGGACTAGCGGCTCAGAATCGTCGGGACCTCGGAGGTCCGCGCGGGCCGGAGGAGACGCTTCTCCGTCAGCAGGAAGAAGGGCAGGGACAGGCTCGCCAGCACCGCCGCCACCGCGTACGCGGCGCTGAACCCCGAGCGCTGGGCGATCCAGCCCGTGACCACCGATCCGGTGCCGATGCCGGTGTCGAACGCGGCCAGGATGCTCCCGAAGGCGGCCCCCCGCCGCGAGTCGGCGACGTGGTGCATGACGTGGGCGGCGTAGGCGGGGTAGGCGCTGCCGAGCCCGATGCCGAACACGATCGCGGAGGTGATGAGGCCGCGGCGGCTGCCGTCGAGCGCGAGCAGGGCCAGCCCGGCCACGATCAGGCCCAGGCAGGGCAGGAAGACCCGCCGATGTCCGATGCGATCGGAGAGGGGGCCGGAGATGGGCCGGGTCACGAGCACGCTCAGCGCGAACGCGGTGAAGAAGATGCTCTTGGGGACGACCCCGTTCGTGTCGGCGTAGAGGGCGACGAAGCTCGTGATGCCGCCGTAACCGTACGAGTACAGGAACAGGGTGAGGGACAGGGCGAGGACGTGCCATTCCACGAGGGGACCGTGGTGGGCGGCCCCGCGCGGCGCGCGGACGTCGGGGGGCAGGCGCCAGGCGATCAGCGCCATCGTGAGGTTGAGGAGGGCGGTGGCCGCGCACACCGAGGCCCATCCCCGCGCGTAGATCGCGAAGCCCACCTGCGGGGCCACCGCGATGGCCAGGATGTTCGACAGTCCCCAGTAGCTGATGCCTTCCGCCCGCCGGTGGGGAGGGATGATGTCGGTGATGTAGGCGGAGGAGGCGGAGAGCAGGCCCGACCAGAAGATGCCGTGGAAGAGCACCAGCCCCAGGAGGATCCGGTAGTCGCGCAGCACCGCGTACGTGCTCGAGAAGGCGGCGATGGCCAGGCTGCCGATGATGAGCATGCGCCGCTTGCCGATGCGGTCGGCGAGCGAGCCGGTCAGGGGGGCGGACAGCGCGGACGAGTAGGTCAGGAAGCCGAGGAACAGGCCGGCCGCCGCCCTGGATCCGCCCAGCTCCAGGATGTGGAAGGGCGCGGTGGGAAGGAGCTGGAAGGCGGAGAGGAACACCGTGAAGGTGAACCCGAACATGAGGAAGAAGCGGCCGGTGAAGAGGGGCGCCGGCGGGCGGGAGAGCGGAGCGGGCGCGCTCACTTCGGCCCGTCCGGTTCGGCCGTACCCGTGACACGGGCGACCGCCCGGGCGAGCTGCTCGTTGAACGACTCCGGGGCCTCGCGCATGAGGTAGTGCCCCACGCCCTTGACGAAGACGGCGTCGTACTGGGGCGCGTACCTCCGGGCGTGATCGAGACGGGTCGGGAACTTGTCGGCGTTGACGGCGACGATGGGGACGTGGATCTCCCGGAGCAGCGGCCGCGCGTCGTGGCGCCAGACGTGCCCGAGCACGGGCACGGCGATCTCGGGCGGAAACGACGTCGCGTCCTTCACCACCGCCTCCACCAGCGCCGGATCGGTGGTGGGCGTGAACATGTACTTGCGCATGAACCCGTCCGCGGCCGCCTTGTAGTCGGCGCGGAAGCCGGCCAGCGCCCCCTCGATCTCGGCATCACTGGCCATCTCGTCCACGTCCAGCAGCGTGTCCACGGGGATGAGGCCGGCCACGCGACCCGGCATGCTCCGCGCCGCCTCCAGGATGACGTTGCCGCTCATGGAGTGGCCGATGAGCACGACCTTCTCCAGCTTCACCGCCTCCACCACCGCGCGCACGTCCTGGCCGAACGCGGCCACCGTCCAGTCCTTTCGTGCGCGCCCGGAGCGGCCATGGCCGGCCAGGTCGAGGGTCACCACGCGATGAGTGGCCGCGAACACGGGGACCTGGGCCTCCCAGTAGCGGCTGTCGATCGCCCAGCCGTGGACGAACACGAGGGCGGGCTCGCCGCCGCCGTAGACGTCGTAGTGGATGGGGACCCCGTCCGCGGAGCGCGCGGTACCGGCCCGGGGCGCCGGCGTGAGGGTGCTCATGGCCATGGAGAGAGGACGATCGGCAGGCCCATCGAAGGGGCCATTGTAACTGGGTCAGGCGCGCGGCCGGGGCCGCGGGCGCCGGCCCGGCTTCGGGCGCGGACGCGCGCAATCGCGCAACAGGTCGCGCCAGGCCTTGCGCTCGCGCGCGGGCTCCACGAGCGGAGCCAGGCGCCGGCACCAGGCGGTGAGCGCGCCGCGGAACTCCGCGTCTATCTCCGCGCGCTCGAGCAGCGAGGCCAGCCCGTGGGTGTCGCCCACCGCGAAGAGGCCCGGGTAGTCGCCGCCCAGCACCCCGGTGGACCCCGGGATGCGGGAGGACAGGACGGGCACGCCGGCGGCGATCGCCTCCGAGAGGACGTTGGCCCCGCCTTCCGACCGCGACGTCATCACGAGCAGGCGCGAGCGCGCCATCACGCGCAGGGCGCGCCAGCGGGGCAGGCCGCCCAGCCAGCGGTAGCGCGGATTGCTGGACTGCTCCGAGCGCGCCCGCTGGGCAAGGTCGGGATCGAGGCCGGCCCCCGCGTGCACGATGCGCACGCGCGAGGTCGCGGGGAGGAGGCGCGCGGCCATGGCGGTGCGGAACGGGTCCTTCACCGGCCGCAGGTGGGCGAGGAGGGCGACTTCGAAGGCGTCCCTCCGCGGCGGCTGCGCGCGCACGGGCTCCGCGGACTGCACGATGGCCCGCGCCCGCGCCCGCGCCCAGTCCGGCAGCTCCCGGAGACCCTCCGGCTGCAGGACCACGATCGCCGCCGCCAGCTCCAGGCTCAGCTTCGCCATCGGGCAGGCGCGCAGGTCGCCGTAGAGGTCGGTGCCGGTCAGGGCGAGCACGGTCGGCGTGCCCGGCCTCTCCTCGGCCAGCCTCTCGATCGAGCGTGCGCTCTTGCGCGCGTGGAGCGCGACCATGAGGTCGCAGGCCTCGCCGTCGTATTCCTCGACGAGGGTGACGCGGTGGCCGAGCCGGCCGAGCAGGCGGGCCCAGCGCAGGGCGGTCACCCGGTTCCCGCTCAGGGACCGCGGCGCCGCCGGCGTCACCATGCAGATCTTCATCCGCGTGCGCAGGTGCGGAACCCCGCCCATACGTCGCGGCGGTCCGGCGTGTAGAAGTTGCGCCAGGTGTTGCGCAGCAGGCGGGCCCTCGTCACCCAGCATCCGCCGCGAAGCACCTTGTGGGTGCCGAACCAGGGCTCGGAGTATTCCCGGTAGGCGTCGGCGACGAAGCCGGGATACGGAAGGAAGTCGCTGGCCGTCCATTCCCAGACGTTGCCGAGCATCTGGCGGCATCCCTGCGCGCTGTCGCCCTCCGGCAGGGCGGCCACGTCCAGGCAGCCGCCCTGGACGGCGTCGAGGTTCGCGCGCCCCGGCCCCGGCGGCGCATCGCCCCAGGGGAAGCGGCGTTGGGGGCCGCCCGTGGCCGCGGGCGCCCCGGCCGCCATCTCCCATTCCGCTTCCGTGGGCAGCCGCCGGTCCGCCCACGCGCACCAGGCCTCCGCCTCGTACCAGCTCACGTGCAGGACCGGATGGTGCGGCTCCAGCGGCCGCCAGCGATCGAAGTGACGCCGCTCCCATCCCCCGCCCGTGCGGCGCCAGTGGAAGGGATGCTCCGCGCCGGCGGCGGTCCGCCACGCCCAGCCGGCGTGGGACCAGAGGCGGCGCCGCGCGTAGCCCCCGTCGTCCACGAACCGCGCGAACTCCGCCGCCGTCACCGGCGCCCGCGCCATGCGGAAGGGCGCGACCACCACCGCGTGCGCCCATTTCTCGTTGTCGAACACGAACGGCTCGTCCGTCTCCGCGCCCAGGCGGAGCTCGCCGCCCGGCACCGGGACGTCCCCCGGCCAGGGCCCGGCCTCCGCGGTGGCCCGCTCCCCTTTCTCCGCGTGGCCCCCGTCCGTCCGCGGCGGCGGCGGAGCGGGATGGCCGAGGGTCTGGCGCGTGTAGGCGAAGGCCTCGTCGTGCATGTCCTCGTGATAGACCGTGTACTCTGCGAAGTAGCGCACGGCGCCCGCGGGCGCGTCCTCCAGGAGGCGCAGCACGCGCGCCTCGACTTCGCGCATGTACTCGATCGTCTGCGCGCGCGTCGGCAGGGGCAGGTCCCAGCGCAAGTCGTGGGGAATGGCGATCGAGTCCCACAACGCGTCCGCATCCGCGCGGACGGGCGCCTCCCCGGCGGCGTGGCGCAGCACCCACCGCTCCTGGAACCACGCCACGTGCCCGATCTCCCACAGCAGGGGGTTCACGATGGCCAGCCGCGGACCCATCAGGGACGTCTCGTCGAGGTCGCCCACCAGGTCGAGCGTGCGCTGGCGCGCGTCGCGCACCCAGGCGGAGAGCTCATCGGTCGGGGGCATCGGGGAGGAAGTATTCTAGGCCGATGGCGCGCGGGCGGAGCGGGAACTTTTTCGGGTTCTGGATCGGCGCCGGGATCGCGGCCGGGCTCTTCGGCCTCCTCACGCTCGCCGAGCGGCGGCGGCCGCTCCGGCGCGCGGTCGCGCCGAAGGGCCGGCGCCTCGCGCGCAACCTCGCGGTGGGCGCGCTGACCGCCGCCGTCGTCCACGTCGCGGACCGTCCCCTCACGCGGCGCGCGGCCGCCGTGGTCGAGCGCCGGCGCTGGGGGCTCGTGCACCTGGCCCGCCTTCCGCCCTGGGCGCGGGGCGCGGTGGCCTTCCTGCTCCTCGACTACACGCTGTGGGTCTGGCACGTGCTGCTGCATCGATGGACGCCGCTCTGGCGCCTCCACGCCGTCCATCACGCCGACCCCGACCTGGACGTCTCCACCGCCCTGCGCTTCCATCCCGGCGAGATGCTGGCCTCCGTCCCCTGGCGCGTGGCGCAGGTCGCGCTCATCGGCGCCTCCCCCCGCGCGCTCGCGCGCTGGCAGTCGGCCCTGTTCCTGTCCGTCCTCTTCCACCACTCGAACCTGCGCCTGCCGCTCGGCCTCGAGCGCGCGCTGGCCCTGCTGGTGGTGACGCCGCGCCAGCACGGCATCCATCACTCCGACGTCCCCGTGGAGATGGACTCGAACTGGTCGAGCCTGCTGAATGTGTGGGACCGCCTCCACGGGACGCTGCGCCTCGACGTGCCCCAGGACACGATCCGGATCGGCCTGCCGCCGGGCTGAGGTCAGTCCGCCGGCGCGTCCGCGAGGTGGCGCGAGAAGGTGGCGGCGTCGATGTTGGCCCCGCACACCACGAGGGCCACCCGGCGGCCGGCCAGGCGGTCGCGGAGCGGCCCGCAGAGGGCGGCGGTGGCGGCCGCCCCCGCCGGCTCCACCGCCAGCTTGGCCGACGAGAAGAGGAGGCGCATGGCGCGGCGCAGGTCGTCGTCGCTGACCACGACGAGGTCGTCCACGTACCGCCGGCAGAGGTCGAAGCTGTAGGGGGCGGCGTGGGGCGCGCCCAGGCTGTCCGCGATCGTCCGCACCGCCTCGATGGCCTGGGGCGAGCCGGCGGCGAAGCTGCGGCGCATCGTGTCCGCGCCCTCGGGCTCCACTCCGTAGACCGCGCAGGACGGGCGGGCGAGCTTCACCGCGGCCGCCACCCCCGCGCACAGGCCGCCGCCCCCGATGGGGACGATGACCGCCTCCACGTCCGGCACCTGCTCGACCAGCTCCAGGCCGAGGGTGGCCGTGCCCAGGGCGGTGCGCGGCCCCTCGAACGGGTGCACGAACGTGCGGCCTTCGCTCGCCTCGATCTGCTTGACCCGCTCGAAGGCGCGGTGCACGTCGTCCACCAGCTCGATCTCCGCCCCCAGCGCCCGGCACTTCGCCACGCGGAAGGGGTTCGCGTTTTTCGGCATCACGACCTTGGCCGTGCTGCCCGTCACCCCCGCGGCGTAGGCCACCGCGATCGCGTGGTTGCCCGCGCTCACCGCGGTGACGCCCCGCGCCAGCGCCCCCCCGGACAGCTCCAGCATCACCGCCAGCGCGCCCCGGGGCTTGAAGGTCCCCGTGCGCTGGAACAGCTCCTCCTTGAGGACCACGCGTGTGCCCGGGGCCAGCGCGCGCGCGAGGTCGGGGTCGTCCCAGGAACGCACGGGGGTGGTGACCACGAGGTCGCCCAGGCGGGCGCGCGTGGCGCGGATGGCGGCGAGGGTGGGCAGCTCGCTCACGGCGTGTCCGTGAGCCCCCCTTCGAGCAACCCCTCCACGTCGACGAGCTGGGGCCCGTTCTCGGTGCAGACCGCGAACTGCCGCGGCTTGCCGTTCAGGGTGCCGTAGAGGTCGGCCCCGGCGTACCGTCCCGCGCGGTCGAGCACGTAGAAGGTGACGTAGAAGCTCGGCAGGCCCTTGTCGGTCAGGAGCCGCTTCTCCACCGTGTTGGCCTTGATGCGCTTGAGCGCCTCCATGGCCGCGTCCTTGGGATGGCGGCCGCGCCGCATCTCCTCCACGATCAGGTGCGAGGAGAGGTTGTAGAGGTTCGCCTCCCCGCGCCCGGTGGAGCCCGCCGCGCCCACCTCGCCGTCCACCCACAACCCGGCCCCCAGGACGGGCGAGTCGCCCACGCGGCCCGGGATCTTGAAGGACAGGCCGCTGGTGGTGGTGACGCCGCAGACCTCGCCCTTGGCGTTGATGCCGTCGCAGTTGATGGTCCCCCAGTAGTGGCCGGGGTCGAGCAGGCCGTCGCGCATCATCGAGAGGCTGGCCTTGCGTCCGGCCTCCACCCGCTTGGCCGGGTTCAGGTAGTGCTCGGGGTCGATGCGGCGCTTCCACTCCAGCCACTTGGCGCGCGAGTTCGGCGTGTTGAGGTCGGCCTCGATCGTGAACCCCATGTTCCGCGCGAAGTCCTGCGCCCCCTTGCCCACGATCAGGTGATGGTCGGTGGTGTCCAGCACCGCCTTCGCGACCAGGGAGGGGGTGCGCACGCCTTCCAGCGCGGCCACTCCTCCCGCGCGCCGCTTCGGGCCGTGCATGCAGCAGGAGTCGAGCTGCACCACGCCCTCCGCGTTGGGCAGGCCGCCGTAGCCCACGCTGTCGTCCTCCGGGTCCAGCTCCACGATGTTCACGCCCGCGATGAGCGCGTCGAGGACGTCCTCGCCCTTGGTGAGGCGCGCGAAGGCCTCCTCCACCGCCGTCCGCGGCCCGCCGTTGCGGTACTTGAAGCCGTTGGCGGACGAGATGACGACGGGCTTGACGGAGGTGACGACGGCGGCCGACTGCCCGTAGGCGGGCGCGCTCGCTCCCACTCCGGCCGCCCCGGCCGCGATGAGCCCGGCGGTGCTGCTCTTCACGAAATCACGACGATTCACCTTCTGGGCCATCGACTCTCCTCTCGCGGATGCCGGAAATTGGAGTCTAGCCGAGCAGGCGGCGGCGCGCCCACAGGACGACCAGGGCCAGCGGAAGGGCGAGGGCGGTGCGCCACTCCCGGTTGAGGCGCACGCGCGGCCACGAGAAGCGCGAGGCGCGCGGACCGGCCGCGCGCAGGCGCGGAACGAACAACGGCACCGCCTCCGCCCACGGCCGGTAGAGGTCCGGGAACCGGCCGGCCAGGAACTCCGCCTCCCCGCGGATCGCGGACGGGTAGAAGACGAGGAAGTAGACGGCGGCGGCCAGGGCCGCCCAGGGGCTCGCCGCGGCCAGGGCGATCCCCGCCGCCATGAGCGTGCTGCCCAGGTAGAGAGGGTTCCGCGTGTGCGCGTAGGGTCCGCCCGTGGCCAGCACGCGCGTCTTCTCGATGTGCCCGGAGGCCCAGAGCCGGATCGCTTCTCCGGCCACGCCGAGGGCGAGGCCGGCCAGGAGGGACCACGGCCGCGGCCGGGCCAGCGCGATCACGGCCGCGCCGGCCACCCAACCCACCGGGACGCGGAGCCTAGACCGCGACACCGACCGGTGCCCCCGCGCTCCCCGCGCCCAGCCGGCGGTCGATCGCCTTGAGCACCTCCTCCGGCGGGATCGCCCCCATGACGCCCTCGTGGACGGAGCACCGGCGGCGGTGACAGGGGGCGCACAGCGGCCGGCGGCGGACGGTGAGGTCGACCGGCGACCAGGGGCCGTTGCGGGCGGGATCGGTGGGCCCGAAGATGCCGACCACGGGCACGCCGATCGCGCAGGCCAGGTGCAACGGCCCCGTGTCCGCCGCCACCAGCAGCCTCGACCGCCGGGCCAGCTCGACCAGCTCGAGCAGCGTCGTGGGGAACGCCCGCCGCGCCGCTCCCCCGGACGCGGCCACCACGCGATCGGCCAGCGCCTGCTCGCCCGGGCCCCAGGCGACGAGCGCGGCCAGGCCCCGGCCGCGGAGCCCCTCCGCCACGCGGCCGAAGGACTCCGGCGGCCAGAGCTTGCTCGCCCATCCTCCTCCGGGGTTGAGGACCACGAAGTCCCCCACGCCCTCCGCGTCGAGGAGGGCGGCCACGCGTGCGCGCGCCTCGTCGGTGGGCGGCAGCGGGAAGTCGCGCAGGCCCTGCGCGGAGAGGCCCACGGTGACGAGGAGGGCGAGGTTCTTGTCGATGACGTGGACGGCCTCCGGCCCCAGCACGGCCTGCTCGGTGAGCAGCGCGGCCGAGAGGGGCTCGCGCCTCCAGCGCGGCCCGAAGCCCACGGCGCGGCCGGCCCCGGCCAGCCGCGCCCACGCCGCGGACTTCCAGAGACCCTGCAGGTCCAGGGCCACGTCGCGGCGCGTCCGCCGCAGCTCGCCCACCGCGCGGCGCACCGCGCCCAGCTTCCAGGCGCGGGCGGGCGGCGCCGGGATCACCTCCGCCACCGCCGGGTTGCCCTGGAGGAGGACGCGCGCGGCGGGCTCGGCCAGCCAGCTCACGCGCCAGCCCCGGCGGGTCAGGGCGGCGGCCACGGGCAGCGTGTGCACGACGTCGCCGATGGCGGACAGGCGCACGAGCAGGACCTCGCCGACCCCGGAGGTCATCTCCCGCGGATGCGCCCGAGCAGCACGCGCGTGTCGTGGCGCTTGGGATCGCCCACGATGGCCACCCGCCCGCCGTACGAGCGCACCACGTCCTTCTCGGGCACCGTCTCCGGCGTGTAATCGGTGCCCTTGCAGTGCACGTCCGGGCGCAGGGCGAGGAGCAACCTGGCCACGTCGTCCTCCTCGAAGACCACGACGTGGTCGACCGCGCGCACCGCCGCCACCAGCACCGCGCGGTCGGGGGCGGGCAGGACGGGCCGGCCCTCGCCCTTGAGGCGGCGGACGGAGGCGTCGCCGTTCACGCCGACCACGAGCACGTCCGCCTCTCCCCGCGCTCCCTCCAGGTAGCGCACGTGCCCGACGTGCAGGACGTCGAAGCAGCCGTTGGCGAGGGCGACCGTGCACCCGCGGGCGCGCGCCTCCTCCACCCGCGCCCGGACTTCATCGAGGGTCCCCACCTTGTCCGCCGCCCGCCTCACGCCGGCTCCACGAGCGGCCCCGGCGCGGGGTCGCTGGCCACCGCCCGGCGCAGCTCCGCCTCCGAGACGGTCGCCGTCCCGCGCTTCATCACGACGATGCCGCCCGCGTAGTTGGCGAGCAGGCTCGCCTCCAGCGGGTCCGCGCCCGCGGCCAGCGCGAGGGTGAAGGTGGCGATCACGGTGTCTCCGGCGCCGGTCACGTCCGCGACCTGGTCCGTCCCGTAGATCGGGATGTGGACGGTCGGCCGCCCCGGCTCGAACAGGGCCATGCCGTCGGAGCCCCGCGTGATGAGCACGGCCTTGACCCCGAGACGCCGGAGAAGCGTGCGGCCGGCCGACTCCAGACGGCCGCGGTCGTGGCCGATCGTGATCCCGAGCGCGGCCTCCACCTCCGGCTCGTTGGGCGTGACCGCGGTCATGCCGCGAAAGCCGAGCAGGCCGTAGCGCGTGTCCACGGTGACGGGGACGCGCCGCCGCCGCGCCAGCGCGACCGCCTCCCCGACCAGCTCCGGAGTGACGAGGCCGAAACCGTAGTCGCTCACGAGGACGGCATCGAGGGGGCCGCGGAACGCGCGCAAGGCGCGCGCGATGCGCCGCCGGGCCGGGCTCCGGTCCGCGAGCCGGGTGGCCTTGTCGATGCGCACCATCTGCTGCTTGGCGGAATGGACCCCGCCGGCGAGGATGCGCGTCTTCACGGGGGTGACGTAGCCGGGATCGGTGACGACCCGGGCCGCGGGCACGCGCCGCTCGCGCAGCAGGGCGCGCAGGCGCCGCCCGTGCTCGTCGCCGCCGAGCACGCCCATCGGGATCGGCCGGCCGCCCAGGCTCGCGATGTTGTTGACGGCGTTCGCGCCGCCGCCCAGGCGGACGTCGGTCGTGTCGTACTGGAGGATGAGGACGGGCGCCTCGCGGCTCACGCGCTGCACGGAGCCGTACAGGAACTCGTCGGCCACGAGGTCGGCCACGACCAGGACCCGCCGGCCGCGGAGGGCGTGCACGACCGCGTCGAGCGCCTCCGCCCCCGGCCGCGTCGCGCGCGCGCTCAAGCCGCGTCCTCCTCGATCCGCAGGATCCGCTCCACCGCCTCCAGGACGTTCTCCGCCACCAGGTCGGGGGCGCGCGGCCACTGCGCGGAGTGCCAGGCCAGCTCGCCCAGGCCGTAGCCCGTCTTGACCAGGGCGGCGCGCGCCCCGACCGCCCAGGCCACGGCAAGGTCGCCGTGGCGGTCGCCGATCATCCACGAGCGCCCGAGGTCCGCGCCCAGCTCCACCTCCGCGCGGCGCAGAAGGCCCGGCCGCGGCTTCCGGCAGTCGCAGTCCTGGCGGTAGGGCGGCTTTCCGGCGGTGGGGTGGTGCAGGCAGACGTAGATCGCGTCGAGCCGCGCGCCGCCGGACTCCATGGCCTGTCGGACGTGGGCGTGGACCTCGTCGACCACGCCCTCCGGGAAATAGCCGCGGGCGACGCCGGCCTGGTTCGTGACGAGGACGGCCAGCCGGCCGCTCTGGTTGACCAGGCGCACCGCCTCCACCGCCCAGGGCAGGAGCCGGAACCGCGAGGCGTGGTTCACGTACCCGATTTCGTAGGAGAGCGTCCCGTCCCGGTCCAGGAAGATCGCCGGCCGCCCCATCCCGCTAGCGCGCTCCGAGCAGGGCCGCCGCCTCGCCCGCGACGCGGTCGGCGCCGACGCGCCGCATGCATCGGTGGTCGATCGGACACTCTCGCAGCCGGCAGGGCGAGCAGTGGACAGCCTCGCGCACGATCCGGTGGACCTCGCCCACGGGATGGGTCTCGCGCCAGTCGGTGGGGCCGAACACCGCCACCACGGGGACGCCGAGCGCGGCCGCGAGGTGCATGGGGCCGGAGTCGTTGGTGACGAGGAGGCGCAGGCGGGAGAGCACCCCGGTGAGCTCGGCGAGCGTGGTCTGGCCGCAGAGGTTGCGCAGGGGCGCCGTCGACTGGGCGGCGATCGTCTGCCCGGTCACGCGCTCCGCCGCTCCGCCGACCAGCGCCACCCGCGCCCCGCCACGGACGAGCGTGTCCGCCACCGCCGCGAACCGCTCCGGCACCCACTGCTTGGCCGTCCCGTAGGAGGCGCCGGGGTTGATGCCGATCCAGGGCGCGTCGTCCCCCGCCCCGACGGCGGGGCCGTCGGCCAGGAGGCGGTCCGCGGACTCGCCCCACTCGGGCGGGCAGGACAGCGACACGTCGGGCGAGGCAGACACGCGCAGCCCGGCCCCGGCGAGCATCGCACGATAGTAGTACACCTGGCTCTTCCCCCGAACGGCGGCGGGGACTCGCGGCGCGCGCGTGAGCAGGCGCGCCCGGCCGTCCGTGGCGTAGCCCCAGCGCTCGGGGATGCCGGCCAGCCAAACGGGAAGGGCGGAGCCGAGCGAGTTGGGCAGGACGACCGCGGCGTCGAACGCGCCCCGCAGCGCGTGCGCGTCCGCCCGCCAGCCGGCAGCGAGGCGCACCGCGTCCACCTCGCGGACCGCGCGGTACAGATCGGCCACCCAGGGCCGGGCCAGGACCTCGATCCGCGCCTTCGGGAAGTTGCGGCGGAGGTCGCGCACGGCGGCCAGCGAGAGCACGACGTCGCCGATCCAGTTGGGGGCGCGCACGAGGACGCGCTCGGGTCCGCGCGAGCCGTCCGCGCTCATCCCGCGCTCTCCGCCGGGCGCGGCTGGGTCTTCCACCGTCGATGCATCCAGAGCCATTGCTCGGGGCGCTCGCGCACCCATCCCTCGATCGAGGTCGTGAGGGCCTGGGTGAGGCGCGCGATGTCCTCCTGGCGGTTTCCGCTGGACGTCCACTCGAGGGGCGGGCCGTACACGAACTTGTAGCGCCCGTCCGGCAGCGCCATGCAGTAGGCGGGCAGCAGCGCGCAACCCGTCTTCACGGCGAGGGCGGCGGCCACGGTCGTGGTGGCAGCGGGGCGGCCGAAGAACTCCACGAAGATGCCGTCGTTCTCCTGCACGTTCTGGTCGACGAGGATGGCCACCGCCGCCCCCTGGCGGAGCAGGCGCAGGATCTCGGGAAGGGCGCGGCGCTTCGAGATGAGGATGTTGCCCGACCGGGTGCGGAACGCGGCCAGCCGCGCCTCCAGCGCGGGGTTGTCCAGGGGACGGGCGACCACGCCGATGGGCTCGCTCATCCAGGCCCAGACCGTGCCCGCGAACTCCCAGTTGCCGATGTGGCCGGTGGCGTAGACGGCGCCCCGCCCGGCCGCGCGCGCGCGGTCCATGTTCTCGCGCCCCTCTTCGACGACGAGGGCGAGCAGGCGGGCGGGCGGCTGGTCCGCCATCCACAGGATGTCGAGGAGGGTCTGTCCGAAGTGCGCGTAGACCGCGCGCGCCGTGCGCAGGCGGCGGCTCTGGTCCCAATGAGGGAAGGCGCGCCGCAGGTTCTCGACCGCGATCGCGACGTGCCGGGGGTCGAGGTCCGCGAGCAGGCGCCCCAGCGACCGGCCCAGGGCGAGCACCCAGCCCCGCGGCATCCGCCGCACCAATGCCTGCGCCACCGCGGCCGCGCGCGCCTCGAGGGCGAACCGGCGCGGGCGCGTCATCGCGCGTCCACCGCGGCCAGGAGCCGCTCGCGGTAGCCGTCCGCATCCTCGACGACGCACCGGACGCGGAGGACGAGGACGGGCAGGGTGGTGGTGGGCAGGCCTCCGGGGAGCCGCACCGCGTCCTTCGCGGTGGTGACGATCGCGTCCACGCCCGCGGCCTCCGCCCGCCGGAACACGGCCGCCATCTCGCCCGGCTGGAAACGATGGTGGTCGGCAAAGGCGGCGTGGCCGGCCACCTCCACGCCCTCCGCGCCCAGGTCCCGGGCCACTCGACCGGGACGCGCGATCCCGGTGAGCAGGAACGCGCGCCGCGGCGCGGCCGCCCGGCCGCCCTCCAGGGACACGAACCCCTCGGACCGGCGCCCGACGCGCAGGACACGCCCCGGCCCGAGCCGGCCCGCGAGCGCTTCCGCCGCGCGCCTCGTCCGACCCTCGTCCTCGCCGCTGAGCGCGACAAGGTCCGCCCGCCCGAGGGCGGCCGGACGCTCGCGGAGGGAGCCGGCGGGCAGCGGCCGCTCCCGGAGGTCTTCCGCGTCCACGCACACGACGTCGTAGTCGCGGGCCAGGCGGACGTGCTGGAAGCCGTCGTCGAGGACGTGGACGCGCGGCCCCAGCGTCTCCTCGACCACCCGGCCCGCCCGCGCGCGGTCCCGTCCCACCGCCACCACGACCCCCGGCAGCGCACGCGCGAGCATCACCGGCTCGTCGCCGGCGGAGGCGGCATCGGCGAGGACGCGCGTGCCGTCGCTCACGACGAGGCAGTCCCCGCGAAAGGTCCCTCCGTACCCGCGGCTGAGCACCGCCACCGCGCGCCCGGCGTCGCGCAGGAGCGACGCGGTGAGCTCGACCAGCGGCGTCTTGCCGCGCCCACCCACCGCGAGGTTGCCGATGCTGATCACCGGCGAGGGCAGGCGCGTCCGGCCGAGCAGGCCGCGGTCGTAGAGCGACACGCGCAAGGCGGCGGCCCCGCCGAACACCGCGCCCAGCGGGGCCATCCACGCCCTCACGCCACCAGCCCCGCCAGGGCCTCCACCGTCGTGGCCAGGGCGCCGCGGTTGCGCTCGAGGAGCTCCTTCGCACGCGTCCCCAGCCGCTCGCGGTCGGCCGCGCTGCCGAGGAGGCGGGCCACCGCCGGGCCCAGGTCGGCCGCGGTCGCGACCTGGACGAGGGCCCCGGCGGCGCGGAACTCGTCCGCGATCTCCTGGAAGTTCTCCATGTGCGGGCCCACGACGACGGCGCGGCCGCACGCCGCCGGCTCCAGCACGTTGTGACCGCCGGCGGGGACGAGGCTGCCGCCCACGAAGACGACGGTGGCGAACGCGTAGGCGTGGGCCAGCTCGCCCATGGTGTCCAGCACGAGCACGTCGCCCTCCCGCCATTGCGAATCCGCGAGCGCGCTCCGCCGCTGGACGCGATATCCGGCACGGTCGGCCAGGGCCGCCACCTCCGCCGCCCGCTCCGGATGACGCGGCGCCAGGAGCAGGCGCAGGCCGGGAACGGCGCGGCGCGCCTCCTCCAGCGCGCCCAGGACCGCCTCTTCCTCCCCGGCCATCGTGCTTCCGGCCACCCAGAGGGACGCTCCCCCGCCGTCGCCGAGGATCGCGCGGATCGCCGGGGAGGGCGTGGTGGGGGGAGGCGCGTCGTACTTGAGGTTGCCGGTCACCCGGACCCGCCCGGCGGGGGCGCCGATCGCGCGGGCACGCTCCGCGTGCGCCTCCCCCTGCATCAGGAAGACGTCGACTTCGCCCAGCACGCGCGCGAGGAGCGGCCGCGCGCGCCGATAGCGCGGGAACGACCGGGGCGAGAGCCGGCCGTTGGCGACGGCGATCCGCGTGCCGCGGCGGTGCGCCTCGTGGATGAGGTTGGGCCAGAGCTCCGTCTCCACGAGCACGAGCAGCTTCGGGTCGAGGCCGGCGAGCACGCGCCGCACCGGCCCCCGCAGGTCGAGGGGGTTGTAGAAGACGCCGTCGGCGACGAGCGACTGCCGCGCGATGGCGTGGCCGGTGGGAGTGGTCGTGGAGACGATCACGCGCAGGGACGGGAACCGCGCCTTGAGCGCGGGCACGAGCCCCCGGGCCACGAGGACTTCCCCGACCGACACCGCATGGATCCAGATCGAAGGCGCGCCGCTCCCGAGGCCGGCCGGCAGCGCCCCCATCCGCTCGCGCAGCGTGCGGAGGTACTTCCCGGAGGCGCGGCCCTTCCAGAGGTAGTAGGGCGCGGCGGCGAGCAGGGCGAACACCAGCGCCAGGCTGTAGAGCGCGTACACCCTCTCCTCCGCGGACGAAAAGCACAGGCCAAAACCGCGAGTATAGCGGGCGCCCGAACCGACCGGGTAATCCGGCCGAGCTACACCGCGGGCGGGGGCACGCCCTTGACGAGCGTGGGCGTCTCGGAGGCGGGAGTCCGGTACTTGTCGAGGGCGGTGGCGAGGCGCCGCCAGTCGATCGGCTTGGTGAAGTACTCCATCGCGCCCAGCGCGTGCCCCAGCCCCGGGTCGTCGACGATCGTGATCATGATGACGGGCGTGCTGACGAGCGCGGGGTCGGCCTTGAACGCCTTGAGCACCCCCCAGCCGTCGAGGCCGGGCATCACGACGTCGAGGGTGACGAGGTCGGGACGCATCTCCCGCGCGAGCCGCAGCCCCTCCTCGCCGTCGGCGGCGGTGGCGACCCGGAACCCCTCCTTCTCGAGGAAGCGCAGGAGCAGGTCGCGCACGACGTGGTCGTCGTCGATCACGAGCACGCTGGAGGGCGCGCCCGTGGGCGGGACGGTCTGGAACAGCGGCGCCTGCGTGCCCAGCTCCGCGGAGAGCTCGGCCGGGTCCAGGTTGCTGGGGAGGAGCATGGTGAAGGTCGAGCCGCGGCCGGGCGCGCTCTCCACCGTCACCTCGCCCCCCATCATCTGGCAGAGCTGCCGGCTGATGACGAGGCCGAGGCCGGTGCCACCGTACTTGCGGGTGGTGGAGGCGTCGGCCTGGGCGAAGGCCTGGAAGAGCTTGGTGACCTGGTCCGGGCTCATCCCGATGCCGCTGTCCATCACGCGGAAGCGGATCCAGGGCGCGCCGTTGATCCCGGTGCGGTCCACGTGCAGGGCCACCTTGCCGTTCTCGGTGAACTTGCTGGCGTTGCTCATCAGGTTGAGCAGGACCTGGCGCACGCGGGTGAGGTCCGCGCGCATGCGGTGCACGTCCTCGTCGCACTTGAACTCGAGCACGTTGCCGCGCCGCTCGGCCAGGGGGCGGATGGTGCCGGAGACCTCGCGCACCAGGGCGGGGACGTCGAAGAGCTCGGGGAACAGCTCCATCTTGCCGGCCTCGATCTTCGAGAGGTCGAGGATGTCGTTGATGAGGCGGAGGAGGTGCTTGCCCGCGCTGTGGATCTTCTCGAGGTCGGGGACGAGCTCGTCCTGGCCGCGCTCGCGGACCTCCTCCGTGAGCATCTCGCTGTAGCCGATGACGGCGTTGAGCGGGGTCCGCAGCTCGTGGCTCATGTTGGCGAGGAAGGCGCTCTTGGCCCGCGAAGCGTCCTCGGAGGCGTCCACCGCCGCCACCAGCTCCTCCTGGATGCGCTTGCGCTCGGAGACGTCCAGGACCGCGACCAGCGTGCCCACGATGCGCCCGTCCGGGCCCCGGAAGGCGGCGGCGGCCGACTCCGCCCAGAACCGGCCGCCGTCCTTGCGCTGCAGGGCGATCTCGTACTGCTCGAACAGCCCCTGCAGGCGGAGGGCCAGGTGCTCGCGGTAGCTCTCCTGCTCCTCGCCGGGAACGAGGAGCTCGGGCACGGTGCGCCCGATCATCTCCTCCGCCGCGTACCCCGAGAGCTGGCACATGCGCGAGTTCACGTAGGTGATGACGTCGGCCTCGTCCGTGATGATCAGCCCCTCGCCGAGCGTCTCCACCGCGGCCCGGAAGCGGGCTTCCGAGGCCCGCAGCTCCTCTTCCCCCGCCGCCCGCGCCTCCACGTCGCGGAAGCTCGCGATCAGGAAGGGGTCGTCCTCGTCGCGCACCTCCGTGACGAGCACGTCGGCCGCGAACACGCTCCCGTCGACGCGCCGGCCCAGCAGCACGTGCGCCAGGCCGTGGGTGAGATCGGCGGGCAGCGCCTCCAGGGGAGCGGCGGGCCGGCCGGGCCGCGGGCGGGCGGCGGCGAGGAGCACCCCCACGGGCTGGCCGATGAGGTCGGCGGGGCGGTAGCCGAAGAGCTCTTCCGTCCGCGGATTGACGGTGAGGATCCGGGAGTCGCCGCCGAAGCTGACCACGGCGTCGCTGGACCGCTCGAAGAGCGCCATGCGGGCCGAGGCGTCGCGCCGCCGGGGCCGTGGGGTCGTCAGTCGGCGCCTCCGGGAAATCGCGGAAATGATACGGCAGAACGGGATGGATCATCCGGGCCTGGCACCGGGGGCCGGATTGGTTGACGCTCACCGGGGGCGGTGGGATAGACTGACCGCTTCTCTCTCCCGTATACGGGACGCTCCTAGGAGGCGACGAAAATGTCGATCCGCGTCGGCATCAATGGATTCGGGCGCATTGGACGCAACATCCTCCGGGCCGCTCTGCACGAGCGCGAGCTGGAGTTCGTGGCCGTCAACGACATCACCGACGCGCCCACCCTCGCCCATCTCCTCAAGTACGACTCGATCCTCGGCAACCTGCCCGACGAGGTGAAGGTGGAGGGCGACACCATCCGCGTGGCCGGCCGCACGGTCAAGGTCCTGGCCGTCAAGGACCCGGCCCAGCTTCCCTGGAAGAGCCTCGGGGTCGACTACGTGATCGAGTCCACCGGCCTCTTCACGGACGCGGAGAAGGCCAAGGCCCACCTCGGCGCGGGCGCGAAGAAGGTCATCATCTCGGCCCCGGCCAAGAACGAGGACATCACGATCGTGATGGGGGTCAACCACGAGAAGTACGACCCCCGCAAGCACACGATCCTCTCCAACGCGTCCTGCACCACGAACTGCCTGGCCCCGGTGGCCAAGGTCCTCCACGACTCCTTCGGGATCGTGAAGGGGCAGATGACGACCATCCACTCCTACACGAACGACCAGAAGATCCTGGATCTGCCCCACAAGGACCTGCGGCGGGCGCGCGCAGCCGCCCTCTCGATGATCCCGACCTCGACCGGCGCCGCCAAGGCCATCTACCTCGCCATCCCCGAGCTCAAGGGCAAGCTCGACGGCGTCGCCATCCGCGTCCCCACCCCGAACGTGTCGCTGGTGGACCTCACGGTCGAGCTGGGCAAGAGCGCCACCGCCGCCGAGATCAACGGCGCGCTGGAGCAGGCGGCGCGCGGCCCCATGAAGGGCGTGCTGGAGGTGACGCACGAGGAGCTGGTCTCGATCGACTTCCGGGGCAACCCGCACTCCTCGATCGTGGACGCCGGCCTCACCCGGGTGGTGGACGGCAACCTGGCCAAGGTCTTCTCCTGGTACGACAACGAGTGGGGCTTCTCGCAGCGCGTGAAGGACCTGATCCTCTACATGGCCCAGCGCGACCGCTCGGCGGCCTGAGCCGGGGGCCGTCATGGCGAAGAAGACGGTCAAGGACCTGCGGGACCTCGCGGGCACGCACGTCTTCGTGCGCGTCGACTACAACGTGCCCCTCGAGGACGGCCGCATCAGCGACGACACGCGCATCAAGGCCTCGCTGCCCACCCTCGAGCACCTGATCCGGGGCGGGGCGCGCCTCGCCCTCGCCTCGCACCTGGGACGACCGAAGAAGGGCCCGACGCCGGAGTTCAGCCTGCGCCCGGTCGCGGCACGGCTCGCCGAGCTCTTGGGCCGGGCCGTGCCGCTAGCCGCCGACTGCGTCGGGCCCGAGGTCCGCAGTCTGGCGGAAGCGATGGGCGACGGCGACGTCCTCCTTCTCGAGAACGTCCGCTTCCATCCCGAGGAGGAGAAGAACGACACCGCCTTCGCCCGAGCCCTGGTCGGGGACACCCGCTCGACCGTCTTCGTGAACGACGCCTTCGGCAGCGCTCATCGTGCGCACGCGTCGACCGAGGGGGTGTCGCACTTCGTCGACACCGCGGTGGCGGGGTTCCTGATGGAGAAGGAGCTCCGGTACCTCGACATGGCCGTGCATCCCAGGGAGCGGCCGCTGGTGGCGGTGCTCGGGGGGGCCAAGGTCTCGGACAAGATCGAGGTCATCCAGGCCCTGCTCGAGCGGGTGGACTCGCTCCTCGTCGGCGGCGGGATGGCCTACACGTTCCTGCGCGCCCGCGGGTATCCGACGGGCAAGAGCCTGGTCGAGGAGGACAAGGTCGCGCTGGCCTCCGACCTGCTGCGGAGGGCCGGGGGCAAGATCGTGCTGCCGTCCGACCACGTCGTGGCCTCGCGTTTCGCGGCCGACGCCGAGACCAGGACGCTCCCCGCCTCGGAGGTTCCCGACGGCTGGATGGGGCTCGACATCGGCCCCGAGACGCGCCGGGCCTACGCCGAGCGCGTGCGCGCCGGCAAGGTCGTCGTCTGGAACGGCCCCATGGGCGTGTTCGAGATGAAGCCGTTCGCGGAAGGCACGCGCGCTCTCGCCCAGGCCCTCGCCGACTGCGAGGGAGTCACGATCGTGGGGGGCGGCGACAGCGTGGCCGCGGTCACCCAGATGGGCCTGGCCGACAAGATCGACCACGTCTCGACGGGCGGTGGCGCCTCCCTCGAGTTCCTGGCCGGAGCGGCGCTCCCCGGCGTGGGCTGCCTCCAGGAGGCGTGATGCGGCGGTACTTGTTCGCGGGGAACTGGAAGATGAACAAGACCGTCGCGGACGGGGTCGCCCTCGCGCGCACGCTCCGCGAAGGCCTGGATCGCGAGCCCACGCGGCACGAGGTGGCCGTGATGCCGCCGTTCACGTCCCTGGCCGCGGTGGGGGAGGCGCTGAAGGGATCGGCGATCGCCCTCGGCGGGCAAGACATGCACTGGGAGCGCGAGGGGGCCTTCACGGGCGAGGTCTCGCCGGTCATGCTGCGCGACGTCGGGTGCGCCTACGTCATCCTCGGCCACTCCGAGCGCCGCCACGTCTTCGGGGAGACGGACGACGCCGTGGGCAAGAAGACACGCGCCGCCGTCGATTTCGGCCTCACCCCGATCGCCTGCGTGGGCGAGCTGCTGGCCGAGCGCGAGTCGAGCCGGACGCTCGAGATCGTGGAGCGGCAGCTCGAGCGCGCGCTGCGCGCCCTGAAGCCGGAAGAGGTCGCGCGCGTGGTGATCGCCTACGAGCCGGTCTGGGCGATCGGCACCGGCAAGGTCGCCACCCCCGAGCAGGCGGAGGAGGTCCATGCCTTCATCCGCAAGCGCGTGTCGTCCTCGCACGGCGAGGATCCCGCCGAGGCCGTCCGCATCCTCTACGGCGGCAGCGTGAACCCGGGCAACGCGGCTGGCATCATGGCCCAGCCCAACGTGGACGGGGTCCTGGTGGGGGGCGCCTCCCTCAAGGCGGAGACGTTCCTGCCCATCGTCAACTACCGCCCGGCGTAGGCTCGCGCCCGCCGTCACCCTTCTCGTTCTCGTTCGGCAGCGTCTGGGCGAGCTTGGGCCTCGCCAGCGTCTGCATCAGCTTCTCGATCTCGTCGGGCCTCATCGGCACTCCGGCGAGCGCGCCGAGCTCGAGCACGGCGCACAACAGCAGGAACCTGAGTCGGCCCTTCCCGGCCCGCATGCACCACTCCCTTCCATGGACCGCGCGAGACATGCGATCCGCCGGTCCGCAGGCGGATCGAGGGTGGACGCGACTAGGAGGCGGGAGGGCCGCGCGGGGCGGCGAGCCGGGCGAGCGGTGGGAAGAGCAGACGAGGACGGTCGGCCGGAGCGACGACGCGCGGCTCGTCCGGAACCCCGAAGGTGGCCGCGGACGGCAGGACGGCCCACACGACGCCACCAGCGACGGGGGACACCACGGCCACCAGGACGGCCACGACACACAAGCCGACGAGGAAGCCGCGGGTCGAGGGCAGACGAGCCATCGACCTGAAGCTATGCCCGATCACGGGCCGCTGCAAGCCTGGCCGGAGAACCGCCGTGAGATGGCTCTGACATATATTCGACTGACCCGTTCCAGGACGGGTTGGACCCTGCGGCGTGAACCGGCTGAACACCACGGCAGCGTTCTGCCGGCCTGAGGAGGGACACGATGCGCCACCGGCATACCGATCCGGCCGTGCCCCACGGGCACGCCATCAGCCGCAGGC
>JBGPBV010000077.1:0-28936 GCA_041481445.1 Vicinamibacteria bacterium
TCGTGATGACCAGCGTCTACCATCGGGACGGGCCGGACCTGCGGATGACGCACTACTGTGCGGCGCAGAACCAGCCCCGGCTCAAGGCCACGCGCATCGACGAGCGCGAAGGCCGGATCCATTTCGCGTTCGTGGACGCGAACCTCTCCGCGCCGGAAGCGCCGCACGTCGACGCCTTGGACGTGGAGCTCAAGAGCGACCGCGAGATCGTGCTCACCTTCAGGTTCCTGGCCGGCGCCAAGGAGAGCCTGGAGACGATCGCCCTCACCCGCGTGTCGAAGGGTGGTCCCTAGGTACCTTGTTGAGCCGCTCGCCGCGGTGTACTGTGCCGGCGGGTCGGAAGGCCCGGGAGGTGGTCGATGAGCCGCGGCCTGATCCGTTGGGCACCTGTGATGGCGACCGCCATGGTCGCGCTGGCGTTCCTGGGCGGAGCGCCAGCGGCGCGGGCCCAGGCCCGCACGCCGGCCACGCCGCCGGAGATGGTGGCCGCCTACGACGCGCTGGCCGACACGATCCTGGGGGCCAACAAGGCCGAGGAGAAGCTCGTCCGGGCGATCCTGGCCGCCACCTACGGGCACGCCCAGGCGGAGCTCGCCCGCGCGCGACAGATGCTCAAGGCGGGTGACGCGGCGGGGGCCAGGGCGGCGGTCGAGAACGTCGCCGCAGCGGTCGGGCAGATCGGGACGGAAGGCGACAACGCGATCGCGGGCGTGCGCAAGCGCCTGCTCGAGGGTGGCCACCACCACAACGCGGCCGGCGAGGCCCAGGGGATCTACGACGAGGGATATGTCGTGATCACGAAGGTGGCCAAGCAGGCGTTCCTGGACTCCTCGAAGGCGATCGCGATGCAGGCCCGCGATCCCAAGGCGGACGCGCTGGACGCGGAGTGGAAGAAGGTCGAGGCGGCCTGGGCCAGGCACGTCGTGGCCGCCAAGTAGGGTCGGTGGTCCGGGCGGCGCTGCTTCTCCTGGGCGCGGGCGCCGCGCTGGCGTCCGGCCCCTCGCCCGCCCGGTTCCATTTCGTCGACGTGGCCCCGCGCCTCGGTCTCACGCGCGTGCTCGAGGCCGGCCGCCCCGGGAAGGACCACCTCCTCGACTCGGCGGGGGCGGGAGCGGCCTTCCTCGACTACGACGGAGACGGGAGGCTCGACGTCTACCTGGTCAACGGCTGGCGGCTCGAGGGCGACAAGGTCGTCGCGCGCGGCAAGAACGCGCTCTACCACCAGCACGCGGACGGCACTTTCGAGGACGTGACGGACGCCGCCGGAGTCGGCGGGGAAGGCGAGTGGGGAGCGGGCGTCGCCGTCGCCGACTACGACAACGACGGCCGGCCGGACATCCTGGTCACGAGCTTCGGGCGCAACGTCCTCTATCGCAACCTGGGGAACGGGCGTTTCGAGAACGTGGCCGGACGCCTCGGCATCGAGACCCCGGGCTGGAACACGGGAGCCGCCTTCTTCGATGCCGACGGGGACGGCTGGCTCGACCTGTACGTCGCCCAGTACATCGACGTCACTCTCGACGACGTGCTCAAGGCCAGGCGCACGCTCTGGTGGCGGGGCCTGGAGCAGGTCGCCTTCGGGCCTTTCGGGCTCAAGGGCGCCCCCGACCACTTCTTCCGGAACGTCAAGGGGCGCTTCGTGGAGGCGACGGAAGAGGCCGGCCTCAAGGACCTCGCCCTGGGCTTCGGGTTCGCGGTACGGGCCGCCGACTTCGACGACGACGGGCATCCCGACCTGTACGTGGCCAACGATTCCGATCCGAACTACCTCTACCGCAACGACGGCACCGGTCACTTCCGCGAGATCGGTGTCCCGTCCTTCTCCGCCTTCGACGCCAACGGAGCCGCGCAGGCCAGCATGGGGGTCGCGGTGGGAGACGTCGATGGTGACGGCATCCTGGACCTCTTCGTCACGAACTTCTCCGAGGACTTCGCCACCCTCTACAAGGGCCTCGGCCGCGCCTTCTTCGAGGACGTCAGCAAGCCGACCGGAGTCGGTCCCATCACCTATCGCCCGCTCAAGTGGGGGACGGCCATGGCCGACTTCGACGGGGACGGGGACCTGGACCTGGTCGTGGCCAACGGCCACATCTATCCGCAGATCGACGCGCACCCCGATCTGATCGGGACCTATCGCCAGCGGAACCTGCTCCTCGAGAACCGCAGCGTCCGCGACGACGCGGCCGCGGGGGCGCCGCCGGAGACGTTGTTTCGCGACGCCACCGACGCCGCCGGGCCCGGCTTCGCGATCGTGCGCTCCCACCGGGGCCTGGCCGTGGGCGACTTCGACAACGACGGGCGGCTGGACATCCTCATCACCGCGCTCGACTCCCCGCCGGAGCTGCTCCACAACGAGGGTGTCACCGGCTCCTGGCTCACCGTCGTGTGCGAGATTCCGGGTGGGACGGCCATCCCGATCGGGACCAGGGTGACGGTGAAGGCGGGTGGGCGGACGATGTCTCGGGACATCGCCTCGGCGGATTCCTACCTCAGCACCCACGACCCGCGGCCGCACTTCGGCCTGGGCAAGGCGGACAAGGCAGACGAGGTCGTCGTGCGCTGGCCGGACGGCACCCGCTCCGTCCGCCGGGACGTTCCCGCGCGCCAGTTCCTGGTGGTCAAGAAGGGGAGTTGACTCAGCTCGCGGCGGGGACGGCCGTGCCCCAGAAGCAGTGCGTCCACGACTTCGGGAAGCGGGCGAGGTAGGCCGTCTCCATGCTCTCGATCCGGAACCCGCCATTCTCGATGAGGGACGGGATGTCGCGGGTCAGGTGGCACCCTTCGAACACCCAGCGGGTCATCGGCTCCGTCCATCGTTGCCACCGGCGCAGGCGCGGGTCAGGCGACCGCCCGTGCTCGAAGAAGAGGAACCGGCCCTGGGGCCTCAGGACGCGCCGGACGCCGCGCAGGGCCTCGACGACTCCGGGAATCGTGCAGAGAGTGAAGGTGCTCACGACGGTGTCGACCGATGCGTCGTCGAGCGGGATCCGCTCTCCGGGCAGGTCGAGGAACCTGACGTCCAGCGCGGTCCGGAGGCGCTGTCCCTCGGCGTACTTGCGCATCCCGGCGTTCGGCTCGAGCGCGTACAGCCGCGCCACCAGGGCCGGATCGTAGTGACGGAAGTTGACGCCCGGACCGACGCCGATCTCGAGGACCTCTCCCCGCGCCTGGCGGACGACCCGCGTCCGCACCGCCTGGACCGGATCCGGGTCCCCCAATGCGGTCACGAGCGCGGGATAGACCCGCTCCCGGTAGAAGCTCACCGTCCCTCTCGGGTCCGCCGTCGCCCGGGAATGAGCGGGGAGGTGCCCCCTTCGGGAACCAGCTCGGCCAGCGCATGGAGGAGGCCGGCGCGCTGTCCGCGCGGGGTGTGGGCAAGACGCCCGTCCCAGTCCGTCAGGACGCGCCGGATCTGGTCGCGGAGCGCGACGAGCTCGTCGATGCGCCTCTCCACTGACTCCAGCTTCTCCGCGGCCAGGGTGCGCACGACGCGGCAGGGCGCCTGGCCGCCGTCGCGCGCGGTGAGCACCACCCGCAGCTCCTCGAGCGTGAACCCGAGGGCCAGGGCGCGGCGGACGAGCCGGACACGCTCGATGGTTTCCGGCCCGTACTGGCGATAGCCGCCGGCCGTCCGGCGCGGCCGGGCGAGCAGTCCGCGCTTCTCGTAGAGCCGGATCGTATCCGGACTGACCCTCGCCAATCGGGCGACCTCGCCCGTGCGCAAAGGCCGCGCCGCCGCTTCTCGGACGCCTGGATCGAGCATCCACGCATTGTAGGGCCGCGAGCGCCCGACTTGACCCTGGAGCGCGCTCCAGCGTCTATGCTGGTCGGGCCGGGGGGAAGCGAGGTTCGAAGGTGAGGACTCTGACCGTCGTGTCCGTGCTCGTGGGCGGTGCGCTTGGCGGGCTCGCCGTGCCCGCACGGGCCCAGGATGACGCGCCCGCATGCCCCCTGCATGCCGCCCATCAGGCGGCGGCACAGGCGGGAACGGCGGGCCATCACGAGCAGGTCGACCAGCGTCACGACGACGCCACCGGGGTCGCGCACATGGACTCCGTGCACCACTTCGACCTCGGACCGCGCGGGGGCAGCATTCGACTGGAGGTCACCGACCCCGCCGATACGGGAGGGCGTGATCGCATCCGGACCCATCTCGGCCTCATCGCCGCCGAGTTCGCGCAGGGGCGATTCGACCTGCCGATGATGATCCACGACCAGACGCCGCCGGGCGTCGAGACCATGCGACGGCTCAAGTCCGCCATCCGGTACCGCTACTCCGCCCTGCCTCGCGGCGGCCGGGTCGAGATCAGCACGGACAACGCGGAGGCGCGGCAAGCGATCCACGACTTCCTTCGCTTCCAGATCGACGAGCACCGGACCGGCGACCCGCACGATCCGCCGGCCCGTTGAGGGCTCCGGACCGACATCGAGCCTGTGCGCGGCGACACCGAAGGCGTCTAGTCGCGGTCTTTCCTGAGACGCGTTGCACTCCGATTGCGCGTCCCTCCTGAGAACGGAGGAACGCATGCGGATGGTGCACCGTATCGGTCTCGTCGCCGTACTCGGGATGGCGTGCCTGGCGGCATGTGTCGGTGATCACGTGAGCGGCGGGACGCCCGTGCCCGCGGCCGCGGCCACACCCGCGCCTCCGCCGCCGGTCGTCTTGAAGGAAGGAGGCCTCGGCCTCCCGACCGCCTACTCCGTCCGCGCCGCCAGCTTCCGCACGGACAGGGCGGGCTCCCTTCAGATCGGCCTGGACTGGACCGCGACCGGCAAGGAAACCACGATCGACGCCGCCGTGATGGAGCGATCGTACGAGGGGGCCTGCGCCCCCGGCTGCGAGAGAGAGGACCTCTGCCCCTCGTCCTGCCGGACCGAGATCGAGAGGTGGGTCGACCTGGCCAGCCGGCCGGCCATGGTGAGGACGTCCAACCTCAAGCCGGGGAACTACGAGCTGCATGTCGACTACTACGACCCGCTCGACTACCTCATCGCCTGGAGGCCTGACGCGCCTCCACGCGTCTCGGTCTCCTACCAGATCGTTCTGGTGCCGTCGGCCGCCGCCGCGGGCAGGAGCGCCCTCGAATAAGGCCGTCCGCTCGCCGCCGGGAATCCGTCCCGGAATACCCTGGGAATGTCGAGGAAGCGCCGCCTGCCTCGACCTACCCGTGAAAGGCGTTCAACCCGGACGCCGAGGGAACCGAAACGGAGGCACCGATGGCACCGAAGCAGAAGATCACGACCTTCCTCTGGTACGACGCGAACGCGGAAGAGGCGGCGAAGCACTACACGTCGATCTTCGGGAACTCGAAGATCCAGGACGTGACCCGCTACGGCGAAACGGGGCCGGGACCCAAGGGAGCCGTCATGACCGTGAGGTTCCAGCTCGAGGGGCAGGAGTTCATCGCCCTCAACGGCGGCCCACAGTACAAGTTCACGGAGGCGATATCACTGGTCGTGAACTGCGAGACGCAGAAGGAAGTGGACGCGCTCTGGAGCAAGCTCTCCGCCGGAGGCGAGGAAGGACCGTGCGGCTGGCTGAAGGACAAGTTCGGCTTGTCCTGGCAGATCGTCCCCACGGTGCTGCCCGGGATGCTCAGCGACCCGGACCCGCGGAAGTCCCAACGGGTCATGGAGGCCCTGCTCCAGATGAAGAAGCTCGACATCGCCCGCCTCGAAGAGGCCGCCGGGAAGAAGTAGCTCCGCCCTCGCCCCGCGCTTTCCGCTAGGGCGCGGTCACGAGGCCGAGGCCACGGTCGGCGGCGTCGACGCTGGCCGCGAAGCCGCTGGTGCGGGCCGTGGTCTGCAACTGGGCCACGACCCTGCCCGCTTGCAGGGACGACGGCAGGTTCATGCCGCGGACGGCTTGCCACCAGAGGGCGGCCACACCCGCCACGTGCGGGCAGGCCATGCTGGTCCCCGACTGGGCGACGAGCCCTCCGCCCCGGTCCGCGGACACGACGTCGACGCCGGGGGCGCTGATCTGGGGAAGCGTGTTCGAGAAGCTGGCGATGTCGAAGCCGTTCGGCGTGCGCCCCACCGCCCCCACGGAGATCACTCCCTTCGCGGCCGCGGGAACGCTGGCCGCGATCTTGAACTCCTTCGTGCCGTCCTTCCTGCTCTCGTTGCCGGCGGCCGCGACCAGCACCGGGACCTTCTTCCGCTCGCCGATCATGACCATCAGCGCGTCGAACATACGGACGTTGGCGCGATAGCCTTCGAGCGCTTTCGAGGTCGCGAGCTCGACCGGCCACCCTTGCCCCGTCGCCAGACCGACCATGGTCGGGAAATCGAACCCGAGCGACATCGAGATCACGTCCGCTCCCTGGTCGGCCGCCCACTGGATGGCGCGGATGATCATGTTGGTGTCGCCGTGGCCGTCGAACTTCAGGACCTTCCCCACGAGGGCCCTTTGCACGCCTCGGGCGACGCCGATTCGTCGGCCCTCCACGTCCCGGCCGAAGATCGTCCCCGCGCAGTGGGTTCCATGGCCGACCACGTCGACGTCGCCGGTTCCGGTGAAGTCCTGCCGCTCGATGGTCATCCCCTTGAAGGCGGCATGATCCGCGTCGATGCCGGTGTCCAGCACCGCCACCGTGACTCCCTCACCGGTATATGTGGAGACGTCGGCCCCGACGGCGGCGATCCCCCAGGAGTCGCCCGTCTCGGTCGCGGCTGTGCTTGCGAGGGGCGCGATCATGCAGGTGGGCATGACCGGCGCGAGGCAGACCACGTCCGGTTCCTGGGCCAGCGATTGAAGATCGCCGGGACTGAGATCGGCGGTTTCCAGGGAGGGTCGCGGAGCGGCCTCTGAGCTGCGGGGCGTGGCCGACCGGCGACGCCGCTTTCCGGCCGGCGCCGTGTCTTCGGGAACGGCGGCGTTGCGCAGGATGATGTGTCTCGCGAGCATGGGTCGACCTCACGCGAACCGCGGCGCTGCAGAGAGCGCCGCCGGCCGATGGGCGGATCGCTTCGGCCAGGAGTATACGCGGGTGCTAGTCGGGGCCGATGAAGGCCTGGCGGCGTGACTCGAACTGGTCGAAGTCGCGATGGAGTGGCGCCGCCCGCGCGCTCGACGTGTAAGCGCGCTCACAGGTCCCAGTTTTTCCTTGCAACCCGGCTCCTCGTTCGGATACAAGCGCCTAGCGGCCGCGAAGCGGTCGCGTGCTCCGCGTTAGAAGCTCCTCCCGGATCGTTCTTCGGAGCGCCCAATTCGGCCCGCGCCGGCGCACTGCTCGGTCGCACGATCCCTCTGCCGGCGGCGAGGGGCGCAGATTCTCTGGTCGTAAGAGCACTGAAGGAGTGTGAGCCATGAAGCGTCCCTCCACGCTTTACGCTCTCGCGGGAATCCTCTGGCTGGGCCCTGCACCCGGCGCCGTGGTTGCCGGCGCCCAGGCCGTTCCGTCGAAGGACGCCGTCTCGCTCAAGTCGTCCGCTGTACGAGTCGATCTGAAGACCCAAGCTGGAAGCGTCGAGTTCCTGGCCACCGGTTGGCCGAGCGCCCTCAAGATCCACGGCAAGGGCGCCGGTCCGGACGGAACCCTCACCGTGACGAATCACTCGGTCAGCGGGTCCCTGGCCGTGGATCTGGCGACTCTCGAGACCGGTATCGGCCTCCGGGACCACCACCTGAAGGAGGAGTACCTCCAGGTCGACCGGTATCCGCAGGCGCGCCTGACCCTCTCGCGCCTCGACGTCACGCAAGTTCCGGACGGCGCCCCGTTCGGGGCGGTGTCCGTGCCCTTCGAAGGGACGCTCCTGCTCCACGGCGTCGAGAAGCCCGTGAGCGGCCAGGCCAAGGTCAGCCGTCACGATGACCGGATCACCGTCAACGCGCAGTTCTCGATCAACCTCGGGGACTTCGGCGTCGACGTGCCGAAGTACATGGGAATCACCGTGGCCGAGAAGGTGGACGTGAAGACCGCCTTCTCCGCGGCCCTGGAACCCAGCCGTGACGTGGCGAGGCGCTAGGCTAGGAACTCTCTCGCTCGCGCTCGTCGCCGTCTCCGCCCAGGCCGCACTGGCCTTCCCCGGCTCCGTCCGCTGGGGATACGCCAACTGCAGCACGTGCCACTACAACGTGGCGGGCGGCGGCATTCTCACGCCCTACGGCCGTCAGCTCTCCCGGGAGCTGCTCAGCACGTGGAGTGGGAAGCGAGAGCCGGAGTTTGCCTACGGAACGCCGTTGCTGCCGCCGTGGCTCGCACTGGGCGGCGACGTCGAGTACCTCGTGGCTTCGCCCGCCCACGGGGACGCCGTCCGCCTCGTCCAGGCCGACCTGGAGGCGGCCGTCACGCACCGCCGGCTGCTCGCGGTCGCCACCATCGGCCCCGATACGGACGCCTCGGATGCCAGGGGCCACGGCCTCGTGAGCCGACGGCACTACCTGCAGCTCACCTTGAACCCCTACCTGTCGGTCCGGGCCGGGCGCTTCCTCCCCAACTACGGCGTGTGGAACGGCGACGCCTCGACCGCCACCCGCCGGGGCCTGGGGCTCGACCGCGACCGTTACAACGTCGAAGCCAACTGGATCACCGAGAGGTTCAACGCCTCCCTCACCGGGATCGTCGACCGCGCCGGTGGCGGCCCGCGGGAAACGGGTGTCGCGGCCACGGCGGGCGTGTTCTTTACCGGGAAGCGCAAGGTCTGGCTCAGCTACATGAGCCGGCATGGCCCGGACCTCGATCGCGAGGCGGGCGGGCTCTCGGGCGTGTTCGGGATCGGCCACCGGGCCTATCTCCTCGCCCAGGCCGACGTGCAGCGCCTCCGCTTCGACGGTCCCGAGCCCAGGGTCGAGAAGGAGCTCGACACCAACCTGTGCTTCGCCCGCGAGACGGTGAAGGGCCTCTACGTCCTGCTGATCGACGAGATGACTCGGCGGGACCTGGGATCGCCCGGCCATCTGAGCCACAGCTACGGGGCGGGGCTCCGCTGGTTCCCGCGTCCGCACTTCGAGCTCCAGGCCCGCTGGCGGAAGCAGGATCGCGAGGCCGTGTCGCCCGACTACATGGACGGATTCTCGGCCTTCGTCCACTTCTACCCGTAGGTCTCGGTAGTCGGCTGCGTCTGAGAAATGACTAGGCCGCCCCTCGGTTTGTGTGTAGGATCCGACCTTTCCCCCAGGTTTTGAACGGAAGGAGTGCACATGGCTCGGCGTCGCAGTCGTCCGCCCTCTCAGGCCACCCCCTACGCGAGGACCCCACAAAGGCCGCTCTGCTCGAATCTGCCCCGACCCGTTCCGCAACTTCCGGACTCGGTCACGGCTGACCCGCGACGGGCGAGGGCGATCCTCTCCGTTCGCTCCAAGTGGGTGAACGGGACGGTGCTGCACTACTGCTTCTTCGGCGGGAGCTCCCATTTCGCGGTTCCCAAGGTCCAGGCGGATGCGGTCCGCGACGCGTTCAACAAGTGGAAGGCGGTCGGAATCGGCCTCGAGTTCCAGGAGGTCAATCAGCTCAGCGAGGCCGAAGTCCGGATCGGCTACTCGACGGCGGATGGAGATTCGGCCTCCGGGGTCGGGCGCGAGGTCCTGGACGGGCCGTCGACGGAGCCGACCACGGTGTACGGATGGAACCTGACCACTCCCTACGGCAGGGGCACGGCGCTCCACGAGCTCGGACACGTGCTCGGCATGGAGCACGAGCACCAGAACCCGTTCGCCGGGATCAAGTGGCACGAGCAGGCGGTGTACGACTCGCTGGCCAAGCCTCCCAACAACTGGGACCACGCCACCACCTTCCACAACATCCTCGAGAAGCTCACTCCGCAGCAGGTCCAAGGCTCGGCCTGGGACCCGGACTCGATCATGGAGTACGAGTTCGAGCCCGGCCTCATCGACGAGCCCGAGCAATACGATCTGGGCGGCCTGGTGCCGCCGGGAACGCTCTCGAAGGCCGACAAGGAATGGGCGGTCCAGTGGTATCCGGCCTTGAAAGCGACGCCGACGACGCTCAAGCCGTTCCAGACGGTGGCCTCCGACCTGGCCGTTGGCCAGCAGATGGACTTCCTGATCAAGCCGACGGAGTCGCGGAAGTACACGATCGAGACGAAGGGTGCTTCGGACACGCTGCTCGTGCTGTTCGAAGAGGTCACCGGGGCGCCGCGGTTCCTGGCCGGCGACGACGACAGCGGTGAGGACCGGAACGCGAGCATCGTCTACAAGCTCTTCAAGGGTCGGACCTACATCGTGAGGCTTCGCTTGTACTACCCCGGCCAATCGGGCCGGACGTCGCTCGTGTATTCGTAAGCGCACGTCGCGCGCGGAAGAAGGTCGACCGCGGGTGGGGCGCGCCGGTCAGCGCCGCGATGGGCGCTTGCGCGGCGGCGCGCTGGCCACGCCGTCCGCGAGGAGCTGCCGCGGCGACGCTATCGGCTCGGGGAAACACCTGGGGGCGCGTGAGCCTGGCACATCCGCTGCATACCGCGCCGGTGGGAGGAGGGTCCGATGGCAGCGGGGCAGGCCCACGAGCACCTGATTCATCAAGAGCCGACGGACTTGGCGCTCCGAGCCGCGATCGAAGGCGTGAGCGCAGCTTTTGCGTCGCTGGGCCGCGTCTTCTTGTGTATCGACGCCGGGTTCACCGTGGTGCACGCCTCCTCGCTGCTGGACCGCCTGGTCGGCCGCGGCGCGGCCGAGGACGCTCGCGGGCGCCCGGTGGCCGCCCTGCTGGGCGCCGAGTTGTTCGGCCCGTCGGGAACGCTGCGGCAGCTGCTGCTGGCAGGCGAGCGTCGCGAGGGATGGCGGGCGATGCTCACCGCTCGCGAAACCAAGCCCAGGCTCGTGTCGCTGACCGCGGCGCCCTTTCACTCCGATCCCGGCAGCGTCTGTGATCCTCGCGTCGCCTACATCCTCGTGCTGCGGCCGGCGGAGGAGGACCAGGCCGCCTCCGGCGCCGGATCGCCCTTCCCGGGGTTGATCGGCCGGTCGCCGGCGATGGAGAAGGTCTTCCGGCTGATCGAGAACCTGGAGCACAGCGAGGCGACGGTGCTCCTCACCGGCGAGAGCGGCGCGGGCAAGGAGCTGGTGGCGCGCGCGGTCCACGCCCACTCCCCCCGCCGGAACGGGCCGTTCGTGGCCGTCAACTGCGGTGCCCTGCCGGGCGACCTGCTGGAGAGCGAGCTGTTCGGGCACGTGCGAGGGGCTTTCACGGGCGCGGTGCGCGAGCGTGCCGGCCGCTTCGAAGTGGCCGCCGGCGGCACGCTCTTCCTGGACGAAGTGGCCGACCTGCCGCTGCCGTTGCAGGTCAAGCTGCTGCGCGTCCTCCAGGAGCGCACCTTCGAACGCGTGGGAGAGAGCCAGTCACGCCGGACCGACGCGCGGATCGTCGCCGCCACCAACGTCGACCTGCGGCGCGCGGTGCAGGAGGGTCGCTTCCGCGAGGACCTCTTCTACCGCCTCCGTGTCGTGCCGATCGAGATCCCACCGCTGCGCGCGCGCCGCGAGGACATCGAACCCCTGGCGACCTACCTGCTGGCGAGGGTGGCCGCACGCCAGGGCCGGGCCCTGCGCTTCTCGCCCGAGGCCCTGCGCCAGCTCCTCGACTACGCCTGGCCGGGCAACGTGCGCGAGCTCGAGAACGCCCTCGAGTACGCGGTCGCGGTGTGCACGGGACAGACCGTGCTTCCGGAGGACCTTCCCGCGGAGCTGCAGCCGCCGGTGGAGGGGCCAGCGGCGGGGGGCCGTGCGGAGCCGCCACGAGACGCCGCGTCCCCCGCCGGGGCGTACCTCGAGGGGGCGCGGCTGCTACGAGCGCTCGAGTCTCATCGCTGGCGGCGGGCCGACACCGCCCGCTCGCTCGGCATCAGCCGCGCCACCCTCTGGCGGCGGATGCGCGAAGCCGGCCTGCGCGCGCGGTAAACGTTTCGTCGCAGGCGACGGAACGTCGCAACGTTTTCGCGCAGCCCCGCCTCCCCGCCGGACCGTCAACTCACTGACAGCCAAGGATCGGGCCCGTGGCATCCGGCCTGCTCTCCGTATCACCGAGGCGTTCAGCCAGATCGGAGTGACGGCATGAATCTCGAACGGCTTTCGCGCATCGTCATCCTCGGCGCCCTGCTCGGGGCGGCGGCGCCGGCACGGGCGAGTGACGGTTACTTCGCCAACGGTTACGGGACCAACTACAAGGCGATGGCCGGGGCGGGCGTGGCCCTGCACCTCGGGACGCAGGCGCCGGCCACGAACCCCGCGGCCATGGTCTTCTTGGGCAAACGCTACGACTTCGGATTCGGAGTGTTCAACCCGAACCGGCAGTTCTCGGTCTCGGGCTCGCCGTCCGGCTATCCGGGCACGTTCGGCCTGGCCCCGGGGACGGTCGAGAGCGGCTCGAAGTACTTCGCCATCCCGGCCCTCGGCGCGAACTGGAAGGTCGGCGAGAACGCCACCTTCGGTGTGAGCGCCTACGGCAACGGCGGAATGAATACGGACTACGCCGCCCCCGTGTTCGGCGTCGCCCCCGCGGGCGTGGACATGGCGCAGATGTTCCTGGCCCCGACCTACGCCCGCAAGCTGGGCCCACGCCACGCCCTGGGGATCAGCGCGATCCTCGCCTACCAGCGCTTCGAGGCGAAGGGCCTGCAAGGCTTCGGCTTCTTCTCGAGCGACTCCGCCAACCTCACGAACAACGGCCACGCGAGCTCCTTCGGCGCGGGCGTCCGCGTCGGCTACCTGGGCGAGCTCATGCCCTGGCTGGCCGTCGGAGCCTCCTACCAGAGCCACATTCGCATGACCCGGTTCGACGAGTACGCCGGCCTGTTCGCCGAGCAGGGTGGCTTCGACATTCCCCAGACCGTCACCGGCGGGATCGCGGTGAAGCCGGCGGGCGCGCTCACCGTGGCCTTCGACGTGCAGTGGATCAACTACGAGAGCGTGAAGTCGGTGGGGAACGACTTCCTGCCCAACCTCGCGACGGCTCCGCTCGGGACGGACACCGGCGCCGGCTTCGGCTGGCACGACATGACGATCTACAAGGCCGGCCTGCAGTACGAAGCGGGCAAGGACTGGGTGCTGCGCGCGGGCTACTCCTACGGCCGGCAGCCCATCCGCGAGAACGAAGTGCTCATCAACATCCTCGCCCCCGGCGTCATGGAGCAGCACGTCACCGCCGGCGTCACGCGCGCCCTCGCGAAAGGCCAGGCCCTCAACTTCGCGGTCGTCCGCGCCATCCCGAAGTCGGTCACGGGTCCCAACAACCTGGAGGTCCCGAACGGCCAGTCCATCGAGCTGAAGATGGACCAGTGGGAGCTCGACCTCAGCTACTCGTTCGGCTTCTGAGCGCCGAGGAGCGGATCATGCTTTCGCGGCGGCGGTTCCTCAAGATCGCGGGGGCGGGAGCGGGAGTGGCCGCGGTCGGCGGGTCCGTCGGGGGCTGGGTGGGAAAGGCGCACTCGGCCCTGGCGGGGGAGCGTGGCCTGCGCCGGGTCCCTACCTTCTGCGACATCTGCTTCTGGAAGTGCGGCGCCATCGCGACGGTCAGGGACGGGGTCCTCTGGAAGATCGAGGGCAATCCCGAGGACCCCCTCAGCGGGGGGCGTCTTTGTCCGCGGGGCACGGGGGGCGTGGGCGCGCACTTCGACACCGACCGCTTGCGCGCGCCCCTCATGCGCCGCCGCGCGCGCGGCGAGGAGCAGTGGGTCGAGGTCACGTGGGACGAGGCCCTGGGCGCCATCGCCGAGAAGATGCAGCGGATCAAGGCGGAGTACGGACCGGAGGCCATCGCCTGCTTCAGCCACGGGATCGGAGGCACTTTCCTCAAGCACACCCTCAAGGCCTTCGGCACTCCCAACCTCACGGCGCCGTCGTTCGCGCAATGCCGTGGGCCGCGCGACGTGGGCTTCGAGCTGACCTTCGGGGAGGGGATCGGCTCGCCGGAGCGCACGGACATCAGGAACGCGCGCTGCCTGGTGCTGATCGGCTCGCACCTGGGCGAGAACATGCACAACACCCAGGTCCAGGAGTTTGCCGAAGCCATCGGCGCGGGCGCCTCGATCATCGTGGCGGACCCACGCTTCTCGGTGGCGGCCAGCAAGGCGAAGTTCTACCTGCCGGTCAAGCCGGGGACCGACCTCGCGCTGCTGCTCGCCTGGATGAACGTGCTCGTCTCCGAAGGGCGGTACGACAAGGACTACGTCCAGCGCTTCGGCTTCGGCTTCGAGGCCTTCGCGGCGGAGCTCGCGCCCTTCACCCCGGAGTGGGCGTACCCGGAGACGGGGATCGAGCCGGAAGTGATCCGCGAGACGGCTCGGGAGATGGCGCGCTACCGGCCGGCCACGCTCGTCCATCCGGGCCGACACGCCACCTGGTACGGCGACGACGCCCAGCGCAGCCGGGCCATCGCGCTCCTCAACGCGCTGCTGGGGAGCTGGGGCCGCAAGGGCGGGTTCTATGCGCCGGTGAGCATGGACGTGCCGGACTACCCGTATCCGCCGTATCCCAAGTCGGCCCGGGGCAAGGCCGACAACCCCGGCCGGAAGTACCCCTTCGCGTCCGAGACGATCAGCACCGGCATCCGGGAGGCGACGATCACCGGCCAGCCGTATCCGATCAAGGGCTGGTTCGTCTATGCCTCCAACCTCATCCAGGCGCTGCCCAACGAGCAGGAGACCATCCGGGCCATCCAGAAGCTCGACCTGCTGGTCGTGGTCGACGTGATCGGCAGCGAGATCGCGGGCTGGGCCGACGTCGTCCTGCCCGAGGCCACGTACCTCGAGCGCTACGACGAGCTCAACGTCGAGACCTTCCGCGAGCCGTTCGTGGCCCTGCGCCAGCCGGTCGTGGAGCCGCCCGGCGACCAGAAGCCCAACTGGTGGATCGCGCGACGGCTGGCCGAGAAGCTGGACCTCGGCGCGTACTACCCGTGGAGGACGATCGAGGAGTACCTGGAGCACCGCCTGGCGGGAGCGGGCCTGTCACTCGCCGAGCTCAAGAGGAAGGGGATACGGCTCGGCGCGCCCCAGCCGATCTACCTCGACGAGGGCGTGGAGCCGTCGTTCGCGACGCCGTCGGGCAAGATCGAGTTCTACTCGACGCAGCTCCAGCAGGCGGGCTTCGACGCCGTCCCGAAGTATCGGCGGCCGGCCAGCCCGCCCCCCGGATCGTTCCGCCTGCTCTTCGGCCGCGCCCCCGTGCACTCCTTCGGGCGGACCCAGACCAATCCGGTCCTCCACGACGTCATGCCCGAGAACGAGGTCTGGGTGAACGCGAACGTGGCCCACCGCTCCGGGCTCAAGACCGGGGATCGCGTGCGCCTCAGGAACCAGGACGGCGTCGTCAGCGCTCCGGTCAAGGTCCGGGCCACGCAGGCCATACGCGCCGATTGCGTCTACCTCGTCCACGGCTTCGGCCACACCTCGAAGATGCTGCGGCGGGCCGTGGGCCTGGGCGCCAGCGACGCGCAGCTCGTGACGCGCTACGAGGTGGATCCCCTGATGGGGGGGACGGGCATGAACGTGAACTTCGTCACCATCGAGGCGGCCTGAGATGGCCCGCCTGGGGATGGCGATCGACCTGCGCAAGTGCGTGGGCTGCATGGATTGCGTGGTGGCCTGCAAGACGGAGAACGGAGTGCCCGGGGGGTTCAACCGGGACTGGATCCGCTACGAGTACCAGGGCGAGTACCCCACCCTGCGCCTGGAGATCCGCAGCGAGCGCTGCAACCACTGCGACGATCCGCCGTGCGTGTCGTGCTGTCCGACCGGCGCCAGCCACGTGCACCCGCGGGGCGCGCTCGTCCTGGTGGACAAGGACGAGTGCATCGGCTGCAAGGCGTGCCTGGCCTCGTGTCCCTACGACGCCCGCTTCATCCATCCCGAGGGATACGCGGACAAGTGCACGTTCTGCATCCACCGAGTGGAGGAGGGGCTGGCGCCGGCCTGCGTGGCCGTGTGTCCGACGCGCTGCATGTACTTCGGCGACCTGGACGATCCACAGTCGGAGGTGAGCCGCCTGCTCGTCACGCGGAAGCACCACGCGCTGAAGCCGGAGGCGGGGACCCGGCCCCGGATCTTCTACCTGGAGTGAGGGGATGAGCGAGATCTACTCGACCGCCCACAGCCCGATCACGGACCCGTCTCTCCACGCCTGGGGCTGGGAGATCGCCGTCTACCTGTTCCTCGGCGGCTTCACCGCGGGAATCATGATCCTGTCCGGCTGGGCGCTCTGGCGGGGCCGCCGCAACCACCGCGCGCACGCGACCTTCTCGCTCGCCTCGAGCGGCCTCTTCACGCTGGGGCTGGGGACGATCTCGCTGGGGATGCTCGCCCTCTTCCTGGACCTCGAATACAAGCTGCACGTCTGGCGGCTCTACGTCACGATGAAGCCCTGGTCTCCGATGTCGTGGGGGGCCTGGATCCTGCTGCTCGTCTATCCCGTGCTCCTGGCCGGGATCCTGCTCGATCCGCCGCGGCCTCTCTTCGGCGTCGCGCCCGCCCTCGACGCCTGGTCGCGTCGCTGGTCCGCCGACCTGCGCGTGCGGCGCGCCATCGGGTTCGTCTCCATCGCGACCGGCGTGGCCCTGGGCCTCTACACCGGGATCCTGCTCTCCGCGCTGGGCGCCCGGCCGCTCTGGTCGAGCGCGCTCCTGGGTCCGCTCTTCCTCGTTTCGGGTCTCTCGACCAGCGCCGCCTTCGCTCACTGGGCCTCGCCCGAGCCGGGGGAGCGCGAACAGATGGCCTGGCTCGACAACCTGTTCCTGACCGTCGAGCTGGGCCTCATCGCGTGCCTGCTGATCGGTCTCGTCTCCGCGACGGAGGCCCACGCGGAGGCGGCGCGGCTGCTCCTGGGCGGACCCTACACCGCCGTGTTCTGGGTGGGGGTGGTGGGGCTCGGCATCGTCCTGCCTCTCGTCATCCAATGGCTCGCCGTCACCCACCGCATCGCCCATACGCCGGTCGCCCCGGTCCTGGTCCTCCTGGGTGGGCTCGCCCTGAGGTTCGTGATCGTCTCCGCGGGCCAATACAGCCATTGGCCGCGCGTGTGAGGACGGAGGATTCGATGGCCACGACGATCCCACACCGGGCGCAGCCCTACACGAACCCCTACCTGGCCGGCATCGGCCTGGGCCTCGTGCTTCTCGCCGCCTTCGTGACCATGGGCCGGGGGCTGGGGGCCTCGGGAGCGTTCTCGGCCTTCGTGGCCTGGGTCGCGAACGGCGTCGCGCCGGGCTACGTGGCGCGCAGCGAGTATCTCTCGCCCTATATCGGTGACGGCTCCTCGCACCCCCTCAAGGCCTGGCTCGTCTTCGAGGTGGTGGGGGTCTTCGCGGGGGCGCTCCTGTCCGGCCTGCTCGCCGGTCGCGTGAAGCGCACGATCGAGAAGGGCCCGCGGGTGTCGAACGGCGTCCGGCTGTCGCTCGCCTTTGCCGGCGGCATGCTGATGGCGATCGGCGCCGACCTGGCCCGAGGCTGCACGAGCGGCCAGGCCCTCACCGGCGGAGCGCTGCTCAACGCCGGGAGCTGGGCCTTCATGATGTGCGTCTTCGGCGGCGCCTACGCCGTCGCCTGGTTCCTGAGGAGGGAATGGACATGAGCGCGCCTCTCTTCAAGTACGGCCTGTTCGGCGACGAGGCGAGCCTGCTGGTCGCCTTCGCCATCGGGATCGGCTTCGGGTTCTTCCTGGAGCGGGCGGGCTTCGGCAGCGCCCGGAAGCTGGTGGCGCAGTTCTACCTGACCGACCTCGCCGTCTTCAAGGTGATGTTCACCGCGATCGTGACGGCGATGCTCGGCCTGACGTACCTGGCGTGGATGGGAGCGCTCGACCTGTCGCTCGTGTACCTCGTGCCGACCCATTGGGCGGCGCAGGTCGTGGGTGGTCTGCTGCTCGGTGCGGGGTTCGTCATCGGCGGATACTGCCCGGGCACGTCCCTGGCAGCGATGGCCACCGGCCGCGTCGACGGGCTCGTCTACGTGCTCGGCATCCTCGCGGGCACCATGAGCTTCGCGGCTCTCTTTCCCGTGCTGCGCGGCCTCTATCTGGCCGGCGACGCCGGCGCGAAGACGCTTCCCCAGCTCTTCCACCTTCCGCACGGCCTTGTCGTGTTCGCCGTGGTCCTGATGGCGCTGGGCGGCTTCTATGGCGCGGGGGTGATCGAGGGCCGATCCCGTGCCGGGGAGGAGAGAGGCTAGCCATGCGTTGGCGGTGGGGGAGTCTTTCCGTGAACCAGAAGCTGGGCGTGGGAGCCCTCGGCCTCGGCTTCGTGGCCCTCTTTGCCCAGCCCGGCCGCGGCAGCGTCGTCACCCTCGACGTCAAGGAGCTGGCCACGATCATCGACACGGAGGGCGACCATGTCACGGTGGGGGAGCTGGCGGGCTGGATCGTCGCCGGGCGTTCGGACTACCGATTGATCGACCTCCGTACCGACGAGGAATACGCCGCGTACCACATCCCGAACGCCGAGAACGTGACATTGACGGGATTGCCGGACGCGCCCCTCGAGCGCAACGAGAAGATCGTCCTCTATTCGGAGGGAGGGATCCACGGCGCCCAGGCCTGGATGCTGATGCGGGCCAGGGGCTACGCGAGCACCTACACGCTCAAGGGCGGGCTCGACCAGTGGAAGGAGGACGTCCTCTTCCCGGCCCTGGCCGAGAACGCGACGCCGGCCGAGCGCGCACGCTTCGAGCGGGCGGCCGCGAGGGCGCGCTTCTTCGGCGGCTCGCCGCGATCGGGCGCCGGCGTCGCGATCAAGGCCTTGCCGGACATGCCGAAGGTCGAGGCGCCGGCGGTCCCTGCCGGGGGCGCTCCCGCGGCGCCCAAGAAGAAGAAGGAAGGCTGCTGATCGGCGAGAACGCATAGGCGAAAGCCGATGGACGATGAGGCGAAAAAGTATTGGTGCCCGGTCTGCCGCCGCGGCTATCGTTTCTTCTTTCGAGGGCTGCCGCGCGCGTGACGTTCCACGGCGTCCACCAGCAGGGGAATCGAATGAAGACCATCGAAGGCGTAGTCGAGACGGGCGGGCCCTCGCCCGCGCGCGACACCCGGGGCCTGGCGCCGGCGACGATGGAAGCGCTCGTCTATCACGGCCCGGGGAAGCGAGCCTGGGAGAGCCGGCCGAGGCCCGAGGTCCGGGAGACGACGGACGCCGTCGTACGGATCACGACTTCGACGATCTGCGGGACGGACCTTCACATCCTGAAGGGCGACGTTCCGAGCGTCACCGACGGCCGGATCCTCGGCCACGAGGGAGTCGGGATCGTGGCGGCGGTGGGCGCCGCCGTGTCGGGCTTCCGCCCCGGCGACAAGGTGCTCGTCTCCTGCATCACGTCCTGCGGGAAGTGCGACTTCTGCAAGAAGGGGATGTACTCGCACTGCCGCGTCGGCGGCTGGATCCTCGGCAACACGATCGACGGGACCCAGGCCGAGTACGTTCGGATCCCCCATGCCGACACCAGCCTCCATCCGCTCCCGCCCGGGGCGGACGAGGAGGCGATCGTGATGCTCAGCGACATCCTGCCGACCGGTTTCGAGTGCGGCGTTCTCAACGGGCAGGTGAAGCCGGGTGACACCGTCGCCATCGTGGGGGCCGGACCGATCGGCCTCGCCGCGCTCCTCACCGCCCAGTTCTATTCGCCCTCCGAGATCGTGATGATCGACCTGGACGAGAACCGGCTGCGGGTGGCGAGCTCCTTCGGCGGCACGAAGGCGGTCAACAGCACGGACGGAAAGGCAGTGGAGAAGGTGCTGGGCCTGACCGGCGGCGCGGGCGTGGACGTGGCCATCGAGGCCGTCGGGACCGCCGCCACGTTCGACATCTGTCAGTCGATCCTGGCCCCGGGAGGCCGTCTGGCCAATGTCGGCGTTCACGGCAAGCCCGTGGAGCTCCACCTGGAGAAGCTGTGGGCCCACAACATCACGCTGACCACGCGGCTCGTCGACACGGTCACGACACCCATGCTTCTCAAGGTGGTGCAGTCGGGACGGCTCCAGCCCAAGAAGCTGGTGACGCACCGCTTCCGGCTGCCGGACGTCATGAAGGCGTACGACACGTTCGGCAACGCCGCCAAGGAGAACGCCTTGAAGGTGATCCTCCAGGGCGCCTAGCCGCGGGATCGCGAGGAGACCAGGCGTGCCAGTGTCCGTCGACGACGAAACCGGCGTTCTCCGCGCGGAGGCGGGCACGAGGCCGCCGACGAAGGCGTTCCCGAGCCTGGCCCGGGACTTCCCGAACATGCTCTTTCTCATCGCCGACGGCAAGGTCGTGCACGCCAGTCGCAAGGGTGACCAGGTGCTGGGCACCCGCCGCGAGGAGTCGTGTCGAGGCTGCGAGGTCTTCCAGTTGGTGGCGGTGGCCCCCGAATGCCTGGACCTCGGCCAGGAGATCCTTCGGCGTCGGTCACGGGGCGAAGAGGTCCCGCCGGCCGACTACGCGCTGCTGACGCGGGACGGCCGGAGGATCGAGGGAGTCCTCACGAGCGAGCTCATCGAGCGCCAAGGCCGGCGGGAGCTGCTCGGGATCTTCACCGACAAGAAACGCCAGAGCTAGGGTTGGCCAGTCTGGCCGCCCCTCAGACCTCGCGCTCGCGACCCGCGATCAGCTCGGAGCGGTGGTGGTCCCGGCGATCCAGGATCTCGGAGGACGAGCGCAGCGCCCCCGAGTCCTCTTCCTGGACGCCGTAGGCACGCCCGACCTCGTCCACCTCGTTCGGGTCGGGGGCAGGCGTGGTCCTACCGGGCGGGTCGTCACCGGCGTATTCACTCTCCAGGACGCTCTGGTCGGGATCCTCACCGCGGACGTCCGGTGAGGCCCCGTCAAGCTGCCCGCGCCACATGGCCTCGGCGGCAAGAGCAGTGAGCGAACGCTCATGCGGTTCGGGAACGGATTCGTTTCTGCTCATCGTCTCCCTCCTCGTGCCGGACTGACCCCACGTGGGGGCAATCGACGCTGTGGCCCGGGCGGTGGAGGCCGCCGCGGCCTTGTGGGCGGAATGCCCGCGTGTGGCCAGCGGTCCACTCGATCCGTCGCCTCCGGTGGTGGGCCGTGCCCGTTGCCGTCGCCGCCGTCCAGGGCCAGGTCCACCCGCTTGGCGAGCTGCCTCGCGGCTCGAGCCACGGCGGACTCGAACCCGCCGTTGAGCGCTTCGGCATGGATGCCGTCGCCGCTCCGCTGCAGCCACGCTCGCATACGGCATCGCTGATCGACGCCTCCGAGCGGGTTGAGCGGCTCCGACAGGCGTACCGTGACCTTCCGCAGCCTCGGGCCGAAGCGGCTGAGGGTCAGCAACACGCGCCTCACCACCTTCCCGCGCAGGACGGCGGAGAGGCCGACGTCGGCGCGCGTCACGTCGATCCTCAAGACCCCGCCGGCGCCATGGATGCGCTCCCTTCGCCGACTTCAGTCTGGGACCTGGCCGGGACGGGGGTCCAATACTTCTTCGCGTGGCGAAGCATAGGGGAGGAGCGATGTATGCTCCCCGCGTGGAGATCAACCACCACCATCTCTTTCACTTCTGGACGGTGGTTCGGGAGGGCGGCGTGACGCGGGCGAGCGAGAAGCTGCACGTCTCGCAGCCCACCATCAGCGGTCAGCTTCGGGAGCTGGAGGAAGCGCTCGGTGAGAAGCTCTTGGCCCGCTCCGGGCGCACGGTCGTGCTCACCGATATCGGCCGAACCGTGTATCGCTTCGCGGACGAGATGCTCAGCCTCGATCGCGAGCTGCTGCAGGCGGTGAAGGGTCGGCCGACGCGTCCGGGAAGGCTCGCGGTCGGCGTGACCATGGTGGTGCCCAAGCTGGTCGCCTACGAGATGCTCGAGCCGGCCTTGCGGCTGCCCGAGCCGATCCAGCTGGACTGCGTGCACGAGAGGCCGGAGCGCCTGCTCGCCGAGCTCGCCATCTACGGCCTCGACGTGGTGCTGGCGGACGCCCCGGCGCCGCCCGCGGTCAAGGTGCGAGCCTACAGCCACCTCCTCGGCGAGTGTGGGGTGTCGGTGTTCGGGACGGAGCGGATGGCGGCGGCCCACCGCCGGGGCTTCCCGCGTTCGTTGGACGGGGCGCCGTTCCTGCTGCCGAGCGAGGACTCGGCGCTGCGGCTCTCCCTCGAGGAGTGGTTCCAGAAGCAGCGGGTCCGGCCGCGCGTGGTGGGGACGTTCGAAGACAGCGCCCTGCTCGATGCCTTCGGCCAGGCCGGTGCGGGGTTGTTCGCCATGCCCTCCGCCATCGAGGCCGAGGTGCGGCGGCAGTACCGGGTCCGGGTGATCGGGAGACTCGACTCCGTCCGGCAGCGCTTCTACGCCATCACGGTCGAGCGGAAGCTCCGCAACCCGGCCGTGATCGCCATCTCCGAGCGCGCGCGGGCACTCTTCGGCTGAGAGGCCCGGTTCCGCGCCCGCCCTCGTCCCCCGGATACGTGGGCGGGAGCCTATGGGTGGCCAGGAAAGAACGTATTGGTCTTATTGCCGGCGGGGGGCCAAACTGGGCTCTGCAGGAGGCCTCCAATGATGAACTTCGCTTCGACAACGGGTGCCGTTGTCGCGTTGTCCGCCGCCGCCTTGTCGGTGGTCTGCGCCTTGTTCGTTCCCTACGCCTATCCGTGGCCGAGCGTGGCCTGGGCGCTCCTGGCCTGCGCGGCCGTCATCTCGGTGGCCAAGAGGTCCGCTCCCCCGAGTCCCTCGATGAGCGACGTCATCAACGATGTCGAAGGGGAGCCGGCGCGGGCGCCCGCGTCGAGCCGCCCGGTCGCGTAGAGCCGTCTCGCGAGCGAAACCGTCGCGAGGGTCCGTATGAAAGGCGATGACGTATGAAGACATTCTCCAGGATTCTATGGGCCGGCGCGGCCTGCCTGACCTTGTGGCCGGCTCTGGCGTTCCCCGCCACGCCCGATCCGACGGCCAACCTCGTGGCCTGCCGGAAGGGTTGGGTCTCCTGCGACCGCTCGCGGCTGACGCTGTTGGAGATGACCGAAGTGGCCCGCACCGACCACGCGCGGAACCTTTCGAATTGCCGGAACGGTGTCGGCGCCTGTGATCATTGGAGGCTGACCGGGGCGGAGGCGATCGGAGTCGCCGTATTCCGGTACGATCGCAACGTCTCGAGCTGCAAGGACGGCAGCGCCAGCTGCAACCCTTCCGGCCTCACCGCACCGGAGGTCCGTGACGTAGCGCTGGCCCAGGGGCAGCCGAAGGTCGCGGCGGGGGAGGTTGCGGAAGTGGCGGTCGCGGAGCCGCGCGCGGTCTCGGAATGCCTGGCCGGCCTCGGGAGCTGCGACGACTCGCAACCGGCCCGGTCGGAAGTGAACGACCTGACGCTCGGCGAGCGCCAGCGCAACGTCTCGGAATGCACGAACAGCCTGGACCTGTGCGACCGCTCCCAGCTCACCGAGAAGGAAGCCACGGCCGTGGACCTGACCGTGCACCGGCGCAACGCGACGGACTGCACGGATGGCCGCGATGGCTGCGACTACTCCATGCTGACCCGGCCGGAAACGGAGGCGATGGCCGCCGCCGAGCGCCGACGCAACTACACCGCCTGCCTGACCCAGCGTGGCCTCTGCGACCGCGCCCGGCTGACGCCGGCGGAAGCGGCGGCGATCCCGTCGCCCCCCCGACCCGCGGTACATTAGGGGCGTGCCCTCCCGATCCCCCATCGACCGAGTGAGGGCGCTTCTCGGGGTGAACGAGCGATAGCCGATGAACCCGAGCAGCCGCACGGACCGTATCCAGATCGCACGGGTGATCGGGATCCCGATCTACCTCCACTTCAGTTGGCTGATCATCTTCGGCCTGATCGTCTGGACCCTGTCGACGGGTTACTTCCCGGCGCAATATCCCGATCTCCCCGCCTCCTCGTACTGGGCGAAGGGCCTGGTGGCGTCGCTGCTCTTCTTCGTCTCCATCCTTCTTCACGAGCTGGGGCACGCGGTCGTCGCCGGTCGCCACGGGCTGCGCACCCGGTCGATCACCCTGTTCGTCTTCGGCGGCGTCGCCGAGCTCGAGAAGGACCCCAAGGACGGACAGGCCGAGTTCTGGATGGCGGCGGCCGGGCCCGTGGTGAGCCTGGCTCTGGCCGGCCTCTTCTACACGTGCGCGACCCTGCCCTTCGTAGGCCCGGCGGCGGCGGCGGTGGCGAAGTACCTGGCCCTGATCAACCTGATCCTCGCGGTCTTCAACCTGGTTCCCGCATTCCCGATGGACGGAGGACGGCTGCTGCGCGGCGCCCTCTGGGGGCCGATGGGCAAGGCGCGCGCCACCCGGATCGCCAGCGGGGCCGGGACCCTCTTTGCCTTCTTCCTCATCTTCTCCGGAGTCTTCAGCTTGCTCAGGGGGCACTCCCTCGGGGGCGTCTGGTACATCCTGATCGGCTGGTTCATCAAGGACGCCTCCGCCGCCAGCTACCAGCAGGTGCGTCTCGACGAGGCACTCCGAGGGCTCACGGTCCGTGACGCGATGGTGGATGCGGTCTCCACGGTCGCCTCCAGCGGCTCCGTGGCCGAAGTGGCCCGGGAGAACTTCATGCGAACCGGCTACGGCAGCTATCCCGTGATGCGGGGCGAGACCGTGGTCGGCCTCCTCTGCCTGAAGGACGTACTGCGGCTCTCGGCGGAGGAGCGGGAGGCGACCTCCGTCCAGGGCGCCATGCGTCCGATGACGGATGCCATCGTCATCGATCCGGACACCCCGCTTCCGGTGGCGCTGGCACGAATGGCCCAGGCCGACAGCGCGCGACTCCTCGTCACGCACGGAGATCAACTCGTGGGCCTGCTGACCATGAACGGGGTCATGCGGCGCTTGAAGGTGCGCGAGGATTTGGAGGGGTGGACGTCGAGGGGCTGACCCCTCGGGTGCTTCGGCCCATAGAGCGCCTTGAAGGAAGCAGGTGCGCCCTGACGACCGCGATCGTCGTGGTCTTCTTCGTGGTCTACCTCGGCATGATCCTGGGCGGCCTGCCCTTCCTTCAAGTCGACCGAACGGGCGTCGCTCTTCTCGGCGCGATCGTGCTGATCGGGATCGACGCCTTGAGCCCGGAGCAGGCGGCCAGGGCCGTGCACCTGCCCACGCTGCTCCTTCTCTTCTCGTTCATGGTCGTCTCGGCGCAGCTGCGGCTGGGCGGCTTCTACCCCTGGGTCACGATGAGGATCGCCGAGCTCCCGGTGTCGCCGCGCGCGTTGCTGGGGGCGGTGGTGGTCGTCGTGGCCGCCCTGTCCGCGGTCTTCAGCAACGACGTCGTCTGCCTCTCGGTCGCCCCCGTCCTCGCCGCCGGTTGCTCCCGGCGCGGGCTCAACCCGATTCCCTACCTGCTCGCCCTTGCCTGTGCCGCCAACGTGGGGTCGGCGGCCACCCTCATCGGCAATCCCCAGAACATGCTGATCGGGAGCGCGCTCAGGCTCTCCTTCGGAGGCTACTCGCTCGAGGCCGCGTTGCCCGTGTTGCTGGGTCTTTTGGCAACGTGGGCCATCATCGCGTGGCAGTCTCGTGGCCGCTGGGACCTGAAGGCCGGTGGCGAACGAGCGGTGGAGAGGCGCCGCGAGGACGATGCGCCCCTGGATCGCTGGCAGTCCACGAAGGGTCTGGCGGTGGCCGGCCTGCTCCTGCTCGTCTTCTTGCTCACGGATTGGCCGCGGGAGGTGGCGGCCCTGACGGGGGCGGGCGTGCTCCTGACCAGCCGCCGGCTCCACTCCCGCAAGATGCTCGGGCTCGTGGATTGGGAGCTGCTGGTCCTGTTCACGGGGCTGTTCGTCGTCAACCACGCCTTCGAGCAGACGGGCCTGCCGTCGGCCTTCGTGGCTGATCTCGCCGCCGCCGGTGTCCACCTGGAGCGGCCGCTCCCCCTCTTCGTGGCCACGCTCGCGCTCTCGAACGCCGTCTCGAACGTTCCCGCCGTGATGCTGCTGCTCCCCGTGGCGAGGCACACGCTGGCGGGGCCGCTCCTGGCCCTGGTCAGCACGCTCGCGGGCAACCTCTTCATCGTCGGAAGCATCGCGAACATCATCGTCGTCGATGCGGCGGCCCGCTCCGGCGTGCCGATCGACTGGCGGTCTCATGCCCGCGTGGGTGTCCCGGTGACGCTCACGACGCTGGTGATCGTCGCCGTGTACCTGGCGCTCCGGATGTAGCCCTCGCCCTCGCCGCGCCCGTGAGTCCAGCCGCCGCCGCCGGCGCGCCTACTCGGTCCGCAGCGCTTCCGTGGGGCTGATCCTCGAGGCGTATCTCGCGGGCATGTAGCAGGCGATCTGGGCCATCGCGATGAGCAGGACGGTGGCGCCGATCAGGACGGGGACACTGCTCGTCTGCATGCCGGGGAAGAACGCGGCGAAGGCCCGGGACACGCCGAAGGCGCCGAGCAGGCCGAGGGCGGAGCCGATGAGCGCGAGCTTCGCGCCGGAAGCGAGCACGAGGCGGGTGATGTCCCGGGCCTGGGCTCCCAGCGCGAGCCGGATGCCGAATTCGCCGGTGCGCTGGGCGACCGTGCGGGCGATGACACCGTAGACGCCCAGGGAGGCCAGGCCGAGCCCGAGCACGGCCAGCGCGGAGAGAACGCTGCCGAGGACGCCGTCCTGGTAGTTGGCCCAGGCGATCGTGGTGGCGGCGGGTTGGAGCTTGCGCACCGGCAGGTCGGCGTCGAGCGCCGCCATCGTGCGGCGGATGCCGTCGACGAGGGTGGACGGCGCGACCGCGGCGGTGCGCACGGCGAGCTCGCTTCCGGGCCGGGGTTCCTGGGCCATGGGTTGGTAGAGCTGGTAGGGCACCGTGACCCGGTTGACGAAGACCGATTCGACGTCGCCGACGACGCCGACGATCTCTCCCCATTCGAGGGTCTTGCCACCGGCCTGGGCGAGGCGCCGGCCGATCGGGCTCTCGTCACCGAAGAGACCATGGGCCATGGCCTGGTTGATGATGAACACCTTCGGGGACGTGAGGGTATCCGCGGCGCCAAAGGCGCGTCCGCGGAGCAGGCGAGTGCCGACGGTCTCGAAATAGTGGGGGCTGACGCCGTTGATGACGGCGGCGGGCTCATGGCCGGGCTGGGGAGCGTCGCGACCGGCGGCGAGGTATCGGCGGGGCTCGGACAGGCCGAAGAAGGGCATCGAGTAGGAGAAGCTGGCGGAGACGACGCCGGGCAGCGCTTCGAGCCGCTCCAGGGCGAGGCGCTGGAAGTCGGTGATCTGCCGGTCGCCCGGGTAGGTGGTGGCCGGGAGGACCACGGTGCCCGTGACGAGCTGGTCGGACTGCCAACCGTGCCGGCGGTTGTTGATCTCGTGGATGCCGCGCACGAAGAGGGCGGCCCCGGCGAGCAGGACCATGGCCAGGGCAAACTGGCCGACGATGAGGACGTGGCGGAAGCGTCGATGGCCGCGATCCCCGGTGGTGCCGCGCGAGCCGCTCTTGAGAGTGCTGTTCAGGTCGAGCCGGTGGACGAAGAGCGCGGGGGCGACGCCGAACGCGAGGGCCGTGAACAGGCAGGCGCCGAACATCCAGCCCAGCACGTGCCAGTCGAGGGTGAAGTCGACGCCGACCCCGTTGCCCCCGGGCTCGGCGCTGACGACCGCGAACCAGTCGAAGGTCCACAGCGCGACCAGGACGGCACCGATGCCGCCGGCGAACGCCAGGAGGAGGGACTCCACGACCAGGGGGCGCAACACCTGGGAGCGAGAAGCACCGAGGGCGGAGCGCACGGCGAACTCGCGCGCGCGGGCCATCGTGCGGGCGAGGAGGAGGTTGGCCAGGTTGGAGCAGGCGATGAGCACCACCAGGCCGGACAGACCGACCAGCATGCCGATGACCGGCTGGCCGTCCTTGTCCAGGAAGCTGTCGTCGATCGGGACGGTGCGCCAGGTGCTTTCGGCGTGGGCGGCGGGGAAGTCACGAGCGAGGCGGCGGCCGAAATCGGCGATGAAGGCTTCGGCGGGGGCGCGCGTGAGGATGGGGGAGCGGAGCCCGACGAGGCGGACCTTGGTCGAGTTACGGTCGCGGGTCTCCTTTTCGCTCAGACCGAGCGGCCGGAAGACGTCGACCCAGCTCAGATGGCGCCAGTCGCTGAAGGTGGCGGGCAGCACGCCGACGATCTCGTACGGCTCGCCGTCGACGCGAACCGTACGGCCGATGACGTGACCGTCCGCCGCGAAGCGGTTCTGCCAGTAGCGGTGGGAGATGATGAGGACGCGGTGGTTGCCCAGGGTCTCTTCGTCGGCACGGAAGCTGCGGCCGAGCTCGGGCCTGGTGCCGAGGGTGGAAAAGAGATTGGCGGAGACGCGGAGGCCGACCGCCATCTCGGCCGGCTTGCCGGGTTCGGAAAGGCTCATGTCCGAGCCGGCATAGGCGGCGATCTCGCCGTAGCCGCCCATCTGGGGCTTCAGGTCGAGGTAGTCGGCCGGCGAGATACCGCCGCGGGAATCCTGGCGAGTGGCGCGATAGATGCGGTCCAGTCGATCGCGGTGGGCATAGGGCGCCGGGCGCAGCATGTATCCGTTGAGGATGCTGAACATCGACGTGTTGGCGCCGATGCCGAGCGCGAGCGTGACGATGGCGATGAGGGTGAAGCCTGGAGAGCGACCGAGCGACTTGATGGCGAAGCGAAGGTCGTTCATGGCACTGAGCTCCACCCGCAAGTAAGCAGACATCGCGCCAGGCTCTGCCTCCGGGCCACATCGCACTGGCGGTCAAGGCTTTGTGCCAGGCCTGGCTCTCCCTGACCACCGCCGTCCGTCCCGCTCCTGACACCCCACCGTCCCAGAATCGGGCACTCTCAGAACCAGGCCGGCGTGCACGTGGCCCGGTAGGACGAGTCCCCTCGACGAAGGTAGCCGGACGACCACATCAACTTGTACTGGTCGCTGAATGCGTTGTTGCGCTTCACCGCGATCTCGAGGTCGGCGTCCACGACGACGCACAGGTGGGATCCTTCGCCCACCTCCCGCACGACCTGTGCATAGAACTCGTCGATGTCTCGCACGAAGTAACCGCCCCTACCGGCCCTGTCGTCGAGGTCGAAAAGCTCCGGGTGAAGGTCCACGA
>JBGPBV010000078.1:0-28884 GCA_041481445.1 Vicinamibacteria bacterium
GAGCTCGTCTTCGGAGCGTGGAGGGAGAGTGTCCCGGTCAGGATGCCGGCGACCCTTCCTGGAATCGGATGAGCCGAATCCTTGTCATCGGCGGGACGGGGTTCATCGGGCCGCACGTCGTCCGCGACCTGGCGTCGCGAGGCCACGACCTCGCCGTCTTCCACCGCAGCGTGCATCCCGTCGATCTGCCGAAAGGCACGGTCGAGATCCACGGCGACCGGCGCGACCTGGCCGCCCACCGCGCCGCCTTCGACGCCTTCGCCCCCGAGGTCGTGGTCGACCTGATCCTCAGCTCGGGCCGGCAGGCGGCCGCCCTCATGGACCTGTTCCGCGGGATGGTTCGCCGCGTGGTAGGGATCAGCAGCATGGACGTCTACCGCGCGTGCGGGGTGCTGCACGGCTCGGAGCCGGGAGGGCTGGAGCCGCTGCCCCTCACCGAGGACTCGCCGGTGCGAACGGTCCTGCGCACCTACCCGCCGGAGAGCGTCCGCATGCTGCAGTCGATCTTCGGCTGGCTGGACGACGAGTACGACAAGGTCCCGGTCGAGCAGGCGCTGCTCGGGGAGGCCAGCCTGCCCGGGACCGTGCTCCGTCTCCCGATGGTCTACGGTCCAGGGGATCCGCTCCATCGTTTCCACCCGGTGCTCAAGCGCATGGACGACGGCCGGCCGGCCATCCTCTTCGCGGACGACCTGGCTCGATGGCGAGGGACGAAGGGTTACGTCGAGAACGTCGCGGCCGCGATCGCGCTCGTCACGGTGGACGCGAGGGCGGCCGGCCGCGTCTACAACGTGGGGGACGCCGACACCGCCACCGAGATCGAATGGGCACAACGCGTGGCCGAAGCCATCGGATGGCGCGGCCGCCTCGTGACCCTGCCCCGCGACCAGACCCCCGCCCACCTGATCCGGCCCGGCAACGCCGCCCAGCACTGGGTGTCCAGCACGCGCCGCATCCGCGAGGAGCTCGGCTACCGCGAGCCGGTCTCCGCCGACGAGGCGCTCCGCCGCACGATCGCGTGGGAGCGCGCCCACCCGCCCATCCCGTTGGATCCGGCGCGGTTCGACTACGAGGCGGAGGACGAGGCGCTGGGTCGTGTGGCCGGCTGATCTCGGACCCGGCCCGGCCATCCGGAACCCGGAGGGCGCGCTCGCGTATTAGACTGTCGGTCTACCCTCGGTTCCGATGTCTTCGCTTCCGGCGTTCCATCCCGCGGTCCGTCGCTGGTTCGCCGAAAGGCTCGGCGAGCCGACCGCCCCCCAGCGCGAGGGCTGGCCCCTCATCCAGCAGGGCGGCAACGTCCTCATCGCGGCGCCCACCGGATCCGGCAAGACGCTGGCCGCCTTCCTGTCCGCGATCGACTCGCTCCTGCAGCAGGGACCCGCGCTGGCCGACCAGACGACCGTCCTCTACGTCTCCCCGCTGCGAGCCCTTTCGAACGACGTCCAGAAGAACCTGCAAGGGCCGCTGGCCGAGATCCGGGCCCTGGACGAGACCCTGCCGGAGGTCCGCGTCACCGTCCGGACCGGGGACACGCCCTCCGGCCAGCGCACCGCGATGTCCCGCCGGCCGCCGCACATCCTCGTCACCACGCCCGAGTCGCTCTACCTCCTCCTGACCAGCGACGGGGGGCGGCGGATGCTGGCCACCGTGCGCACGGTGATCGTGGACGAGATCCACGCCCTGGTCCGCGACAAGCGCGGATCGCACCTGGCCCTGTCCCTCGAGCGCCTCGAGGTCCTGGCCGGCCGGCCGCTCCAGCGGGTCGGCCTCTCCGCGACCCAGAAGCCGCTCGACGAGGTCGCGCGCTTCCTGGCCGGGACGGGACGCTCTTGCCAGGTGGTGGACGCGGGGACCTTCCGCACCCTCGACCTCGGCGTCGAGGTCCCGCCGTCGCCCCTGGCCACGGTCTGCTCGCACGAGCAATGGGCGGAGATCTACGAGCGCATGGCCGAGCTGGTGCGCGAGCATCGCACGACGCTCGTGTTCGTCAACACGCGCAAGATGGCGGAGCGCATCGCGGCCCAGCTCACCCGGTTGCTGGGCGACGACGCGGTGGCGAGCCATCACGGCAGCCTCTCCCGGGAGAGGCGGCTCGACGCGGAGCAGCGGCTCAAGGCCGGAAGCCTGCGGGCGCTCGTGGCCACCGCCTCCCTCGAGCTCGGCATCGACATCGGGGACGTGGACCTCGTCATCCAGGTCGGGGCCACGCGCTCGATCGCGACCTTCCTCCAGCGGGTGGGGCGCTCCGGCCACGCCCTGCGGAAGGTCCCCAAGGGCCGGCTCTTCCCGCTGACCCTCGACGAGCTGATGGAGGCGGCCGCCCTGCTGCGAGCGGTGGGCCGCGGCGTGCTCGACCGCACGCCGACGGCGCCGCGCGCCCTCGACATCCTGGCCCAGCAGGTGGTGGCGGCCTGCGTGCCCGAGCCCTGGGCCGAGGACGCGCTGCTGGAGACGGCGCGCCGGGCCTGGCCCTATCGCGACCTCACGCGGGACGAGCTCGACCAGGTGGTGGGCATCCACAGCCAGGGCCGGCGGGCCCTTCTCCATCGCGACGGCGTGGGCCGGCGACTCCTGGCCACCAAGCGGGCACGCCTGACCGCGCTGCTCTCCGGGGGCGCCATCCCCGACACCGCCGACTACCAGGTGCGCGTGGAGCCGGAGGGCACGCTGGTCGGCACCGTCAACGAGGACTGGGCGATCGAGTCCAACGGAGGCGACATCTTCCAGCTCGGGAACGCCTCCTGGCGCATCCTGCGCGTCGAGACGGGCGTGGTGCGCGTGGCCGACGCCAAGGGCCAGCCGCCCAGCCTGCCGTTCTGGCTGGGCGAAGCGCCCGGGCGCACCCGGGAGCTGGCGGCGGAGATCGCCACCCTGCGCGAGGAGATGGCCGCGCACGGGCCGGGGACGGCCTTCCTGCGCGCCTCCTGCGGTCCCGCCCTCCCCGAGGGGGCCGCCGTCCAGCTCGCCGACTACGTGGAGGCCGGGGTCAAGTCGCTCGGCAGCGTGCCCACGCAGCAACGGGTGGTGCTCGAGAGGTTCTTCGACGAGAGCGGCGGCATGCAGCTCGTGGTGCACGCGCCGTTCGGCTCGAAGATCAACCGGGCCTGGGGCCTGGCCCTGCGCAAGAAGTTCTGCGTCGGCTTCGGGTTCGAGCTGCAGGCCGCCGCCAACGAGGAGGCGATCGTCCTCTCCCTCGGGCCGCAGCACAGCTTCGAGCTGCCGGAGGTCTTCGAGTACCTGCAGCCGGCCACGGCCCGCGAGACCCTGATCCAGGCCCTGCTGGCCGCGCCCATGTTCGAGACGCGCTGGCGCTGGAACACCCAGCGCTCGCTCCTCCTGGAGCGCTCGCGCAACGGCAAGAAGGTGCCGGCGGCGATCCTGCGCATGCGCGCGGACGACCTGCTCGTCGGAGCGTTCCCGCAGGCGCGGGCCTGTCCGGAGACGCTGCCCGGCGGACCCATCGAGGTGCCGATGGATCATCCCATCGTGCGCCAGACCGTCGAGGACTGCCTCACCGAGGCCATGGATGCGGAAGGGTTCTTCGAGGTGCTGGCCGCCCTCCACGACGGCCGCATCGAGCGGCGCGCGGTGGACACCGTGGAGCCGTCCGCCTTCGCGCGGGGCATCCTGTCCGCCCAGCCCTACAGCTTCCTGGACGACGCGCCCCTGGAAGAGCGGCGCACCCAGGCCGTGATGACGCGGCGGGTGCTGGACGTGCGCACCGCGGACACGCTGGGCGCGCTCGACCCCGACGCGATCGCGCGCGTGCGCGAGGAGGCCTGGCCCCAGCCCGCGAGCGCGGAAGAAGTGCACGAGGCGCTGCTGTGGATGGGATACGTCGCGGAGGACGAGGCGCCCTTCTGGCGGGACTGGCTGGACGCGCTGGCCGCGGGCGGCCGGGTGGTCCGCGAGGACGGCCGCTGGTACGCCGTCGAAGCCTCCCGCGACCCGAAGGCCGTCCTCCGGGGCCGCATGGAGGCGCTGGGCCCGGTCTTCAGCGACGACCCGCTCCTCGTCCAGCTCGAAGCGGAGGGCGTGGTCCTTCGCGTGCGCATGGACGGGCGGCAGGCCTGGTGCGACCGGCGGCTGCTGGCCCGCATCCACCGCTACACGCTGGACCGCCTGCGCAAGGAGATCGAGCCGGTCACGGCCGCCCAGTTCCTGCACTTCCTGGCCTGCTGGCAGCACGTGGACCCGGCGCACAAGCTGGAGGGGCCGCGCGGCGTGGCCGCCGTCGTCGAGCAGCTGGCCGGGTTCGAGGCCCAGGCCACGGCCTGGGAAGGGAGCATCCTGCCCGCGCGGGTGCGCGGCTACAAGCGCGAATGGCTGGACCAGCTCACGCTGTCCGGCGAGGTGGCCTGGGGCCGCTTCTGGGGCGCCGGCCTGGCCGTGCCCCGGCGCACGCCCGTCAGCCTGGTCCTCCGCCAGGACCTCGAGCGCTGGTCGGGCCTGGCCGCCGCCGTCACGCGTCCCGAGATGCGCGCGGAAGCGGGCGCGGTGCACGAGGTGCTCGTGGCGCGGGGTGCGATGTTCGCGCCGGAGCTGGCGCGGGTCGTCCGCCTGCCCGCGGCCGCGGTCGAGAACGCGCTGGCCGAGCTGCTCGCCCTCGGCGCCGTGACCTGCGACTCGTATGCCGGCCTGCGCTGGCTGCTCGTGCCGGCCTGGCGCCGCCGCGCCGCCATCGCGGGCGCCGGACGCTGGAGCGTGCTCCGGTCCCAGCCCGAGACCGCCGACGCGGGCCCGGCGGAGTTCGTGGCCCGGCAGCTCCTGCGCCGCACGGGCGTGGTCTTCCGGAAGACGGCCGCGCGCGAGCGGATCCCCGTGCTCTGGCGCGACGTCGTGCGCGCCTGCCGCCAGATGGAATCGCGCGGGGAGATCCGGGGCGGCCGCTTCGTGGCCGGCTTCGACGGCGAGCAGTACGCGCGGGCGGAGGCGGTCACGCTCCTCCGGGAAGTCCGCCGGCGGGGCCTGGTGCCGGCCCCGTCGCTGGCCGTCCGGCAGGGCGACCCGCTCGACTTCCGCGGCGTCCTGACCCCGGAGCCCCGGACGGTCGCCGCCCCCCGCGCCCAGCCGGCCTGACCGGCGTCCCTCCTCCCCGGGCCGGCGCTACAGGCGTACACTCCAGGGCATCCTGATCTCGGAGGGGTGCGGCATGACGACGACAGCGATGCGGGCCGCGCTGTGCGCGGCCATCGTGGCCACGGCGGTGGGAGCCTGGGCGCAGGCGCCCGCCCCGGCGAAGCCCATTGCCACGGGCGCGACGAACTGGGGCGACGGCGTGAGCATCGACCTCATGTCCGTGGAGCGGAAAGGGAGCATCCTGACCGTGAAGTGGGCGGTCCGGAACGGAGGGAGTGCCGCTGTGGCCGTGAAGTTCGGCCTGGTCGGGCGGGACCAGACGACGTACGCGGTCGACGAGGACAGCGGCACGAAGTACTACGTTCTCACGGACAAGGAGAAGCACGGGCTGGCCTCGGAGCACCAGTACGTCGGGGGGGACACCTACGGCATCGACGACACGATTCCGGCGGGGGGAACCGGACGCTACTGGATGAAGCTGCCGGCGCCGCCGCCGGCGGTGAAGGCGATCAGCCTCTTCTTCTCGAAGGCGGAGCCCTTCGAGTCCGTTCCCATCTCGGACAAGTAGACATGCGCGCGCGGATCGCGCTCGCCCTCGTCGCCGCCGGGATGGCCGCGTGTGGCCTCGGGCAGAAGAAGGAGGACGCCCGCGGAGGCGGCGGCGCGTCCGTCCAGGGCAGCGGACGTGCGGGTGGCGCACGCAGTGCGAGCCCCGCCGTGGCCTCGGCGGGTGGCGGCGTCGCGGGAGGCGCGATGGGCGCGCCGCTCGAGTGGATCGACCCCGAGCCGCCGGGCGCCCAGGAGATCGCCGAGCAGGTCCTCTCCGCTCCCTGGAACGAGACGAAGGTCACGCAACTCACGATGAGCATCACCACGCTCGTGGACCGCACGACCGGCCTCCAGGGGTTCCAGACCGGCCTGGCTCCGGCGGGGACGACCCTCGACCAGCGCCTCAGCCGCCTGGGGGCGGAGGTGACGGGCACGGAGGTCACCATTCGCCTGCCGGGGTCGGTCCTGTTCGATTTCGATTCCGCCCAGATCCGCCCCGACGCCGAGCGCACGCTGGCCGAGGTGGCGGAGGTCATCAAGGGCTATCCGCGCCGGCCGGTCAGGATCGAGGGACACACCGACTCCGTGGCCTCCGACGACTACAACCAGAAGCTCTCCGACCGCCGCGCGGCCTCCGTCCGGGCCTGGCTGGTGGCCAGGGGCCTGGAGGGGACGCGCCTCGCCACGCGCGGGTTCGGCGAGACGCGGCCGGTGGCGGACAACGCGACCGCCGAGGGGCGCCAGCGCAATCGCCGCGTCGAGGTGATCATCGAGAAGGGCGGCTGAGCGCCGCCACGGGCCTAAGCGCGTAGGTTTTGCTACACTTTGCGGCGCGATCCCTCCGCATGCCCAAGGTCCTGATCATCTCTCCGTCGGACCTTCGCAACGAGCTTGGCCAGACGATCCTCTGGCGGAGCGACATCGAGCGGGTCTTCGCTCCCGACCTGGCCCTCGGCATGGAGGCCGCCCGCGAGCTGGCCCCCAACCTCGTCGTCCTCGACGGCTCCCTCGATGACGTGCCGGGCGCCATCCGCTCCCTGCGCGAGGACCCGGGCACCCGTTCCACCGCCATCGCCGTCCTGAGCCGCCACCCGTTCCTGGGCGATGCGGACGTGTTCCGCACTTACGGCGCCAACGTGGCCATGCCCGCCCAGGCCGATCCCATGCTCTGGGACAGCCGCCTGGAGGAGCTGCTGAACGTCCCGCGGCGGCGCGAGGCCCGGATCCCCGTCCGCCTCGAGGCCTGGTCGCGGGTCACGGAGGGCGGGGACGTCATCGAGGGCAGCGCGCTCAACATCAGCGTCAACGGCCTGCTCTTCGAGTCCGTGCGGCCCCTGGAGGTGGGGGTGAAGCTGGACCTGCGCTTCCGCCTGCCCGGCTACGACGAGGAGCTGCACGCGCTGGGGGAGGTGGTGCGGCAGCCCTTGCGGCCGCGCAGCGGCATCAAGTTCCTCGTGCTGAAGGGGGAGGCGCGGGAGGCCATCCAGGCCTTCGTGGAGTCGGGCGTCTCCTCCGTGGCCGTCGCCCAGGCGGCGGTGCCGCCGGGGTCCCGGGAGGCCACGGAGTGGGAAGCCGTCCTGCGCGAGAGCGAGGCCTTGAAGGCGGCCATGCTCGAGTCGGCGCCCGACTCCGTCCTCATCATGAACCACGAGGGCCGGGTGGTCGAGATCAACCGCGCGGCGGAGAGGTCGTTCGGGTTCGGGCGCTCCCGCGTCGTGGGCCGCACGATCGCCGAGACCATCGCCCCGCCTTCCGAGGAGCACCCCCGCCGGCGCGCCCTCGCCCATCACCTCTCCACCGGGGGCGGGCCCCTCCTCGGCCAGCGCGTGGAGATCACGGCCCGGCACGCGGACGGGCACGACATCCCGGTGGAGCTGACGATCACCCGCACCTACGTCAAGGGCAAGGCCTTCTTCACCGCCCACCTGCGCGACATCACGAACGCCAAGCGCGCGGAGAGGCTGCAGGCCGCCCTCTACAGGATCTCCGACGCCACCGTCGCCATCGAGGACATGGACGGCCTCTACACCGCCATCCATCGCATCATCGGCGAGTTCATGTACGCGCGGAACTTCTACCTCGCGCTGCGCGACGAGGCGGAGGCAGTGGTCCGCTTCCCGTACTTCGTCGACGAGGCGGACGCCACCCCGCCGGAGGTCCGGGAGGCCAAGACCCTCACCGACTACGTCCTGCGCAGCGGGGAGGCCCTGCTCGCCTCCCCGGCGGTGTTCGCGGACATGGTGGCCAGGGGCGAGGTCGAGATGGTGGGCAGCCCCTCCGTGGACTGGCTGGGGGTGCCCCTCAAGAAGGGGGGCCAGGCCTTCGGCGTCCTGGTCGTGCAGAGCTACGACCCCGCCGTCCGCTTCACGGAGGCGGACAAGGACATGCTGACCTTCGTCTCCCACCAGATCGCCTCCGCCCTCGAGCGCAAGCGCGCGGAGGCGCGCATCGAGCACCTGGCCTATCACGACCTCCTCACCGGCCTCCCCAACCGCCGGCTCCTGCTCGACCGGCTGGAGCTGGCCCTGGCCCAGTCGCGGCGCGACAAGAGCCAGATCGCGGTCCTCTTCCTCGACCTCGACCGGTTCAAGGTCATCAACGACTCCCTGGGCCATACCGTGGGCGACGAGGTCCTGCAGGCGGTCGCCCACCGGCTGAAGAACCACCTCCGCAAGGGCGACACCGTGGCCCGCGTGGGCGGGGACGAGTTCACCGCGGTCGTCCGCAACATCCATCACCCGGTGGACACGGCCAAGGTCGCGGAGATGATCCAGGGCGCCCTGCGCGAGCCCCTCATGGCCGGAGGCCGCGAGCTGTTCGTCACCGGCTCCATCGGGATCAGCATCTATCCCAACGACGGAACGGACGTGGAGACGCTCCTGAAGAACGCGGACACCGCCCTGCACCGGGCCAAGGAGCAGGGCCTGGACAGCTTCCGGCTCTTCACCGCCTCCATGAACGCGGAGGCCGTGCAGCGCCTGCGCCTGGAGAGCGACCTGCGGCGGGCCCTGCCCCGCGGCGAGCTCTTCGTGGAGTACCAGCCGGTGGTGGACCTCCGCACGGGCGCCATCCACGTGATGGAGGCCCTGCTGCGCTGGCGGCATCCCGAGCACGGCCTCGTGCCCCCCGCCGAGTTCATCCCGATCGCAGAGCGGACGGGGCTGCTCTCCGCGATCGGGGCCTGGGTGCTCAAGGTCGCCTGCGTGGAGGCCCGGAAGTGGCAGGCGGCCGATCGGCGGGTGAGCGTGGCCGTCAACATCTCCGCCCGCCAGCTCCACCACGTGGATCTCGTGCGCCACGTCGTGGAGGCCCTCGAGGGCGCCTCCCTGGAGGCGTCGCTCCTGGAGCTGGAGATCACCGAGACGAGCGCCATGCAGAACCCGGCCGCCACCATCCAGACCCTCAACGCCCTCAAGGGCCTCGGCGTGCGCATCTCCATCGACGACTTCGGGATGGGCTACTCGTCGCTGAGCCAGCTCCAGCTCCTGCCCATCGACACCCTCAAGATCGACCGCTCGTTCGTGCGCGACAGCACCACCGACCCCGGCGACGCCGCCATCGCCACCACCGTGATCACGCTGGCCCATTCGCTGCGGCTGAAGGTCGTGGCCGAGGGCGTGGAGACGCCGGAGCAGCTCGCGTTCCTTTCCGACCGGAGGTGCGACCGGGTCCAGGGATACCTGCTGAGCCGGCCCGTGCCCGACGACCGCTGCCTCGACCTCCTGGGCACCCACCGTCCGGAGCGGTGGCAGACGCGGGGGACGGGTCCGTGAGCCGCCGGCGGGCCGCGCCTAGGTCGGCCCGCCGCTGCAGGTGAGCCCGAACGCGGCCGGCATCCAGGGAGGCAGGCGTCCGCCTTCGTCCGGCCCGAAACGGTAGACGGTCACGGCGCCGTGGCGGTACACCGGGACCAGCTCGGGCGAGGAGAATCGCAGGGGCCGCCCCGCGAACGAAAGGACGTGGGTGACCCGGAAGCGGCGCAGGATCGCATCTCCTTCCGCGGCGTCGCTCGTCTCGAAGAGCCGGCGGACGGCGCGGACCCGCTCGGGGCCGGTGTCGACTTCCCGCCAGAACTCCTCGAGCACGGACCGCCGGCCGGCCAGGCCGGAGACCAGGGGGTGATAGTTGAGGCGGCGGCTGCCCGGGGGCACGCCTTCGCCCCGCGACGTGATCACCACGCCGTCGAGCGGCGTCAGGTTGCGCAGGTAGAGGAGCGCGCACGCCTCGTCCGCGGACAACACGGCATCCCGATGCGGCGTGCGGATCGTCTTGCCGGAGACGAGGGTCGGAATCAGGGTGGAGGCCGCCGCCGCCGTGATGGCGAGCGTCCAGGTCGCGGAGTGGACGGTGACGCGCGCGAGCAGGGCGGCGACGACGACGACGTTCACGGCGCCGGCCAGGACGGCGAGCCCCTGGGCGGCCTGGATGAACTCGTAGGGGCTGACCGCGCCGTCCATCGCCTTCACCGAGAAGGCGTAGCCGAGGGGGAGGGCGAGGACGGGCATGAGCGCGAGGGTCAGCTCGGCCAGACCGCGCGTTCGCCATCGCCACGCCGCGCGGGCGACCCAGGCGACCACGAAGACCGAAAGGCCGGCCATCCGCCAGACGCCGAGCGCGGTGGCCAAGAGGTCGGCCAGGCCCGAAGGCAGCCGGTCCAGCCCGCTTGCGAGCGCCGCCCCGAGACCGCCCACGCGGTCGGCCGCGAGCGCAGGGCGGACGTAGAGTCGTGCGAACAGGCCCGGCGTGAGCAGGGGCAGGCCGCGGCTCATCGGAGCCCGCCACGAGAAGAACACCGTCGCGGCCGAGCCCAAGGTCAGGGCGGCCGCCGCCGGAAGGGCGGGATCGCGGTCGCGGGCCCAGACGACCACGAGCGCGGCGCCGTAGGCCGCCGCCATGAGCAGGAAGGCCTGGGCCTTGAACCCGTACGACAGCCCGGCTAGGGCCGAGGCCAGCATGAGGGTCCTCCGCCGATCGGTACCGGTCAGCCTCTCGCGCAGGAAGAGGAGGGCGGCGATGGTGGTCCACACGACGATCCCGCTGCCGCCGGACTCGTTGGTCATGAAGAACGAGAAGGCGGAGGCGGCGTCCACGAAGCGGCCCTCGGTGAGGTTGCCGACGGCGACGGACACCCCCAGCACCGACAGGAGGGCGGCGGCCGCCAGGGCCGCCTGCCGCGTGGCCAGCCGCACCGCCACGTAGAGGGCCCCCATCAGCAGCAGGATCCGGAGGGCGGGGGAGACGACGTGATGGACCTCGGTCACGTCGAGCCCCATCTCGCGGATGAAGAAGAGGCCGGGCATGAAGCCGAGAAGGTGGTAGCGCCCGGCGGGGAGGCCGGCCAGCATTGGCACCTGTTGCGGGGGGACACCACGCAGCAGCTCCCAGTAGTAGGCCATCTGATCAGGGTCGTCGACGGTGAAGTCGTAGAGCAGGCCCGCCGGCGTCGGGACGAAGACGGTCGCGTCGCGCAGGAGGACCCAGGAGAGCAGGGGAACGAGGACGGCCAGGGCGAGAACCGCGGGCCGGGTGCCGGCCGCGGACTCCGTCTCCGGCGTCCACCGCGCCCGCCGCCCAAGGGCGGCCACGGCGAAGAGAGCCCACACGATCCGGAAGGAGATCGGGAGGTGGACGAGCGCGCACGCGTAGTACAGGGCCGCGCTGAGCGGACAGCCGGCGCAGGAGGCGAGGGTCACCCGCTCCCATCGCCCCAACGCGTCCCGGGCCGGGGGCAGGAGGAGGTCGCCGATCGGGAAGTACATCAGCGCGGCTCCGGCCGCCGCGCGCAGGATCGCGGCCCAGGAGGGGCCCGTGCGGTGCACGACGAGACCGACGGCGAGCGCGCTCGCCCCGGCGAGCAGGTATCCGGACAGACGACGGACGCGCGCCGTGAAAGGAGTGGTCATCGGCCGTGGAGGCCGATGATACGTGGGATGGACTAGTGCAGCCGCGACACCTCGGCTTCGATGACGGCGTTCAGTCCGGATCCGGCCAGACCAGGGCGTCCTGCCGTATGTTCCAGCGCTGGGTCCGCCCCCCGGGCAGGCGCAGGTCGACGCGCGCCTGGAAGAGGTCCGTCGTGACCTCGAGGCTTCCCGCCCCGAGTGCCTGGCCGCCAGGCGCGGCGACGCCGAGCTCCTCGAGCGACCGCGCCCACCGCCGGTGGGCCTTCCGATACTCGCGCTCGGCGTAGTAGACCTCGTGCAGCCACCGTCGCGCGGGCAGCGCGGGGTCGGGCTGGAAGGCCGGCCCCGGCGGGGCGGCGGTGGAGAACTGCACGTAACCCCAGGTCTCCGGGCGGTGCATGTCGACGACGCCTTGCGGCGACCAGACCCAGTTGCTCTCCTTGGTGTCCGGCACCTTCTGGTACGCGCCCTCCACCACGCGCAGGGTCCACTCCACGCGCGAGAAATCGACCCGCCACTGGTCGCCGTCGCGCGGGGGCGCGGGCCGGCGGGCCAGCTCGCCGAGCACGCGCCAGGGGAAGGCCAGCTCGACCGTCCAGCCGCGGTCGACGTCGCGCGGATCGTTGAGCGTGCCGTCGAGGTGCACGGCGCTGAGCATCCCCGGGATCTCCCAGGCGTCCACCGCGCGCCCGCCGTCCTTGTAGGGACGCGGCAGGAGCAGGTCCCAGCCGGTGCCGAGCGCGTTGATCTCGAACTCGTAGTACTCGTGGCTGTCGCCGCTCGGATCGATGAACACCTCGAAGTCGTGGTCCTTGAAGATCACGGAATCGTGGCGGGTGAGCGTCGCCCAGAGGCCGGGCTCGGCCAGCTCGGCCCCCACGTAGAAGAAGTCGTCGTCCCAGAGCATCTTGGCCCGGGTGCGGAGGGGCGGACGGGGCCGGAGGTCACCCTCGATGTCGACGAAGTCCGCCGTCCAGGGCGCTTCCCGCCAGGCCGCGTCGTCGAGACGGCCGTCCACGACCAGGGGCGTGGTGGCGCGGAGGCAGACGTAGCCCAGCGGCGCGGCCGCCGGGGCGGGAGCGGCCGCCGGGAGCGCGGCCGCCGCCCAGCCCAGGGCGCTCACCCCGGCCAGGAGCGCGCGCGTCGCGTTCCACGATTGGAGAGGCAGGGGCGGAGTCTACTCCTCCGGGTGTGACCGCGTTCACAACCGCGCGTCGCTGCCCGAGAGCACCATAGGGCCCCGCAGGGTTGGGGCGGAAATGGTCGAGCAATACAAGCTGCGCCTCGGCGACGGCACGATCCTGGCCGTGGACTACGACGGCCTGCGCACCTGGCTGCTCGACGCGGATGCCATGGTGCAGCCCCCCGGCTCGCGGCGCTGGCGCCCGTTGAGGCAGCACCTGGTCGAGGAGCCCAACCCCCCCGTCCGGCGGGCTCCACCTTCGCCGCCGCCTCCTCCGGCATCGCCGACGCCGTCGCCCACGACGCGCGAGGCCGAACCGCCTCCTTCAGCGCCGGGGACCGCGGCTCCGCCGGCCGCCGTCGAGGCCCCGCCCACGCCCGTCGCCGCACGGGCGGCGACGCCCGAGCCCACGGACTTCCCCGTCATCCCGCTCCGGCCCCTCGACGCACCGCCCACGCCCATCGTGTTGGCCCCGGTCGCCGAGCCTCCTGTCGCCGTACCGCCGGTGCGCGCCGAGGACGAGGCGCCGTTCTACGTCAGCGCGGAGGCCGCCGGTGCGAGCCTTCGCGACGTGGCGGTCGCGGAAGTGGAGCGCCACGGCGGCGGCGATCGTGTCTGGCAGTGGACGCCGCCGGAATCCAGGACCGCCGCGGCGCCCGGCCCCGATCTCGTGCCCGCTCCGATCCCTGACCCCGTCGCCGACCCCGATGCGAGCGACGTCGGCGAGCCGCGGGAAGACTTCGAGATCGTGGCGGCGGAGGATGCTCCCGCCGCCCCGCCCCCGAGGATCCGGCCGCGCCCGGATCCGCCCGTGCCGGCGCCTCCGGCGACGCTCGCGCCGGCGGTGCCTCCGCCACCGGCCCCGGCACTCGTCGACGCCGTGCTCCGGCAGATGGCCGTGTCGGTCGAATTGCTCGTCGCACGCCTGCGTCAGCTCCTGGCACCGCGGCCCGCCGCCGCCCCGGCCCTGCGCCCTTCCGCGGAGGCACCCGCGCGGGACGTCCGGCAACCGCCCCCGCCCCTCAGCGCGCTGCCGACCATCCCGTTCGCGCCGGATGAGGACGCTCTCAAGGCCGCGGCGCTCGCACGCGCGCCTCGCCGGAAAGGGACTTGGGTCGTGCGCGGACTGGTGGCCGCCGGAGTGGTGACGGTCGCGATCGCGGCGATCGCGACGCGATCGGCGTGGATGTCCGCGCTCTCCTCTCTCTCCGCCTCGGCCGAGAAGGTGGCCAGCCCGGCCCCTCCACCTCCTCCTCCCGTGCCGGAGCCGCCGCCGCTGCCCAGGGAGGTACAGGTGGCCATCGCCCATCTCCCGCACCTCTCGACGGAGACGGTCCAGCTCGTGATGTCCGCGAGCGAGCGCGGCCTTCCCGAGCCGGCGGAGGTGTTCCGTCACGCCCACGACGCGGCGATCCGCGGCGCGGCCGCCCTCACGGACGAGGAGGCGCGCGAGCTACGGGCGCTGGAGAGCTCGGCCCTCTCCGCGCTGTCGCGCAGCGACCGGGCCCGGGTGCGGGCCTACGATCGCATGAGCCCGGAGCGCGACCTGCTCGTGGGCGAGGACGGCAAGGTGATGGCGCTCTTCACGCGCGGAGTGCGCGCGTTGTCGCCTCCGCGGCGCGAGCGTCTCCAGGCCCTGATGGGCAAGGCCATCGCCGCCGAGCTCGGCCGGCGTCCGCCGGTGGCGGAAGCCCGTCCCTGAGCGAGCGACGGGCGGGGCTCACTCGCCCCCGGCGCCCTTGAACTGGTCCTCCTCGTCCGCGAAGAGGACGTTGAAGCTGGTGAGCGTCCCGTAGCAGCCGCTGATGTAGGACTGCAGGCGGACCTTGGCTTCGTCGGGCAGGTCGGAGGCGTTGACCTGCTGCTCGAGCGTCCGCAGCTTGTTCCGGATCATCACGACCTTGTGGAAGAAGCTCTCGATCGGCCACTTCTTCTCCTGGAGGCCGGGCCGGCCCGGGCGCAGCACCAGCTCGCCGCCCCGCCACTTGTCGGCCGGCACCACCGCCGAGAGCCCCAGCTCCTGCCGCAGGACGCGGCGCAGGAGCAGCTCGAGATCGTCCGTGCCTTCGCTTGGGCCCATGCGCGGTCCCGTCCTTTCGCGCTCGGTGACGAGCGGTAGCTCCGCCGATCCCGGGCGGGGGGCGGGCGTGGCGATGGGTGTGCGGGGGCGCTCCGGCGGGACCGCCGCCGGCTCCGCTCCGCCCCGATAGTTGTGCTCGCTCCGGCAGAAGTCGCACATGACGCGCACGGCGCGCCCCTCCGCGTCGGCCGCGATCACGGTGTGCACGCGGATGGCCTTGCACGCGCGGCAGAGGTCGTCGATCGACTGGCCGGCCCGGTAGCTCAGTTGTTGTTGCCGGCGTCGATCGCGCCCGCCACCGCCGGGAACGGCGTGGTCACTCCCGAGGTCAGGTTGTCCCGGAATTTTCCGGTCCCGCCCGAGGAGTAGGTGACCGCCTCGTGGGTGTTGACGATGCGGTTGTTCACCACCAGCACGTTCCTTGAGAACGGGATGATGATCCCGAAATCATAGAGGGCCGACAGCGTCTTGTTCTCGATCTGGTTGCCCTCGATGGTCGCCCCGTCCGAGCGTGTGGCGTGGATGTTCCAGAAGTCGGGGCTACCCGAGACGGTGCCCTCGACGAGGTTGCCCGAGACCAGGCCGCCGGGGGCGTTGACGGCGATTGCGGTGGTCCGGTCCAAGCCCGGCACGGGCGAGCCGCCGGTCGCGAGGACCTGGTTCCGGCGGACGATGGAGCCGCGTCCGGCCACGAAGAGGCCCGTGCTCGTGTTGCGGTCGGCCTTGATGTCCTCGACGAGATTGCCGAAGGCGACGTCGGCGAAGTCGGTCAGCTGGATGCCGGTGGCGAACCCGCGGATGGTCCCATTCCGGATCGTGATGTTCGAGTGCGCGACGGAGCCGATGCCGACGGCCAGCGTGGTCATACCCGCCGTGCCCTCGAGCTTGTGGCCGTTGAGGTCGATGGTGACGTCGTCGGCGTTGATGGTGATGGCGGTGCCGGTGGCGTCGGCCGTGGCCAGGTTATGAAGAAGACAGTAGACACCCCGGTTCGTGATGGTCCAGGGCAGGGCCGTGATCTCCCGGCAATCGGTGATCTCGGCCCGCAGGGGTGGCGCCAGCGCCACCGCGGCCCCCAGCGTGGCGGCCAGCGACGCGGACCGTATCGTCCACTTGTTGCCCACGACCCACCTCCTGTCCTCCGTGAGAGGAACGTCTCCATTATCCTTGCCCCCGGGAGACAAGGCATGAACCTCGCGGTTGCGGCGGTGGTCCTGACCCTGGCGGTACCGGCGTCTTCGAGCCCGGGGCCGCCGGTCTCGGGGTTCGTCGATACCGGAACCGGCCGGCTCTACTACGAGGCGGCCGGCGAAGGGCTCCTGCGCGGTCCGAAGGTGCCCGCCCTGGGCCGGCTGGGCGAGATCAAGGTCCCCACGCTCCTGATCGTCGGGGCGGGCGACATCCCGGACGTGCACGCCCACGCCGGGGCCATCCAGGCCGGCATCGCCGGCTCCCGGCGCGTGGTCGTGCGCGACGCCGGCCACCTCGTCCACATGGAGCAGCCGGCGGAGTTCAACCGGCTGGTGCTGGAGTTCCTATCCGTGCCCCCGGCACCCTGACCGCTCCGCGGGCGAGCGGCGTCAGTTGTTGTTGCCCGCGTCCACCACCCCGGGCACGCCCGAAGGGTAGGGTGTCGTGACTCCGGAGGTGATGTTGTCGCGGAACTTCCCGGTCCCGCCCGAGCTGTAGACGATGCCGTAGTGCGTGTTGACGATGCGGTTGTTGATCACCACCACGTTCAGGGAGAACGGCATGATGATCCCGTAGTCCTCGGAGGTCGAGAGCGTCTTGTTGAGGACCTGGTTGCCCTCGACCGTCGCACCGTCTGCGTACGTGACGTGGATGTTCCAGAAGGTGATGAGGGTCGAAGAGAACGTCCCTTCGACGAGGTTGCCCGACACCAGGCCGCCGGGAGAGTCGAACTCGATGGCGGTCGGCCGGTCCGAGCCCGTGAAGGGAGCGGTCGATCCGCCCGTCCCGAGCACCTGGTTCCTGCGGACGATGGCGCCGCGGCCGCCCACGACGATGCCCGCCTTGGTGTTCCGGTCGGCCCGGATGTCCTCGACGAGGTTGCCGGAGGCGACATCCAAGGCGTCGGTCAGCTGGATCCCGGTCAAGAATCCGCGGATGGTGCCGTTGCGGACGGTGACGTTCGAGTGGCCGGAGGAGGCGATGCCGGTGGCCATCGTGACCGACCCCGCCGTGCCCTCGAGCTTGTGGCCGTTGAGGTCGATGGTGACGTCGTCCGCGTTGATGGTGATGGCGTTGCCGGCGGGGTCGGCGCTGGCCAGGTTATGGAGCAGGCAGTACACGCCCCGGTTCGTGATGGTCCAGGGCACGGCCGTGATCTCCCGGCAATCGGTGATCTCGGCCCGCAGGGGCGGCGCCAGCGCGGCGAACGCCCCCAGCGCGGCGCCGACCGACACGACCCAGGTCGTCCACTTCTGGCCCACGACTCACCTCCTGTCCCTGACGAGGGGACAGGAGGGTACCGTGTTTCCGGCCGGGCGTCAGCGCGCGGACTGCACCTGCCCGCGCATCTCACCGCCGGGGAACGCCGAGGTGTGGACGTTGCCGTAGACCGTACCCGCGCGGAATCCCGCCAGGAGGTCCGAGTAGCTGATGCCCACCACGTCGGTGGCCTCGAAGCTGCCCTCGTAGAGCTGGCCGTCGCCCGGCGAGATCGGGTTCGTGGTGAAGTTCGCGCCCGGCCCCGGGAACAGCGCGATGCGGATCGGGCCGTTCACGCCGGCCGCGCCCGTATGGAAGTGCGCGCCGGTGATGTTGCTGATCCCGTGCACCTCGATGCTGTAGTCCACGCGGTTGCCGGTGACGTTGATGCCGATCGTGCCGCTCGCGCCCGTGCCTCGGGCGGGCACCTCGTTGGCTCCCGAGAGCCGCACGATGAACTGCTCGCCGATGTCGTCGGTGGCCTGGTGGCACGACGCGAACGCGAGGCCCACGAGGGCGCACGAGAGAAGGGTCCATCCTTGACGCATTCTGAGCTCCTTACACGGGTGGTAGAAACACCGGGTTTGAAGGGTGTGACGCAGGAACCGTGCCGCGGCTCCCCGTCCGGCGCGCGGGACGAAGGGCGTTGGAGGAGGCGGAGTTGCGTACGGTTCCGCTCCCGGTCGTCGCTCCACGAGTTACGGCTCGTGTAACCGTATACCAAACCCGAAAGGATCGGAAGGGCAAAGGCGCCAAGTCCATGGCTCGGGGCGGGAACCGATCTTGCTGGGCGGATGCGCTAACCTGTGGCCCCGGTGATCAAGGTTCCGAAGCTCGTTCCGGCTCTCCTCGTGTGGGCCAGCGCTCTGCCCGCGGGCACCGCCCTGGGCGCCGACGCCCCCGTTTCCGCCTCCCCGCACCGGTGGCTGAGCTTCGGCGTGGAGGGGATCGCCTCCGTGGCCACGGACGATCCCGGCTACTTCAACGACACGAGCTACCGCCAGAGCACGATGCGGCTGATGCGCCTGCGCCTGCTCGGCTCCCTCCGCCTCGGGGAGCGGGCGGCGCTCCTGGCCGAGGGGCGGGCAGACAACGGCGAGGGCGTGACCCTGGCCGCGCTCTACCTCCGGGCGCGTCCGTTCCGCGACCAGGCCTTCGACGTCCAGGTGGGGCGGATCCCGCCCGTCTTCGGCGCCTACCCGCGGAGGAGCTACGCGATCGACAACCCGCTCATCGGTTCTCCCGTCATCTACCAGTACCTCACCTCGCTGCGGGCGGACGCCCTGCCCGCCACCGTGGACGACCTCCTGGTGATGAAGGGACGGGGCTGGCGGACGCACTACCCGGTGGGGTCGAACGCATGGGACCGCGGCCTCCCCGTGATCGCGGGCGACCGCTGGGACACCGGAGCGGAGGTGCGCATCGGCAGGGAGCCCGTCTCGCTGAGCGCGGCGGTGACCCAGGGCGCTCTCTCCAACCCGCTCGTGAGGGACGACAACGGCGGCAAGCAGATCTCGGGACGCCTGGAGGTCCGTCCGACCATCGGCCTCGTCCTCGGCGCGTCGGTCTCGCGCGGCGCGTACTTGTCGAAGGCGGCGGCGGGGGCGGCGGCGGCAGAGGAGGCGGACGAGCCGTACACGCAGGACGCTCTGGGCGTGGACGCCGAGTATTCCCGCGGATACTGGGTCCTGCGGGCGGAGGGCGTGGCCAGCCGATGGGCCGTGCCGGACGTGCGCGCCCCCCTCGTCGGCAGCGTGGAGGCGTGGGGCGGGTTCATCGAGGCGCGGTACAAGATCCGGCCCGGCCTCTATGCGGCCGTCCGCGCCGACCGCCTGGCCTTCAGCCGCCTCACCGGCGGGCTCGAAGGCGGCCGGCCGACCAGTTGGGACGCGCCCGTGTCCCGGGTGGAAGCGGGCGGCGGCTACAGCCTCCGGCGGTACCTGATCCTCAAGGTCGCCGTGCAGCACGACTGGCGCTCCGGGGTCTCGGTCCGGAGCTCGGAGACGGTGGTCGGAGCGCAGGCGCTCCTCTGGTTCTGATGGTCCGATGCGGGTCGGCCCTCTTCGTTACGCTCGTGCTCGGGTCGGCCGCTCCCGTCTCGCTCGCCACCCAGGCCCCCGCCGTGGGGACGGGGCCGACGGGCACCGTGCGGGGGCGGGTCGATTTCCTCCGCGCCCAGCCCGCCCCCGACCGCCGTCCGGCCATTGCCGACCTGGGCATGCCCGCCCATCGCGACCCTCCCGAGCAGCGCATGGCCGTCGTCTACCTCGAGAGCGCGCCGCGCGGCGCGTTCGAGGAGCGGCCGGGTCCCACCGTCGTCCTCGACCAGAAGAGCGAGGCCTTCGTGCCGCACGTCCTCGCCATCACCACCGGTACGTCCGTGGAGTTCCGCAACAGCGACCGGGTCTATCACAACGTCTTCTCCCTCTCCCGGGCCAACAGCTTCGACCTCGGGCGCTACCCTCCCGGGCGGTCCAAGTCCGTGCGCTTCGACCACGCCGGGATCGTGCGCGTGTTCTGCGAGATCCACTCGCACATGAACGCCTTCATCCTGGTCTTCGCCCATCGCCACTTCGCGGTGACCAACGCCCAGGGCGAGTACCGGATCGACGGCGTGCCGCCGGGGACCTACACCGTGTCGGTCTGGAACCCCGTCCTCAGCGGAAAGTCGGGAACCATCCACATACCGGAGCAGGGAGGCGAGGCCGTCCTCGACTTCGAGCTGTCATGACCCTGTTCTCCTCCCTGACCAACCGCATCTTCTTCGCCAGCGCGGCCCTGGCCGTGCTCTCCATCGGGGTGGCCATCGCCATCGTCAACGCGCGCGTGACGCGGGAGGCGGAGGGCGAGCTGCAGCGCGGGCTCGAGGAGGCGGCGCGGCTGGTGGACCAGCACCACGAGACGCAGGTGGAGAGCTCCCTGCGCATGGCCCGCCTGGTCGCGGACCTGCCCAAGCTCAAGGCGGCGGTGGACCTCGGCGACCCGCCGACGGTGGAGCCGCTGGCCGCGGACTATCGGGGGCAGGTCGGCTCGGCCCTCCTCGTCGTCGTCCACCGCTCGGGCCGGCTGCTCGCGCGGGTGGGGGCGGAGGATCCCGCGTTCACGCCGGCGGCGGACCTGCCGGGGACGCGCCAGGCCATGGCCGGGCGCGAGACGACGGCCTTCTGGCCGAGCACGAAGGGGATCCTCGAGGTCGTGACGGTGCCGATCCTCATCGGCCAGCCCAACCCCGAGATCCTCGGCACCCTCAGCGTCGGCTTCGCCTTCGACGACCGGCTGGCCGAGCGCTTCAAGGCCCTGACGGACAGCGAGATCGCCTTCGCCCTCGACGGCCGCATCCAGGCCGCCACCGTCCCTAGCGAGTACTACCCCCGGCTGGAGGGCCGGGCGGGCTCGCCGGGGACGTCGCGCCTGTGGCTGGGCGACGAGGAGTACCTCGTGCTGACACGGCCGCTGGCCTCCCTCGCGCGGCCGGGGGCGGTCCGATCCGATGGGAGCCTGGCCCCGGTCGCCTTGATCCTCCGGTCGCGGACGAAGCGCCTGAGCTTCATCGGGCCGCTGCACACGCTGCTGGCCAGCACGGCGGTGGTGGCGGTGGCCCTGGCCATCCTCGTGAGCTACGGGGTCGCGCGCACGGTGACGAGCCCCCTGCGGGCCATCACCGCGACCATGCGCGAGATGGCGGCCACCGGCGACCTCACCCGCAAGGCGCCGCCGGCCGTGCCCGGCCGCTGGCAGGACGAGGACGCGCGCCTGCTGGCCAGCAACTTCGCGGTCATGACGGACGCGATCGCGCGCTTCCAGCGCGAGGCCGGCCAGAAGGAGCGGCTGGCCTCGCTGGGGCGGCTCTCCACGGTCATCGCGCACGAGATCCGGAACCCGCTGATGATCATCAAGACCGCCATCCGTACCCTGCGGCAGGAGCAGAGCCCGGAGGTGGAGCGCGGCGAGGCGCTGCGCGACATCGACGGGGAGGTGCTGCGCCTCAACCGGCTCGTCGACGACGTGCTCGACTTCGCGCGCCCCATCCAGTTCGAGGTGGCGCCGGTGGACGTCAACCAGCTCTGCCAGGCCGCGGTGGCCAGCGCGATGGCGGGCGGGCCGCGGCCGGAGGTCCGGCTCGCCCTCGATCCCACCCTGCCCCGGATCATGAGCGACGGCGAGCGCCTCCACGGCGTGCTCGTGAACCTGCTCACGAACGCGCGCCACGCGCTGGAGGCGCGTACCGGTGGGCCGGGCGGCGGGCGCGGCGCCCCTGCCGAGGGGCCGGAGGGCCGGGCCGAGCTCGAGGTCGTGACCCAGGCCGCGGGCGGCCGCGTGGTCGTCGTCGTGCGCGACCGCGGCCCGGGGATCGCGGCGGAGAACCTGCCGCGGGTGTGGGAGCCCTACTTCACCACCCGCCGCGGCGGCACCGGCCTCGGCCTCGCCATCGCCCGGAACGTGGTGGAGGGGCTCGGGGGGACGATCTCCATCGACAGCCGGCCCTCCGCGGGCACCGAGGTCCGGATCGAGCTGCCGGAGCGGCCGCCCGCCGCCGCCCGGCCCAGCGAGCGCACGGCATGACGACGCGCGGATCGATCCTGCTCGTGGACGACGAGGAGAAGATCCTCACCCCCCTGCGGCGCGCGCTCGAGCGCGAGGGCTACGACGTGGTCGCCACCACCAGCGGGAGGCAGGCCCAGCGGCTCCTCCACGAGCGCCTGTTCGACGTCTTCGTGGTCGACAACGTGATGCCGGAGATCTCGGGGCTGGACCTCATCGAGGAGGCCATGGCCTCCGTCCCGGAGGCCGACCGGCCGCAGATCGTGATGATGACCGCCCATGCCACCGTGGAGAGCGCGATCGCGGCCATGAAGCTGGGCGCCCTCGACTACCTCCAGAAGCCGTTCGAGGTGGAGGAGCTGATCGTGGTCGTGCAGCACGCGGTGGAGCACCAGCGCCTGCGCACCCAGCACCGCTACCTGATCAGCGAGCGCGAGGAGGAGTTCGGGCACTACGGCATCGTGGGGAGCGCCCGCGCCATCCAGGAGGTCATCCGCCAGGCGGAGCGGGTGGCGGAGACGCGCAGCACCGTGCTCGTGATGGGGGAGACGGGGACGGGCAAGGAGCTGCTGGCGCGGGCCATCCACGACCGCAGCGCGCAACGGCACATGCCCCTCATCAAGGTCAACTGCGCGGCCATCCCGGACACCCTGCTCGAGTCCGAGCTCTTCGGGCACATGCGCGGGGCCTTCACCGGCGCCACCGCGAGCAAGAAAGGCAAGTTCGCCCTCGCGGACGGGGGGACCATCTTCCTCGACGAGATCGGGACCATGAGCCCGTCCCTCCAGGCCAAGCTGCTGCGCGTCCTCCAGGAGCGCGAGTTCGAGCCGCTGGGGGCGGAGCGGAGCCAGCGGGTGGACGTGCGCGTGATCGCGGCCACCAACCGCGACATCAAGCGGCTGGTGGAGGACGGACGCTTCCTGGAGGACCTCTTCTACCGCCTCAACGTCATCCCGCTCGTGCTGCCGCCGCTGCGCGATCGGCGCGAGGACATCCCGGCCCTCGTCGAGCACTTCCTGCGCAAGCACGCCCAGCGCAGCGGCCGCCGCATCGAGCAGATCCACGCCGACGCCCTGGAGCGGCTGATGGCCTACGACTGGCCGGGCAACATCCGGGAGCTCGAGAACACGATCGAGCGGGCGGTCGTCCTCTCCGGGGGCCCCGTGATCGCCGCCCGCGACATCAGCATGCCCGGAGTAGTGGGGGCCGCTCCCGGCGCCCTGCCCTCGCTCAACCTCCGCTCCAACGTGGAGTGGGCGGAGCGCCACAGCGTCGAGCAGGCCCTCGTCCGCGCGGGTGGCGTCAAGAAGGACGCGGCCGCGCTGCTCGGCATCTCCCAGCGCGCGCTCTCCTACTACCTCGCGAAGTACCGCGTCGAGGAGTGACCCCGGCCGTCGCCCCCGCGACGGCTTACCGCGCCGGTAAGGCGATACGCAAACTGTAAGTCACCGCGCGTGGGCGGCCGCCGCCGGGCGTGGCTGGGCTTGGATTTCCGCTCTCCCGGGCGTGGCATCGGCCTTGCGGGTGCCTTCCGCGGGGCGGCCTCTTGCCGCCCGGGAACCAGGAGATCTATCCAATGCTTCATCGCTTCGTTCCGCGGATCGCGATTCTCGTCGCTCTGCTCGTTCCGAGCTGCGGCGGCAGCTCGACCTCCACGCCGGCCGCACCCCAGACGCCCACCACGACGACCACGCCTCCGCCCGCCACCGGCGTCGCCGACCTCACGATCACGATCATCGGCGACCGGCAGAGCATGTCGTTCTCGCCCGCGAACGCCACCCTCAAGGTCGGGCAGACCGTGGCCTGGCGGAACACCGACACCGACCTGCACACCGCCACCCAGGACAGCCGCGGGTTCGACACGGGAACGGTCCCCCGCGGCGGCACCAGCGCGCCCCTGGCCATGACCACCGCCGGCACCTTCCCGTATCACTGCTCGTTCCATCCCGACATGGTCGCGACGCTGAGCGTGACTCCGTAGGCCGAGCCACGCTGGAGCAGAGGAGGACGCGCGTCGAGGCGAGCCTCCGCTCGACCTCCGTCGACCGGGTGGTGTTCGCCTGCGTCCACGACGCGGGCCGGGCGCAGATGGCGGCCGCGATCTTCAACCTGCTCGCCAACCCCGACAAGGCGGTCGCGGTGTCGGCGGGCACGCGGCCGGACGAGCACGTCCACCCGGAAGTGGTCACGGCCATGAAGGAGATCGGAGTGGACCTGTCGGCCGCGCGCCCGCGCCTGCTGACCACCGCGGTTACCGCGCGGGCCTCGCTGCTCGTCACCATGGGCTGCCGGGACGACATCCCGTACCTGCTCGGCCTGCGCACGCAGGACTGGTCGCTCGAGGATCCCAAGGGGCAGGCCCTCGACTCCGTGCGGGACATCCGCGACCAGGTCGCGCGGCGCGTGGCCCAGCTCGTATCGGCCTGGGGCTGGGCCCGGCGCTGATGTTGGGAGCGCGAGTGCTGTACGCTCCCGGGTCCCCATGCGGAAGGCAGCCCGGGCCGCTCTCGCCGTTGCCCTGATCCTGGCCGGGGCGGGCCTCGCGCTCGCGCTCTGGCCCCGGCCGAAGCTCGACCCCGCGGCGCTCTTCCCGAAGCGCCGGTACGACGTGCGCATCCTGCGCGACACCTGGGGGGTGCCGCACGTCTTCGGCCGCACCGACCCCGATGTGGCCTACGGCCTGGCCTGGGCCCACGCGGAGGACGACTTCCGGACCATCCAGGGCGCGCTGGCGGCGTCCCGCGGGCGGTCGGGGAGCCTGCTCGGGCGCGAAGGCGCTCCCAACGACTACATGGTCCAGCTCCTCCGCATCTGGGACGTCGTGGAGGCCGGCTATGCGCGAGACCTGGGCCCGGAGACGCGGGCACTGTGCGAGGCCTACGCGGACGGCATCAACCACTACGCGGCGCTCCACCCGGACGAGGCGCTGGCCTCCCTGTACCCCGTCCGGGGCCAGGACCTCGTGGCCGGCTTCGTGCACAAGACGCCGCTGTTCGTCGGTCTCGACCGCGTCCTGAAGGGAATTCTCGATCCAGGGGCGGCCTCGCCCTCACCCTCCGCGTCCGCGACGCCGATGGGGTCCAACACCTTCGCGGTCGCGCCCCGGCGGTCCGCCGACGGCTTCACCCGCCTCGCCATCAACTCGCACCAGCCCTGGGCCGGTCCCGTGGCCTGGTACGAGGCCCATCTGCACAGCGAGACGGGATGGGACGCGGTGGGCGGGCTCTTCCCGGGCTCGCCCGTGATCCTGCACGGCCACAACCGCAACCTCGGCTGGGCGCACACCGTCAACAAGCCGGACCTCATCGACGTCTACCTTCTCGAGACCGACCCCGCGCATCCCAACCGGTACAAGCTCGACGGCGCCTGGCGCGAGCTCGAGGTGCGCACGGCCGCCATCACCGTGAAGCTCCTCGGCCCCCTGCACTGGACCTTCCGTCGCGAGGTGCTCTGGTCGGTGTACGGCCCCGTGGTGAGAGGCCCGCGCGGCACGTTCGCCATCCGCCTCGCCGGCTACGGCGAGGTGCGGCACATCGAGCAGTGGTACCGGATGAACAAGGCGGCCAGCTTCGACGAGTGGATCGACGCGATGGCAATGAACGCGCTGCCGATGTTCAACGCCGCCTACGCCGACCGCGAGGGGCACGTGTTCTACGTCTACAACGGCCGCCTGCCGGAGCGGCCGGAGGGCTACGACTGGTCGGGAGTGGTGCCGGGCAACACCTCGCGGACGCGGTGGACGCGGTACCTGCCCTTCGAGCGCCTGCCGCAGGTGAAGGACCCGCCGTCCGGCTTCGTGCAGAACTGCAACAGCACGCCCTTCCGGACCACGATCGGACCCGGCAATCCCGACCCCTCCTCGTATTCATCGACGCTCGGGATCGAGACCAGGATGACCAACCGCGCGCTGCGCGCGCTGGAGCTCTTCGGGGGCGACGAGCAGATCACGCGCGAGGAGTTCTTTCGCTACAAGTTCGACGTGACCTACTCGGGCGCCTCGACGGCGGCCGCGCGCCTGGCCCAGCTCCTGGCCGCACCCGCGCCCGCGGATCCGCTCGCCCGGCGAGCCCTCGAGCTGCTGCGCGGCTGGGATCGCACGGCCGGTGCCGGCAGCCGCGCGACCGCGCTGGCGCTGATGACGCTCGAGCCGAAGGACGACAACGACGGGACGGCGCCCCCGACTGCGGTCCTCCTCGAGCGCCTCGGCGTCGCCGCCCGCCGCCTGCAATCGCACTTCGGCCGTGTCGACGTGCCCTGGGAAGACGTCCTGCGGCTGCGGCACGGAGGAGTGGACATCGGGCTCTTCGGCGGTCCCGACCTGCTGCACGCCGTATACGGCCGGCCGGGGGACGACGGCCACATCGAGGGGGTGGCCGGCGACTCGTACATCCTGCTCGTCGAGTGGGACCCGCGGGGCCGCGTCTCCTCCCGCTCCGTCCAGCCCTTCGGCAGCGCGACCCTGGACGCGAGGTCGCGGCACTACTCCGACCAGGCCCCGCTGTTCGCGGCCTGCCGCCTGAAGCCCGTCTGGCTGGACGAGAAGGAGATCCGCGCCCACCTCGAGCGCGAATACCGGCCCGGCGAGCCCTGAGCGCTACTCGGATCGCAGCGCGGTCATGGGGTCGATGCCGGCGGCCCGCCGGGCGGGCACGACGCTGGCCACGAGCGCGGCCACGATCAGCGCCGCCACCGCCCCGACGTAGGTGACCGGGTCGTAGGGCCGGACTCCGAAGAGGAGGCCGGACATCGAGCGCGCGGTGGCCGCGCCCAGGGCCACGCCCAGGGCGGCGCCGAGCGCGGTCAGGCGCATCCCGTCGCCCAGGACCAGGGCCAGCACGTTCGAAGGAGTCGCGCCCAGGGCGACGCGCAGGCCGAGCTCCGACGTGCGCTGGGCCACCGCGTACGAGAGCACGCCGTAGAGGCCGATGACGGCGAGGGCGAGAGCGACGCCCGCGAACGCGGACAGCATGGCCACGGCGAAGCTCCGCGTCCCGAGCGAGCGGGACACGATCTCTCTCATCGGCCGTATGTCGAAGACGGGCACGTCCCGGTCCACGGACCAGATCGCGGCGCGCACCGGGGACGAGAAGGCAGTGGCGCGGGCCAGGCGCGTGCGCAGGATGAAGACGGCGCTCGTGGTGGCGCCGCTCTCCGTCTGGTACACCGGCGTGTAGATCGTGGGATTGACCGCCGCCTCCAGCGCCTGGATGTGGACGTCGCCGGCGACACCCACGATCGTGAGCGCGCGGCCGCCCCAGAGGATCCGCTTGCCGACGGCGCCTTCTCCCGGCCAGAGGTGCCGCGCCATCGACTCGTTCACGACGGCGGCGCCGGGCGCCGCCTGCGTGTCCTCGGGACCGAAGGTTCGCCCCTGCCGCAGCGGGATCCCCATGACCGCAAAGTACTCGCCGCTCACCAGCGCGTTGTCGGCCCAACGCACCGCCCGGTCGTCCTCGCCCTCGAGGATGAAGCCGATCTGGCGCTGGTCGGCCAGGGGGACGTGCGTGGTGACGGCCACGGCGTCGACGCCGGGCAGGGCGGCCAGCCGGCGCGCCATCTCGCGCTCGGCCTCGCGGCGCCGGTCCCCGGAGGGATAGCGCTGGCGGTTGAAGGTCGTGCGCGCGAGGACCACGCCGTCGGGGACGAACCCCGGGGGCACCCGCAACACCTCGGTGAGGCTGTGCAGGAGCAGGCCGGCCCCGACGAGGAGGACGACCGCGGCGCAGGTCTCGGCCACCACCAGCCCCGCCTGCAGGCGGTGCCGCTCGCGCGAGGCCCCGGCCCGGCCGGCCTGGCGCAGCGAGATCGCGAGGTCCAGGCGCGTCCCGCCCAGGGCGGGAGCGAGGCCGCACAGGATCGACGCCGCCACGGAGACGGCGAGGGTGAACGCGAGCACGCGCAAGTCGAGGCCGGCCTCGGGCAGGCCGGCGGGAGAGGAGGGCCAGAGGGCGGCGACCGCCCGCAGGAGGGCCGGGGCGATCGCGCACCCGAGGGCGGCGCCGAGCGTGGCCAGGAGCGCGCTCTCGGTCAGGAGCTGCGCGACCAGGCGTGGGGCGCTGGCCCCGAGGGCGCTGCGCACCGCCATCTCGCGCTCGCGGGCGGCCGCCCGGGCCAGGAGCAGGCCGGCCACGTTGGCGCAGGCGATCAGGAGGACGAAGCCGACGCCGCCGGCGAGGGTGAAGAGGAGGGGGCGCGCCTGCGCGGCCGCGCGGGCGCCGAGCGCGTCGATGTCCACCTGGAGACGGACGTTGCCGGTGTAGATGTCGCCATGCTCGCGCTGGAAGTCGTCGGCCACGCGGCGGACGTCAAGCTCGGCCTGCTCCCGGCCGACACCGGGGCGAAGGCGCGCGACCACGCCCACCGGGAACTCGGAGGCGCGCTGCTCGATCTCCCGGGCCGTGAAGGCCATGGGCACCCAGACCGCCGGGGGATCGCCGACGCTGGTCGGGAGCAGGGGGAACTCGAACCCCCGCGGCATCACGCCCACGACGGTGTACGGCTGCTCGCTGAGCCGGACGACGGATCCGATCGCCTCCGGACGTCCACCGAAACGGCGCTGCCAGAGCTCGTAGCTCAGGAGGGCGACCCTGGGCGCGCCGTCCCGGTCCTCCGCGGCCGAGAAGGTGCGGCCGGCCACGGCGGAGACCCCGAGGGTAGAGAACAGCGTGTGGGTGACGCGGGCGCCGGTGACGCGCGCGGGCTCGTCGCCGCCCGTCAGGTCGAAGACGGCCTCCTCGTAGCCCGCCATCGACGAGAAAGCGCGCGTGCGGTCGCGGTAGTCGAGGTACTCGGCGGGGGCGGCGTTGACGGCGAGCTCGCCGATCTTCGGGAAGGACTGGCGCAGGGTGACCAGCCGATCCGGATCCTGGAATGGGGGCTTGCGCAGGAGGACGGCGTCCAGGACGCTGAACATGGCGGTGTTGACGCCGATGCCGAGGCCGAGAGTCCCGATGGCGACGGCCGCGAAGGCGGGGTTCCTCTTCAGCGTCCGAAGCCCGTAGCGGACGTCCTGGCCCAGTCGCTCGACGGCCGTCGATGACCACATCGCGGGGTCGCCTCCCTCCGGGCGCACCGGGGCCCTGGACGAAAGACGC
>JBGPBV010000079.1:0-28847 GCA_041481445.1 Vicinamibacteria bacterium
CGCTCTCTTCGACATCGAGCACCTGGTGGTCGTCAACAGCCGCCTGGGACGGGCCCGCGCGAACTCCGTGCTGCAGCAGGTCGCGCAGCGCCTGATCGCCGGCCTGCGCTCGGAAGAGGTGCTGCGCTCGACCGCCGGCCCGTCGATGTCGATGGCGGCGCGGGTCGGGGGCGGCCTCTTCGCGGCCATGCTGACCGGACTTCCCGGCTGGCAGGAGGCCAAGACCACCGTCCGCCTGCTGCTCGACCGGCTCTCCGGGCGCTACTTCGCCGCCGACGAGGAGATCGTCCTCTCCACGAGCGTCGGGGTGGCCCTGGCCCCCGCCGACGGCACCACCGCGGAAGCGCTGATCCAGAAGGCGGAGCTGGCGGCCTCGGAGGCGGTGGAGAGCGGCGGCGCCATCCGGTTCTACGGCCAGACGTCGCGCCGCGTGACCGAGCGCAGCCGCGCCATCACCCGCCTGCTGGCCAACGCCCTCTCTCGCGAGGAGTTCCGAGTGCACTACCAGCCGCTTGTGGAGGGGCCGTCCTCCACGATCTGCGCCGCGGAGGCGCTTCTGCGCTGGGAGTCGCCCGAGCTCGGCAGCATCCCGCCTTCCGAGTTCGTGCCCCTGGCCGAGGAGCTCGGCCTCATGGTGCCGATCGGGAGCTGGGTGCTGCGCACCGCGTGCCGCCAGGCGCGGTCCTGGATCGACGCCGGCCTGCCCAAGGCACGGATCGCCGTCAACGTCTCGCTCTGCCAGCTCGTCCGCGGTGACCTGGCCCAGGTCGTCCGCGAGAGCCTGGACGAGACGGGGATCGCGCCGATCCTCCTCGAGCTGGAGCTGAGCGAGCGCGGCGTGCTCCGCTCCGACCCCGACATCCTCCGCCAGCTCCACGCCATCCGCGAGATGGGCGTGCGGCTGGCCATCGACGACTTCGGCACCGGCAACTCCGCCGTCGTCTACCTGAAGCAGTTCCCGATCGACGTCCTGAAGATCGACCAGTCGTTCGTACGGGGAGTCGCCAGCTCCTCGGAAGATGCCGCGATCACCAGCGCGACGATCGCCATGGCCCGCCAGCTGGGTCTGCGCGTGGTGGCGGAAGGCGTAGAGGAGGAAGGTCAGATGGATTTCCTTCGGCGCCATGGGTGCAGCGAATACCAGGGCTTTCTCTTCTCGCCGGCCGTGCCGGCCGAGATGTTCGCCGAGCTGCTGCGTCACGGCATCGGCCCCATCCTCGCGTCATGAGACGCCTCGTGAAGAGCGGAATCATGAACCTTGATCGAACCAGACTTGCCGTGAGCGCCTTCGCCCTCGCCGCCCTGGCCTGGCCGGCCGCGGTGGGGGCGGCGCCCGTGCGTCCGATCCGCTTCGACCATCTCGGCCTCGAGCAGGGCCTGTCCCAGTCGTCGGTCATGGACGTCCTCCAGGACCGGCGGGGCTACATCTGGCTGGCCACCGAGGACGGGCTGAACCGCTACGACGGGACCGGCTTCAAGGTCTACCGGCACGACCCCGCCGACGTGGCTTCGCTCCCGAGCAGCTTCGTGTGGGACGTGGAGGAGGACGCCAAGGGCGACCTCTGGATCGCCACCGCCAACGGCCTGGCCACGTGGCGCCGCGCTTCCGATCGCATCGTCCGCCAGGACAACGTGGGCGGGCGCCACATCCGCGCCATCCGCTTCGCGCGCTCGGGTGAGGCGCTCTGGATCGGGACCCGCGACACCGGGTTGCTGCGGCTCGACGTCGCCACCGGCCAGCTCCAGCCGTTCACCCACGACGCCGCCAACCCGGCCAGCCTGGCCGACGACCGCGTGTACGCCCTCTTCCTCGACGCCAAGGGACGGCTCTGGGTCGGCACGGACGGCGGCCTCGACGTCCTGTGTTCGGGGGACCCGAATGACAAGCTGCTCGGGTGCCGGCACGGCGAGACGTTCGCGCACTACGGTGCCGACCCCGCCGATAGCGGCAGCCTCAGCGACAGCAAGGTGCGGGCGATCCAGGGCGACAGCGCGGGCGCGCTCTGGGTCGGCACCTCCGCCGGTGGCGTGAACCGCCTCGACGTCGCCACTGGAAAGTTCGAGCGCTTCCGCAACGACCCCGCCGTGCCCGGCAGCCTCTCCCACGACCAGGTGCGCGCGATCCTCCAGGACGCGGACGGCCGCATCTGGGTGGGGACCTTCGGCGGTCTCGACCTCTTCGACGAAGCCCACGGGAACTTCGCCCACTACCGCCAGGACTCGCGCAACCCGAACAGCCTCGCCGACGACCACGTCCTCGCCCTGGCCCAGGACCGCGGTGGCGTGCTGTGGGTGGGGACGCGCCTGGGCGGCGCCCACAAGTGGAACCCGCTGAGCTGGCAGTTCGGCCACGTGGCTCCGGACACCGACAGCCCGGTCGGGCTGGGCAGCGGCCACGTGACCTCCTTCTCCGAGGACCGTGCCGGCCGTCTCTGGGTCGGCACCTTCGACGCCGGCCTCTACCTGATGGACCGGACGGCGGGGGAGATGGCGCCCTACCGCCACGATCCCAAGCGGCCCAAGGGCCTCCCCAGCGATCGCGTGATGGCCCTGCACCACGACCACCGGGGCGATCTCTGGATCGGCACCGGAGACGCCGGCCTCGTGCGCCTGAGCGCGGCCACCGGCGCGATCAAGACCTACCGCAGCGACCCCCGCGCGCCCCGGGGCCTGAGCTCGAACGGGATCACCTCGATCCTCGAGGACGCCGACGGCCACCTCTGGCTCGGCACCTACGGCGGCGGGCTCGAGCGCTTCGATCCCCAGACCGAGCGGTTCACGCACTTCCGCCACGACGCCAAGGACCCCTCGAGCCTGGGCGGCGACCGCGTGGGCGCCCTGGCCGAGGCCGCCGACGGGCGGCTCTGGGTGGCGACGATGGAGAAGGGGCTCGACCTGCTCGACCCCCACAGCGGCCGCTTCGAGCACTTCGTCAATCGCGCGGGCGACCCGCGGAGCCTGCCCACGGACTGGGTGCACGCCCTCTACGTGGACGCCGCCGGCTCCCTGTGGGTGGGCACGCACAGCGGGCTGAGCCATCTCCACGCCGACGGCGCCTCCTTCGAGACCTTCACCTCCCGCAACGGCCTCCCCAGCGACGTGGTGTACGGCATCGTGAGCGACCGCCAGGGCCGGCTCTGGCTCAGCACCAACAACGGCATCGCGCGGCTCGACCCCCGCACGGGCGAGTTCGTGAACTACGGCGTGGCCGACGGCCTCCAGGCCAGCGAGTTCAACTTCGGCGCCTGGTACCAGAGCACGAGCGGCGAGCTGTTCTTCGGCGGCAACAACGGCTTCAACGCCTTCATGCCGGACCGGCTGCGCCAGGCGGGCAAGGCGCCGGCGGTGGTCCTCACCGCGGTGAACGTCGGGCACCGGCCGGTGAGCGGGCCCGCGGACGAGACGCAGCGCATCCGCCTCGGCTTCCGGGACAAGGTCCTGAACCTCGAGTTCGCGGCCCTGGACTACACCGCGCCCGCCCGCAACCGGTTCTCGTACAAGCTCGAGGGCTTCGATCCGGAGTGGGTGCCCCTGAGCGGGCGCCGCGCCGTCAGCTACACGAACCTCAACCCCGGCCACTACACCTTCCGCGTCAAGGGCGCCAACAGCGACGGCAAGTGGAACGAGGAGGGCGTGGCGGTGGCGGTGGACGTGGCCGCTCCGCCGTGGGCCACCCCCTGGGCCTTCACCGGCTACTCCGTGTTCCTGGTCGGGGCGATCTTCGGCATGGCCCGCATCCAGCAGCGGAAGTTCGACCGCGAGGCGGAGTACGCCCGCGTCCTCGAGTTCCGGGTCCAGGAGCGGACGCGCGAGCTCAGCGAGCGCCAGCGCGAGCTGGAGAAGGCCAACCACGACCTGGGCCAGGCCAGCATCACCGACTCCCTCACCGGCCTGGCCAACCGCCGCTTCCTGACCGAGTACATCGAGAAGGAAGTCGCGCTCCTGCACCGCCGGTACAACCGGCTGGCCGAGGGCCCGATCACGCCCGACCTCCTGGACCTCGCGTTCATCATGATCGACCTCGACCACTTCAAGACCATCAACGACTCCGCCGGCCACGCCGCCGGCGACGCCGTGCTGCGCCAGCTCCGCGACCTGCTGAAGTCGGTCAGCCGCAGCTCCGACATCATCGTGCGGTGGGGCGGCGACGAGTTCCTGCTCGTGGCCCGCGACCTCAGCGGCGACGGCCTGGTCGAGCTGGCGGAGCGGATCCGCGCCCGAGTGGCCCAGCACGTGTTCGAGATCGGCGAGGGTCGCGTGGTGCGCACGACCTGCTCGGTCGGGTTCGCCTGCTACCCGTTCTTCCGCGAGCAGCTCGACGCCCTGAGCTGGGAGCAGGTGATCAGCGTCGCCGACCGCGCGCTCTACGTGGCCAAGGCCAGCGGCCGCAACGCCTGGGTCGGCTTCCACCCCGGCCTGACCGCGCTCCCGATCCAGGGCCTGTTCAGCGCCATCTGCCACGGCACCCAGTTGCTGGTCCGCGAGGGCACGCTGCGCGTGACCAGCTCGCTCACCGGCCTCCGCAACCTGGTCTGGGAAGCGCCCGACCAGGAGAAGGCCGGCTAGCCCCTTTCCGGTCCGGTCAATCCGGGGGCGAGGGCGCTCGGGCCGGGCCGGGCCGGGCTCGGGTGCCCCCGGGTCAGGGTTCGCCGACCGGCTTGAGGATCACGCCCTCCCCCCGGTGGCCGTCCATCTTCACGACCACCGGCCGCGAGAGCCGCAGGTGCCGCACGTACGCCGTCTGGCGGACCACGGGCTGCGCGGCCAGCCAGCTCCAGTCCACGAACCCGTCCCCCGCGTCCGGGTTGACGGTGAAGTACCCGACATTGAACGACACCAGGTTCTGGAAGAAATGCGTGCCCTGCGAAGGGGCGACCCTGAAGTCCCGGAAGCCCGCCTCCACGATCGCGCGCGCTCCCGCGATCTGGTCCCAGGTGACCGGGATCCCCATCCAGGGGTCGCGCGATCCCCAGCGCCCGACGCCGACGAGCAGGTACGGACGGTCCTCGGAGACGAGCTCGGCGTCGAACTGGGACAGCTCCCGCGCGACCTGCTGGCTCTGCGCGCGATCGAACCGCTGGCGGTCCACCACCACCACGTCCCGCACGTCGTCGATGCTGCCGTGGCCGAGCACGCTCGCGCTGCGGCACAGCACCGCGTCGGCGGGCAGGGTCCCGATCTCCAGGGTCTCGGGCTCGAAGGACGGCGCGAGCGGGCGCATCTGGAGGATCCCGACTTCCTGCCCCGCGCCCGGCGTCGGCTCCAGCGTCGCCGCGAACTCGATCTCCACCGGCGCGCCCATTCCCCACCGTCCAAGGTCCAGGAGGCGGGACAGGATGTCGGCCAGCGGGAACGCGTGGTGCTTGAGGAGCGGGGCCAGCGTCACCAGGCGCACGCCGGGGCGGGAGATCCCGTCGTAGAGGGCGTCGTTCTCGGCCGAATACGTCGAGCCGACCGCGGCCAGCGTGCCGTCCGCCTCCGCGGCGTCGAGGCCGAAGAGCGTCTCGCGCATCTCGTCCCCCGGGGCCCGTGCCCGGCCTTCGCCGAGGGCGAGGGCCCAGAACGAGCGCTGTGACGTCTCCAGCGCCCCGCCCACCGAGGCGAGATCGATCCGGCGCTGCGGATCGCGTGGGCAGAAGCGCACGCAGTTGCCGCCCTCGACCACCGTGCGCCCGAGGCCGAGCGCGACCGCGGCGATGCCGTCCTCCGCGCGCAGGGGTGCGGTGGCGTAGAAGTTGTGCGATCGGACCACCCCGGACAGGTCGGGGTAGAAGCGCGGTCCGTGGCGTGCCCCCACCACGCGCTGGATGACCACCGCCATCTTCTCCTGCTCCAGGCGGTAGGGAGTGGCGCGCACGTGCCCCCGGGCGCGCCGGGAGAAGGTCGAGGCGTAGACGCGCCTGACCGCGCGCAGCAGCTCCTCGAGACGGGCGGCCAGGGAGGGGCCGTCGTTGGCGAGCATGAACGTCTCATAGACGCCGGTGAAGGGCTGGTAGCGCGAATCCTCCAGCAGGCTCGACGAGCGGACGGAGAGCGGATGGTCCACCCGCTCCAGGAACGCCGCCAGCTCCCGCGCGCGCTCGTCCGGGAAGGGCGCGGCCAGGAAGCGCGCCTCGATCTCGGCGTCGTCTCCGCCGGGCAGGGCAAAGTCCCGCAGAAGGGAGAGGTCGAGGAACTCGTCGAAGACGTCGGCGCCCAGCACCACTGCCGGGGGGACGCCGATCGCGATGCCGTCGTACTCGCGCTCCAGCCCGGCGTCGGCCAGCAGCAGGCGGACGAAGGCCAGGCCGCGGGCCTTGCCGCCCAGCGATCCGCCACCGATGCGGTAGAAGTCGCCGCTGGCGTCGTAGGTCTCGCGGTCGAAGTCGGCGATGGTGGTCCGGGAGCGCGCGCGGCGATAGGCGGACAGGGCCTGGATGAGGTACGCGCGCAGCGGCTCGATTCCGCCGAACTCCTGGACGTGGCGCGGCCGCAGCTCCTGGGCCAGCGCGAACTCCGTGCGCGCCTTGAGCCACTTCGAGAAGTGGTTCCTCTCCGCGTGATAGGCGATCGACTCCGGGGGGGCGCGGCCGAGCTGCTCCTCGAGGGTGCGGAGGTCGGTGGCGCGGCCCACTTCCGCCCCGTCGGGGAGACGGAAGACGAAGTCGCCGAAGCCGAAGTCGCCCGTCATGACCCGGCGCAGCTCCTCGTGGAGCAGGGGCGACCCCTTGAGCAGGAAGTCGGCGCCGGCGGCGCGCGCGGCCGCCTCGTGCTCCGGCCGCGCGGAATGGAGGAGGACGGGGACGTCCGGGCAGGGCCGCCGGATCTCGCGTGCCAGCTCGAGTCCCGCGTCCGCCGCCACCTCGCCTCCGCGGGGGAACTCGACGTCGGAGATCACGCCCAGGACGTCGTCCCGGTAGGCCTCGAAGAACGACCAGGCCTCCTCGTAGGTCGAGCAGAGCAGGATCTTGGGCCGCGCGCGCATGCGCATGATCTTCTGGGCGATGTTGGCCGCCTCCGTGATCACGCGCTGGCTCTGGTGGAGCAGCTCGCCGTAGATGACGGGCAGCAGCGACGAGTAGTACCGGACGTTGTCCTCGACCACCAGGATCACCTGCACCCCCACCGCGCGCACGTCGTGGGCCACGTTCAGGCGGTCCTCGACGTCCTTCACGATGGCGAGGAGGATGCGGGTGTCGCCCTGCCACAGGAAGATGCGGTGGAGAAGGGAGGCGTCGTTGCGGGCAAGGAAGTCGCTCAGCTCGCGCGTGTCGAAGGCGAGGCCCACGACGGGGATGGGCAGGCCCTCCTGCCGCAGGCGCCGCGCCAGCTCGGCCGCGTTCATGTCGCCCGGCCGCAGGGTGGTGACGATCAGCTCGCAGCGGCGCTCGCGGGCCATGGCGAGGGCCTCCCCGCCGGAGCGGGCGGGGGTCAGGCCGGGTCCATAGTGGAGGTCGAGGTTGCGGAACTCGCCCCGCATCCGCTCGCTGATCTGGCCCGCCTCCTCGAGCAGGAACCAGTCGTAGGGGCTCGAGACGAGCAGGACCTCCATGACGCGGTGGCGCATGAGGTCGTGGAAGTCGTGCTCGCGGACAAGCCGCGGTGCGCCGGACGGCACCCTCACGGTCGGCCTCGATCCGGTCGGATGATACGCTCCCCTCCGTGCGCCGCCGCCTTCGGCGCGCCGTGCCGCCGCGGGGGCTCTAGACCACGCCCTGGTCGAGCATGGCGTCGGCGACCTTCAGGAACCCCGCGATGTTCGCTCCGTTGACGTAGTTGCCGGGGGTGCCGAAGCGCTCCGCCGTCTCCACGCAGGCCTTGTGGATGCTCTTCATGATGATGTGGAGCCGGTTGTCCACCTCCTCGCGCGTCCAGGAGAATCGCATGCTGTTCTGCGCCATCTCCAGGCCGGACACGGCCACCCCGCCGGCGTTGGCGGCCTTGCCCGGGCCATAGAGGATCCTGGCGTCCAGGAACTGCACGACGCCGTCGAGGTCGGTGGGCATGTTCGCGCCCTCCGCCACCACCTTCACGCCGCCGCGCAGGAGGTTGGCCGCATCCCTGCCGTTGATCTCGTTCTGGGTGGCGCTCGGGAACGCGCAGTCCGCCTTGTGGTCCCAGAGCGGGTTGTGTTCGGCCTTGGCGTCCACCGGTGCGTAGGCCGCGCCCTTGAACCTGTCCGCGTACTCCTTGATGCGTCCGCGCCGGACGTTCTTGAGGTCCATCACGAACGCGAGCTTCTCGCGGTCGATGCCCGCTTCGTCGTACACATGGCCGGAGGAGTCCGACAGCGTGAGCGGCTTGGCTCCCAGCTCGATGAGCTTGTCCACGGTGTATTGCGCCACGTTGCCGCTGCCGGAGACGAGGCACCTCTTGCCCCGGAGCGACTCGCCCTTGCTGCCCAGCATCTCCTGCGCGAAGTAGACGGCGCCGTAGCCGGTGGCCTCGGGGCGGATCAGGGAGCCGCCCCAGTTGAGGCCCTTGCCGGTGAGCACGCCGGTGAACTCGTTCCGCAGCCTCTTGTACTGGCCGAACAGGTACCCGATCTCGCGGCCGCCCACGCCGATATCGCCCGCCGGCACGTCCGTGTTCGCCCCGATGTGGCGGAACAGCTCGGCCATGAACGACTGGCAGAACCGCATGACCTCGTTGTCGCTCTTCCCCTTGGGGTCGAAGTCGCTGCCGCCCTTCCCGCCGCCCATTGGCAGCGTGGTGAGCGAGTTCTTGAAGACCTGCTCGAAGGCGAGGAACTTCAGGATCCCGAGGTTGACGGACGGATGGAAGCGCAGGCCGCCCTTGTAGGGGCCGATCGCACTGTTCATCTCGATGCGGAAGCCCCGGTTGACCTGCACCTGGCCGCGGTCGTCCACCCAGGGGACGCGGAACAGGATGACCCGCTCCGGCTCGATGATCCGCTCGAGGACGCGGGCGTGACGGTACTCGGCGTGCTTGTCGAGGACGATGGCGAGCGATTCCGCCACCTCCTGCACGGCCTGATGGAACTCCGGCTCCGCGGGGTTCTTCGCCTTGACCTCGGCCATCAGGGACGAGACGAAATCGTTCATGACGATCACCTCCGGGACAGGCATAGCAGCCAGGCTCGCCCGCCGCATGATGTGCCCGTACCAGGGCGCATGCACCGTGTGGCGGGGGCCGGCCACCTCCACCAGCCACCCGGTCCGGCCACCCGGGCCCTTCGGTCCATTGTGCGGCCCGAGCACCCTGCCTAGCGTCAAGCCTGGAGGCCGTCATGCCCCTTCTCCCCGGCCGCCTGGCCGCCGCGCCCGCCGTCGTCGAAGAGCACCGGTACTTGCGGCGGGCGATGGACGAGCTGGCCGACATGGCGATCCATACGCCTCCCGTCCGCGAAGGCGGGCCTTGGTGTGCCGAGCTCGCCGCGCGGCTGCAGGATCTCTCGGTGCGCCTCGAGCGGCACTTCCGCGGGGAGGAGGAGCCGGGCGGCCTGTACCCGCAGGTCCTGCGGGCGATGCCGGACACGGCGGAACAGATTGATGGCCTCCAGGCGCAGCACCGCCGGCTGCTCGAGGCCTGCCGCACGCTGGCGGAAGGCGCGGCCAGCACCCCGCTGGACGGGGAGGCGTTCTACCGGCTGGCCGCGCACATCGCGGCGGTGATCGCCGAGCTCTCTTCGCACGAGGCCAACGAGAGCGACCTCATGCTTTGCGCCGCGGCGGGGGCGGCGGCGGGGCCGGCACACTGACGACGTGCGCTCTCGTGTTCCCCACCGCCCGGCACGCCGCGCGCTTGCCGCCGGCGCGGCCGGCTGCCATCATCCACGCCGTCGATGTTCATCGGGCACTTCGCCGTCGCCTTCGCCGCCCGCCGGGCCGAGCCGGGAGCCTCGCTGGGTGCGTACATCGCCGCCGCCCAGCTCCCGGACGTGATCTGGCCGTACCTCCTCCTGGCCGGAGTCGAGCGGGTCACCATCGCTCCCGGTGACACCGCGTTCACCCCCCTCCGGTTCGACTCCTATCCGATCTCGCACAGCCTCGTGACCGTGGTCGCGTGGGGCGCCCTGTTCGGTGCCCTCCACTGGTGGCGCGTGCGGCGGGCGCGCGCCGCGGTCTGGCTGGCGGCGGCCGTGGTCAGCCACTGGGTGCTCGACTTCGTCTCGCACCGGCCGGACATGCCGCTGGCCCCCGGCGTCTCCACGAAGCTGGGGCTCGGCCTCTGGAACTCGGTCCCGGGCACGCTGGCGGTCGAGAGCCTGATGTTCGTGGCCGGGGTCTGGCTCTACCTGTCGTCGACGCGTGCTCGCGACGGCGTGGGCCGCTACGGCCTTCTCGCGCTCGTGGCCCTGCTCGTCGTCATCTACCTCGCCGCCGCCTTCGGTCCCCCGCCGCCCAGCGTGCGCGCGATCGCGCTCAGCACGATGCCGGGGGTGCTCCTCGCCTTCTGGGCGACGTGGGCGGACCGGCACCGGACGACGAAGGCCTGACCGCCGGCCGCATCCGCGCCCGAGGGCGCGTCTCAGTGAGTGACGACGCGGGCGGCGACGCGGCCCGAGGGCGCGCTGGTCGTCACCTTTGGCTGCTGATCGTCGCGTGTCGTCGGCGCCGGCGGTCCGGGCGGACGACGCTCCGCGAGCTCCCAGTCCGTGTGGGGGGCGCGGTTGAGCACGAACCACTGCCAGACGATCTCCCGGTACGTGTGCGCCTTGAGGCCGAGGCGGCCGTAGAGCGGCCGCAGCCGCAAGTGGACCTTCCGGAGGTTGTAGAAGGGGACGCGCGGGAAGTAGTGGTGCTCGAGGTGGTAGTTCGAGTACACGAAGAGGAAGTCCCACATCCGGCTCGGCTTCATCAGCGTGGCCCACTTCAGGGGATGCGTGGGGTCGATGTTGTAGTGCTGGCCGAGGCGGTTGAGGGTGAAGGCGACCGGGAACACGAGGAAGTAGGGGACGATCTGGATCCGCAGCATCGGACCCCAGCCGCCGAAGTAGAACAGGGCGCCCATGATCGAGAGCTGCAGGGCCATCGTGGCCAGCCGCTCGTTGCCGATCCGCCGACGCAGCTCCGGCTCGTAGCTCCTCGCCTCCGAGGCGGCGGCCCGGAAATAGAGCGGCATCAGGACGGGCGTGCAGTAGAGCAGCTTCAACCAGCGGGCGTTGCGCTTGGGCGAGAGCCAGTGGCGCTTGGGGTCGTCCTGGTCGTCGCCGAGGTTGTCGTGATGGTCGAGGTGCCAGCGGGTGAACTGGCTGGCCGAGATGCCGCTCGTGCTCGCGTAGGCGAGGCCGAGCGCGCGCTCCCACCCGTGCTGGGTGGACCGGAAGACGGAGTTGTGGACGACCTCGTGCAGGAGGGTCGTCATGTTGAAGAACGTGAAGCCCTGGAGGATGGCCAGCGGCACCCACAGGAGCGGGTTCGTGAGGTGCCAGAGGGCGACGCTGCAGACGGCCACGATCCCGAACTGGCGGGCCGCATAGAGGAGGTGCCGCCGGGCGTCGCGCTCGTGCAGCTCCCGCAGCTCCTCGATGGGGATCGCCTCGGAGAGCTGCCCCTTGAAGGCGGCGATCTCTTTCCAATAGTGGCGTGATTTGCTCATGCGCGGCGAAGGGCCCCTGACCCGATCCCCGATTCTAGCAGGGGGGGCTGCCCGGCCCCAAAATGCGGATGGGGCGGGAGGTCCCGCCCCATCGCCGGCCGTCCGCGCCGCCGTCGCCTAGTACTGGCGGTCGCGGTAGTTGTATCCGTCCCGACCGTAGTAGCCGTCGCGACCGTCTCCGTCCCGACCGTAGTAGCCGTCGCGCGCGCCGTACCCCCGGCGGCCGTACCGGAAGGGCGCGAACCCGTCACGATAGCCCTGCGCGTAGCCGCTCCGATAGGAGCGCACGTAGTCCGACCGCGGTCCGTAGGATCGCCGGTAGCCGTGGTCACCGTCGCGATACCGGCTGTCGCGCGCCAGGTCGAACCGATCTCCCCTGTCACCGTCGTGGCGCCCGCGCCTCAGGCCGTCCTCGTAGCCGTTGTCGAAGCCGATACGGTTGGCGTAGGCCTCGTACCGGTACGGCCCGCGCTCGTAGATGTCGCGGGGCTCGGCCGACGTGGGGCCGGCGAGCGCAAGCCCGATCAGGGCGGCGACTCCCGGCATCCAGTTCGGTTTCATCATCGCCTCCTTGGTCCCGAGCGGAAGCAGGGGAGCCGACCACGCCTGGTGCAACGGGTATGCCGGTCTCAAGTCTCTGAAAAGACAGCACGTTACCGCTAGCGCCTGTCCGCGCGCGGAGACACTGGTGTGCTCGCAGAGCGATCACCTATACTCGCGCCCATGGGCCAGCAGGGACTGTTCCTCGGCAACGAGCTCGACGCCGCCACGCGAAAGCCGCGCGGCCGCCTGGACCTGGATCCCACGGACCTGCTCACACACGGCCTGATCGTCGGGATGACGGGATCGGGCAAGACCGGCCTGGCCATCGTGCTCATCGAGGAAGCGCTGAAGCGGGGAACTCCCGTCCTGGCCATCGATCCCAAGGGAGATCTCTCGAACCTCCTCCTCCTGTTCGACCGCCTCGAAGCGTCCCAGTTCGCGGCCTGGGTGGATCCGGACGCCGCTCGCCGGAAGGGCCAGACGCGCGAGCAGGCGGGGGCGGAAGCGGCGGAGCAGTGGACCAAGGGCCTGGCCGCCTGGGGGCTCTCCGCGCGCGACGTCGCGGAGCTGCGCCGCAGCCACGAGGCCGTTCTCTACACGCCTGGATCGCGCGTGGGCGTGCCGCTCGGCCTGCTGCAGTCGCTCGATGCGCCCAAGGGTGGCTTCGAGGACCAGGAGGAGGAGCTCCGCGACGAGATCACGGGGATCGTGGCCGGCCTGCTCGGCCTGGTCGGAATCGAGGCCGACCCCCTGCGCTCGCGGGAGGCGATCCTGCTCGGCACCCTGATCGAGAAGGCCTGGCGCGCCGGCCAGGGGACGAGCCTGGAGGCGCTCATCCCGGCCGTCGCCGACCCTCCCTTCGACAAGCTGGGCGCGCTGCCCGTGGAGACGGTGTACCCGCGGAAGGAGCGCGAGGCCCTCATGCTTGCCCTCAACAACCTCCTGGCCTCCCCGTCGTTCGAGGACTGGCGGGAAGGCGAGCCCCTCGACGTCGAGCGGATGCTCCGCGCCCCCGACGGACGTCCGCGGCTGTCCATCGTCTCCACCGCCCACCTCTCGGACGCGGAGCGGCTGTTCGTGACCGCGCTCGTGCTGGACAAGGTCAAGACGTGGATGCGCCGCCAGGGCGGGACCTCCGAGCTCCGCGCGCTCGTGTACATGGACGAGATCTACGGCTACTTCCCGCCCCATCCCGCCGACCCGCCCCCCAAGCGCCCGCTGCTCACGCTGCTCAAGCAGGCGCGGGCCCAGGGCGTGAGCGTGGTGCTGGCCACGCAGAACCCCGTGGACCTCGACTACAAGGGCCTGGCCAACATCGGCGTGTGGCTGGTGGGGAGGCTGCAGACCGCGCAGGACCGCGAGCGCCTGCGCGACGGGCTGACCGGGGCGGGCATGGCCGCCGGGACCGTCGACACCCTGCTCGAGGCCACCGGCCAGCGCGTCTTCCTCCTGCACGACGTCCACCGGGCCGCGCCCGTGCTCGTCGAATCGCGGTGGGCCATGTCGTACCTCCGCGGGCCTCTCACGCGCGAGGAGATCTCGCGGCTCACCGCCGACCGGGCGCCCGCCGCCGGCGCCTCCGCTCCCGCCAGGGTCCCCGGCGGGGCGCCCGCTCCGTCCGCCGCGCGCGCGGGAGGCATCGCCGCGCCGGTGGCCCCCTCCGGCCTCTCCCAGGCGTTCCTGAAGCATTTCGGGGGCGAGGTGGCCGACCCGTACCTGCTCGTGAAGTACGCCGTCCGCTACAAGGGCACGGAAGAGACGGTCGGCCTGCGCGCCTGGCCGCTCGACGCCCCGTCCGCGGCGGAGGTCTTCGACGGCCAGGAGCTGTCCGTCGACGAGGAGGCGCTCGCCGACGTCCCGCCGTCCGGTGTCCGCTTCACCGACCTGCCCGTCTACCTCGGCGACCGCGGGGCGACGCGCGAGCTCGAGAAGGCGATCAAGGACCGGCTGCCCGGCGAGCTGGCGGTGACGCTCTGGACGGATCCGGTCACGAAGGACACCTCGCAGGCGGGTGAGGGCCGCGACGCCTTCGCCGCCCGCCTCGGCCAGGGCGCCTCGCCCGACCTGGCCCGCCTGCGCGACCGGCTGGACAAGAAGAAGCTGGACCTCGAGGCCCAGCAGCGCGACCTCGCGGGCCGGCGCACCGAGAAGTGGGTGGCCCTGGGCTCCGCCATCCTCTCGAACGTGGGCCTCTTCACCGGCCGCAAGCGGACGATCTCCGGGGCGGGCACCGTCCTGTCCAAGAACCGCATGGAAGGGACGGCGGAGTCGCGCGTGGAGGCGCTCAAGGCGGAGATCGCGGACCTGGAGCAGGAGCTGGCCTCGCGCACGAGCGTGGATCCCGGACGCCTGCAGTCCACGACCGTCGTGCCCGCGCGCACGCAGGTCAAGCTGCTCCGCTACGGCATCGTCTGGGTCTATTGAACGAACTTCTGGCCGCCGCGCGCGTATAAGATTCCAGGACGTTGGCACCACCTCATTTCGACGACTTGCGACACCGGTTCGACGCGCTCGCGGCCCGCGTGGGCGAGCGCGCGAAGCCCCGGGCCCGGGCCGGCGGGGCCGCCCCCGGCGCCCTCTCCGACGACTACTGGGACAACGTGCACGACCTCTTCACCCGCGACCTGTCCGCCCGGGCGTTCCGCGAGCTCTTCACCTACGACGCCCACGACGCCTTCCGGTTCTTCACGCGCGAGGTGGACCTGGCGCCGGTGTGGACGCGCCCGTGGTACGAGCGTTACCCGCTGGTGGCCTGGAAGGTGTTCCTGGCCACCGCCTTCCGCCTCAGCCCGGCGCGCCGCATCATGTTCGCGGTGGCGGTCCCCCTGATCACGCTGGGGTGGCTGCGCTACGTCCTGGCCATCCTGGCCGGCGGGCACTGGGACGTCCCCGCGATCTTCACCATCGCCCTCCTCGCCGCCACCCTGCTCTTCGGCCTCCTGATCATGGAGCTGCGGGACAAGCTGGCCCTGAAGGGCGACCTCGAGATCGCGCGCCAGATCCAGTTCGGGCTGCTGCCGTTCGAGCCCTTCCGGCGCGGTGACACCTCCATCGACGTCGCCATGCGCCCGGCCAACACCGTGGGCGGCGACTACTTCGACGTGATCGAGATCGGCGGCGATGCGATCGCGATCACGATCGGCGACGTGGCCGGGAAGGGCATTCCGGCCGCGCTGCTGATGGCCCTCCTGCAGGGCAGCCTGCGCACGCTGCTGAGCGCCGGGCTGCGCGGCGCCGATCTGATGCGGACGCTCAACGCGCACCTCCACGCCAACATCCCGGCCAACCGGCTCATCACGCTCTTCTACGGCGAGTACGATCCGGCCAGCGGCGTCCTGCGCTACGTCAACGGCGGGCACAATGCACCGTTCGTCCTGCGTTCCGGCGCCAGCGACCGCCTGGCCGCCACCGGCATGGCCCTCGGCATCGTGGCGGAGGCGCCTTTCGAGGTGCGCGAGACCGTCCTCGCTCCCGGCGAGCGGCTCTTCCTGTTCACAGACGGCATCACGGAGGCCTTCGACCCCCAGGAGCGCGAATACGGGGAGGAGCGGCTCCAGGCCTGGCTGCTCGCGCACGGCTCCCTTCCGTCGGCCGAGCTCATCCATGGTGTCCGCGAGGACGTGCTCGCGTTCTGTGCCGGTGAGCGGCCGCGGGACGACATGACCATGATGGTCGTGGCGCGGTCGTAACCGCCACCGGGCCGCGCCGGCCAGCGCCGGCCGCCGCCGGCCGCCGCCGACCCGGGTGCTAGAATCGCCCTCTCCACGACATGCCGCAGACCATCGCCGTCATCGGGGCCGGCGAGCTGGGAGCGACGCTGGCCCGGCGCCTGGCCGCGGGCGAGACCTTCCGGCGCGTCCTGCTCCTGGATCCCGACGTGGGACGCGCGAAGGGCAAGGCCCTCGACATCCTGCAGTCCGGCCCCGTCGAGGGGTTCGACACCCTCGTCGAGGGCGGTCCCCTCGACGCGCTGGGCGAGGTCGACGCGGTCGCCTTGGCGGACCCTCCGTCGCTGGACCCGGGCCGCCTGCCGTCGGAAGCCGCCGAGCTGATCGACCGCCTGCGCGCGTCCGCCGGCCGCGCGCCCCTCGTGGTGGCGGGCGGCCACCCGGCCGTCGTGGAGATGGCGGTGGAGAGGGGGTACCCGCGTGACCGCGTGCTCGGCAGCGCGCCCGTCGCCATCGCGGCTGCCCTCCGCCGCCACCTGGCGCTGGCCGCGGACGGACGCCCGCGCGACGTGGCCGCGATCGTGCTCGGGCGGCCGCCGGGGCGCCTGGTGATGCCGCGGGGCACGGCCACGCTGGGAGGCCTGGCGATCGACCGCCTCGCTCCCGCCGCCGCCCGCGCCGCCCTGGCGCGTGTCGAGGGGCGCTGGCCGGGGCCGGTGGCGCTCGCCGCCGCCGCCGCCCGCGTGCTGCGCGCGCTTTTCTCCGCCGACGCGAGCCTCCTGCCCGTGCTGGCCGTCCTGGCCGGAGAGTACGGCCACCGCGGCCGCGCCCTCGCCGTCCCCGCGCGCCTGGGGCACGGCCGCCTCCTCGGGATCGTCGAGATCGAGCTGGACCCGGTCGACCGCGTCGCCCTCGACAACGCAGCCGGCGCGCGGTCCTCTTGATGCCGCCCCTGACCGTGGACGAGGCCTTCGCCTTCTGCGAGGCGCGCGTGCGCGCGCACTACGAGAACTTCCCGGTCGGCCTGTTCGTGCCCCGCGACAAGCGGCCCTACGTCCACGCCCTCTACGCCTACGCGCGCGCCGCCGACGACTTCGCGGACGAGCCGATGTACGAGGGGATGCGCGCGGAGAAGCTCGACCAGTGGGAGGCGCGGCTGCACGCCGCCTACGAGGGACGGGCGGAGGACCCGATCTTCATCGCCCTCGGGGAGACGGTGCGCCGGCTCGACGTCCCGAAGTCGTTGCTCCTCGACCTCCTCTCCGCCTTCCGCCAGGACACGGTGAAGACGCGGTACGAGACCTGGGGGGAGGTGCTCGACTACTGCCGGCGGTCGGCCGATCCGGTCGGCCGGCTCGTGCTCATCGTGTTCGGGTACGCCGATCCCGCTCTCCCGCCCCTGTCGGACGCGATCTGCACCGCCCTCCAGCTCGCCAACCACTGGCAGGACCTGGCCGTGGACCTCCACAAGGGGCGCATCTACGCGCCGCGCGAGCTGATGGACCGCTTCGGCGTGAAGGAGTGGGACCTCAACGCGGGCCGGCTCACGCCGGAGTTCCAGGCCCTGATGGCGGAGCTCATCGCGCGCACGCGCGGGCTCTTCCAGAAGGGCCGGCCGCTGTGCGACCTCGTGGGCCCCGACCTGCGGTTCGAGCTCCGGCTCACCTGGCTCGGCGGGTCCGGCATCCTGGACGCCATCGAGGCCGCCGGCCACGACGTCTTCCGGCGGCGGCCGCGCCACGGCCTGCTCGGCAAGGCCCGGCTGGCCTGGCGCGCCTGGCGCTGGCCGGCCCGGGCGGCCTGAGGCGGCGCCCCCTTGCCTCCCTCCCTGGCCGCGCGCATCACCCGCCAGAGCGGCACGAACTTCTACTACGCCTTCCGCATCCTGCCCGCGCGGAAGCGGCGTGCGATCTACGCTCTGTACTCGTTCTGCCGCGTGGTGGACGATTGCGTGGACGAGCCGGGCGGGGAGGGCGAGGCGGGTCTCGTGCGCTGGCTGGAGGAGGCCCATCGCTGCTACGGCGGGCAGCCGACGACGGAGCTGGGCCGCGAGCTGGCGCAGGCCGTCTTCGAGTTCCCGATCCCGCGCGCCTGCTTCGAGCAGATCGTCGAGGGCTGCCGGATGGACCTCGCGCCCCGCCGCCACGCGACGTTCGCCGACCTGCGCGCGTACTGCGAGAAGGTGGCCTCCGCGGTCGGCCTGGCCTCGATCGAGATCTTCGAGTACGCGAGCCCGGCCACCCGCGAGTACGCGATCGAGCTGGGGGTCGCCCTCCAGCTCACCAACATCCTGCGCGACGTGGCCGGCGACGCCGCCCGCGGCCGGCTCTACCTGCCGCTGGAGGACCTGGGCCGGTTCGGGGTCACGGAGGAGGAGATCCTCGACGGCACTCCCCGGCCGCGCCGGCCGGAGGTCACGGCCCTGCTGGAGTTCGAAGCGGGGCGGGCCCGCGAGCATTACGCGCGGGCGGCCGCGCTCCTGCCCGCGGAGGACCGGCGCGCGATGGCGTCGGCGGAGGTCATGGCCGCGGTCTATCGCACGCTGCTCGAGGAGCTCTCGCGGCGGTCGTTCCCGCCCGGACCGCGCCTGAGCCTGTCCACGCCGCGCAAGCTCTGGGTGGCGGCGCGGGCCCTCTTCGGCGTGTACGCGCGCGGATGAGGGTCGCCGTCGTCGGGGGCGGCTTCGCGGGCCTGGCCGCCGCCATTGCCTTGCAGGAGCGCCGCCACCAGGTCACGCTGCTCGAGCGCCGCGGCGTCCTCGGCGGCCGCGCGACCTCGTTCCCCGACACCGTGAGCGGAGAGGACGTCGACAACGGTACGCACCTGATGATCGCGGGCTACGAGGCCACCCTCGACCTCGTCCGTCGCGCCGGGGCCTCCGGGCTGCTCGAGATCCAGGACCACCTGCGCATCGACTATCGCGACGACCGCGGCTGGACCACCCTCGACTGCCCGCACCTGCCCGCGCCCTTGCACCTCCTGGCCGGCCTCCTGCCCCTGCGCCTGTCCTGGCGGTCGCGCTGGGACGTCCTGCGCTTCGGCCTGGCCGCGCGCGCCGGGCGCGTGCCGACGGGGCTGACCCTGGCCGAATGGTTCCGCCGCACCGGCCAGAGCGAGACCACCCGCAGGCTCCTGTGGGACCCGCTGGCCACCGCGATCCTCAACGAGGCGCCCGAGCGGGCGGCGGCCGTCCTCTTCCGCGAGGTCTTCCGGCAGGCGTTCCTGCGTCGCGGTGACGCCGCCCGGCTCGTCTTCCTGCGCGAGGGATACGGACGGCTGCACGAGCACCTCGCCGCCTACCTGCTCGCGCGGGGCGGGATCATCCATCGCCGCGCCCTGGCCGAGGCGATCGAGACGGAGGCCGGCCGCGCCGTCGCCGTGCGCTACGTCCAGCGCGCGGAGAAGCGGGACGACATCCGCCGCGGCGCGCGTGCCGAGTCCCGGCGCCTGGAGGCGGACGCGGTGATCGCGGCCGTGCCCTGGTCGGCGCTGCCCGCCCTCCTCCCCGAGGGCCTCCGCGCCGAGCCGCCGTTCGCGGCCGCGGCCGCCCTCCGCGGCTCGCCGATCGTGTCCATCGAGCTGTGGCTGGACCGCGTGGTCCTGGACCGGCCGATGGCGGGCCTGCGCGAGTCGGAGGTGGAATGGGTCTTCGACAAGGGCCGCCTCTACGGCCGGGCCGGCCCTCCGCAGCATCTCGCCTTCATCGTGAGCGCGGCCGTGCGCGCGGTGCCCCGCCCCAACGCGGAGCTGGTCGCGACCGCGGAAGCGGCTCTGCGGCGGTACTTCCGGGCGGAGATGGCCGGGGCGCAGGTCCTGCGCTCGATGGTCCTGCGCGAGCCGGAGGCGACCTTCGTGTGCGATCCGGAGACGGAGGCCCGGCGGCCGGGGCCGGACACGCCCGTGCGCGGTCTCGTCCTGGCCGGCGACTGGACGGCCACCGGCCTGCCCGCGACCATCGAGGGCGCCGTGCGCAGCGGCCGTACGGCCGCCGCGCGGGTGGAGGCGCTCTGAGACCGGACGCTCCCTTCCCGCGGCTGCGCTGGGCCGCCCTGGCCTGGCTGCTCGTCTGGACGCCCGCCTACGCGCACGGATACGGCTGGGCGAACTTCCTGCAATTCTGCGACCTCGCCGTGATGCTCACCGGGCTCGGTCTCTGGCTGGGCTCGCCGCTGCTCCTCAGCATGCAGGCGCTCTCGTCGCTCGTGATCGACGTGACCTGGGACCTCGACCTCGCCTGGCGCGCCGCCACCGGGCGGCACCTGATCGGGGGCACCGAGTACATGTGGGACTCGCGGTTCCCTCTCGGACTCCGGCTGCTGTCCCTGTTCCACGTGTTCTGGCCGCCGCTGCTCTTGTGGGCGCTGCGCCGCGTCGGCTACGACCGGCGCGCCCTCCTCGCCCAATCCGCGCTGGCGCTGGTGGTGCTGGTGGCGTCGCGGATGGTGCTGCCCGAGGCCAACCTCAACTTCGCCCACCGGGATCCGTTCTGGCGCCGATCGTGGGGGCCGGCCCCGCTGCACGTGGGGCTCACGTGGATCGCGCTCGTGGCCGCCCTCTACACGCCGGTCCACCTGCTCCTGCGGCGGGTCATGCCCCGGCCGGGCGCGGGCGGGGATCGGCGCGTCTAGAAGCCGACCTTGCGCATGACGAAGCGGGGGAGGAGCCGGATCACCATCATCACCCACCGCCAGGGGCCCGGGGCGTAGACGACCGGGCTTCCCTTGTCGATCGCGCGGAGCACGCGGCGCGCGACCGGCTCCGGCTCTCCGGCAAACGGCGGCGCGGGAAGGCCGTCCGTCATCGAGGTCCGCACGAAACCGGGCTTGACGCAGACCGTGCGCAGGCCGGCGGCGCGGTACCGATGGTCGAGGCCCTCCAGGTAGCGGGTCAGGCCCGCCTTGGCCGCGCCGTAGAGGACCACCGGCTTGCGTCCGCGTTCCCCGGCCACCGAGCTGAAGACGCACAGCGTGCCTCCGCCCTTCGCCAGGAGCCGCCGTCGCGCCTCCTCGCAGAACACGACCGTGTTCGTGAAATCGACGAGAAGGAGGCGCCGGGTGAGCTCGGGATCGGCCTCCAGCCGGTCCTGGGTGGCGAACAAGCCCGCCGTCACCACCACCACCTCGAGGCCGCCCAGGGCCGTCTCCGCCGCCTCCAGGGCCGGCGCGAACGTCTCCGGCCGTTCCAGGTCGCACACGGCGGTGCCCACGCCGCCGTGCGCCCCGCGCACCTCGAGGTCGCGCGCGCTCTTCTCCAGGTCGGCTTTGTCGCGGCCGAGCAGGAAGAGCTGGTCGCCGCGGGCGGCCATCCGCCGGGCCAGCGCGCGGCCCATGCCCTTGGTGGCGCCGAGGAGGACGGCTTTCACGGGCGGTCGCCGAGGAGGCGCACCGACTGCGCGCTGCGCAGCCGCCCCTCCGGATCCCAGCGCTTGCGGATGGCCATCCACTCGTCGAGGCGCGGTTCCATGGCCCGATAGTGCTCGGGCCGCGTGAAGCGGTCCTTGGCCAGGTAGATGCGGCCGCCCTCCGCGATCACGCGCTCGTTGAGCGCGTCCACCAGCGCCTGCGTGCCGTCGCGCACGGGGATGTCGAGGGCGATGGAGATGCCGCGGCGGGGGAAGCTCAGGAGGCCGCGGCCCTCGGGGCCGCAGTCCTTGATCACGCACAGCATCGACGCACCCCCCTTCTGCGTGAGCAGGTCGAGGAAGCGGCGGGCCGCCCCGCGCCCCGCCTCTTCGGGCAGCACGCACTGGTACTGCGTGAAGCCGCGGGCGCCGTAGAGGCGGTTCCAGTGGCCGATGGCGTCGAGCGGGTAGAAGAAGGTGTCGGGATCCATCGTGCGGCGCCTCACCCGCGGAACGTGCGCGCGGTAGAGGAGCGCGTTGAAGGCGCGCACCGAGATCGGGTTCAGCACCCAGCCCGGCAGCTCGAAGGGCAGCGTGGGCCGCCGGGGGATGGGCGGGAAGCGCGCCGGCCCCTCTCCCGGCTGCGCCCAGCGGCCCTTGATGAGGACGCCGCGCCCCATCAGCTTTCCGCGCGAGAGGCAGTCGATCCAGCCCATCGTGTAGGGCCACTGGCCGGCGGCGGCCTTCAGCGCGTCGACGTAGGCGTCGATGTCGTGGACGCGCTCGCTCTCGCAGGAGATCCAGGGCGAGGGCACGCGGGCCAGGCGGAACTCGGCCTCCAGCACGTGGCCGGTGAGGCCCATGCCGCCCAGGGTGGCCCGGAACAGGTCGGCGTTCTCGTCCGGCCCGCACTCCACGATGGAGCCGTCGGCCACGCGCATGCGCAGCCGCGTCACGTGGTTGCCGAAGCAGCCGTCGCGGTGGTGGTTCTTGCCGTGCACGTCGGCCGCCACCATGCCCCCGATGGTGATCGACTGGGTGCCGGGCGTGATGGGCCCGTAGAAGCCGCGGGGCAGGAACAGGCGGTTCACCGCGCGCAGGGTGAGCCCGGCCTCGGCCCGCAGCGTGGCCGTCTCGGGATCGAAGCGCAGGAGCCGGTCGGCCAGCACCGTCCCCGCCACGGTGGGATGGCTGGCCGGGGGCAGCGACGAATCGCCGTACGAGCGGCCCAGGCCGCGGCAGAGCACGGCGTCGCGGGTCAGGGCCTCCAGGTCCTCGGAGCGGACCTCGCGCCCGGGGCCGGGCACCCGGCCCCAGCCGCTCAGCATGGGCTCGTTCTCCTTCGCCCGCGGCGGGTGCGCCATGGCGGGCGCGGCCTCAGATCCGGCGCTCAACGGCCGGGAAGCTCCGCCATACCGGGACGCCGCAGAAGTGCTCGCCCTCCGTACAGGTGGGCGTGATGCGGCCGGCACGCAGGACGCAAGGAGGGCCCATGTGCCGGACGAGCTCGGGATGCACCGCGCGCACCTGGTCCAGCTCGTCCATCGACGCCCGGTAGATCTCCTCCTGGGCGTTGAAGCAGGTCCGCATGACCCACTTGTGGGCCAGGTAGAGCAGGCTCCCCGTCTCGTGGAACCGGAGGGCCTTGGCGTTGGGGAGGACGTAGAGCGCGGCCTCCCGCGGCGCGTCCATCTCCAGCAGCCGCTCCTTGACCCGCCAGGCCCGCTCCATCGAGGCGAGATAGATCTCCTGGGCGCGCGGGTTGGCCGCCACCAGGGGCGGCGTCACGAAGTCGGGCCGCCGGGTGTCGGTCAGGGTCATGAGGGGCCGCGAGCCCGGCACCATGCGATGGCGCTGGTCCTGGCTGTCCGCGGTGTGGGAGAGCCGTTTGAGGAACGTGTAGCTGGCGTGGTGGAGGGCGCGCGAGAGCGGCGCGTGCACGCTCAGGTTGAGGGTCTCGAGACGGTAGCGGTTGAGCGAGGGGTCGAGCACGCGGGCCAGGGCCTCCGCGTCCGGCAGGCCTTCGGGAGTGGCCCCGAGCAGGGCGCGCACCGCCTCCGCCGTGGTCTCCGGGGCCCGGGCCGTGTAGTCCACGAGCCGCGAGGTCCGCCCTCCCAGGCTCTCGTCCAGGCGCGCGACCAGCGCGTCGCCGTCCCCCTGGAGCTCGGGCCACCGCGATTCGACGACGTCGGCCGCCGCCAGCGGCCCTTCGCCGATCCGGCCGAAGAAGTCGGGATCCACCGCCCGCACGTGGTCGACCATGGCCGTCACCACCGCCGAGGCCTCCGTGGGCACGTCGCCCGTGCGCATCATGCGGAAGAGCCGGTGCAGCACGATCCCGGACAGCGTGTGCACCATCGAGGTGAACGCGGCCACCGGGATGACGTAGCGGGCCAGCTCGATCGCCTTCTTCTCCGCCTCCCGCGCCACCTTCTTCTTCCGTTTCTCCGCCGCGCCCGGGGTGAGGTGCCGGATCTCGCCCAGGATGCGCTGGGTGTCTTCCCGCAGGATCGTGGAGAGCTCGCGGTAGGCGCCCCAGGCCTCGCCCAGCTCCCGCTCGTAGACGGCGCGGGCGGCGGGGGAGAGGTCCGGGGGCACGTAGGCGGCCACGCGGTCGAGGCGGACGAAGCGCTGGCTCGACTGCTCGGAGTTGTAGAAGGGATGCGCGTGGAGGAAGGCCCAGACGAACTGGCGGCTCACGTTCTCGAGGCCGAACTCGAAGTGGGCGTGCTGGTAGACGGTGTGGTGCCCGGCCTCGAAGGTGAGGGGCCCGATGGATTCGCGCTGGCCGGGGGTCACTTCGTCCGGGCCGATCACGCGCGGCGAGTAGCAGGTCCGGGCGGCCGCGATGGCCCCGTCGTAGGGCCGGCTCCAGGCGTGGCGCAAGGTGACGACGGGCGGACCGGTGAACAGCGGCTCTTCCATGGCGGGCCGTCAAGCCTAGCCGAGGCGCACCTGTAGCAGCAAGGTCGTCCGGCGATGGTAAAGTCCCACCCGCCCATGACGCGCCGGGTCCGTCTCGCCATCGTCGTTGGAAGCGCTTACACGGCGCTGTTCCTCGTCCTGACGGGTGTCCTCCCCGCCCCCGCCTCCGCGGACACGCGCCTGCTCCTGGGGCACCTCTACCTCTTCCTGCCGACCCTGGCCGCCCTGGTCGCCACCGCGCGCGCGGCGCGGGCCTCGCTGGGAGCGGAGCGCGCCTTCTGGAGCCTCCTGGCCGCGGCGGCGGCGGCGCAGATGACCGCGGAAGCCGCCTTCCTCCTCCAGGCCTCCGTCTTCCCCGGCACCGAGGCGCTGCTCGGCCTCGGCCATGCCGGGCACTGCACCTTCAGCGTCTTCGTGGCCGTGTCCATTCTCGTCTCGCCCCATCGCCCGCTCGGCGCCGGGCGCCTGCGATCGGCCATCCTGGAGTGGACGATGGCGGCGGCCGCCGCCTACTTCCTCGTCTTCTATTTCGTGGCCGTGCCCCTGAGCGAGGCCGCCTATCCGTGGTTCTGGATCTTCACCGCCCAGCAGTTCGTCCTGGCCGCCGGGTTCGCCGCCCTGGCGGCGAGCGTCCGGGTGCCGCCGTTCTCGACCGTGTACCGCATCCTGGCCGCCGGGCTGGGGGCGGCGGCGATGGCCGGCCTCGTCCCCAACTGGCGCTATGCCGCCGGGCCCTACGAGCCGTACTCGCCCGCCAACGTGGACTGGGTGATCACGCTCCTCGCCCTCGCCCTGGCCGCCACCGCCGACCGCGGCCGCGCCTGGGTCCCCGGGCGCGAGGAGAGCGAGGCCGCCCCCCGGCGTGGCTGGGTGATGGCGGCGGTCGTGATGCTGCCGCTGGCCGTGGACCTCGTCACGCGCGCCACCGGCGCCCATCCGGCCCTCGCCGAGGCCCGCTCGGTCGTGGCCCTGGCCGTCACCGGAGTGCTCCTGGCCCTGATGGCCGTACGCGTGCGGGGCACGCCGGGGGCCAGCTCGGACAACGAGGCGGCCGCGTCCGGCGCGATCGAGGAGTCGTCGGAGTACGTCCACTTCGCGACGGGCGTGGCCCACGAGCTCAACAACCCGCTGATGGCGGTGGGGGGATGGGCGGAGCTGGCCCTGCGCAAGAGCGAGCCGCGCGAGTCGCTCGAGGTCCTGCTGGCGGCGACGCAGCGGGCCACGCAGGCGGTGCGGCGGTTGCAGCAGCTCGGCCGCGCCGCGGAGGCCCCCGTGGGCGCGGACGAGCGCCTCCCGGACGCGGTCGAGCCGGTCGGGTCCGGCGAAACCGACATGGTGACGGACGGCGGGTCGATGCGGTCGGGCACGGCCACCGTCCGGCGCGTCGTCCTCGCGACCGCGCTCTTCGCCGCCGTCTACTTCCTCGTCTGCCACGCCGGAGCGCCGCCCGCGGCCACGGACGCGCTGCTGATCGTGCCTCCGGCCGTGGCTTCGGCGGTGTTGTGGCGGCGGGCCCGGCACAGCCGCGCGCCGAGGCGGGTGTGGTTCTGGCGCCTGCTCTCCCTTGGGACCGTGGTCTGGACCCTGGCCGAGATCGTCTGGACCGGCGTCGAAGTCGTGGGCCGGTCGCCCGCCGCCACCGCCGGGCGGCTCCTGGACGTGCTCTTCCTGGCCTTCCTCGTGCCCGTCGTGGCCGCCCTGGGCCTGAGGGCCCATCCCCGAGTGTTGCGCCGGGACGCCGCGGTCGTCCCGGACGCGGTCGTGATCGCCGCCGGCGTGCTGTACGGGTTCGTGCGGCTGGCCGTGGTGTCCGCGCTCCCGCTGAGCGAGCCCCTGGCCACCAAGCGGATGCTCTTCGGGGCCCTCTGCGCGGCGGCGGGCGTGTGGGCGGCCGTGCTCTGGCGGACGGTGGACCATTCGGGCTGGCGGCGGACCTACGGCGCGGTGTGCGCGTTCGCGCTCAGCTACGGCACGCTGGGCGTGTTCGCCAACGGCCTGGACGGGCACCTGCCGGCGCCCGGAGGGTGGGCCGACGCCGCCTGGTTCGTGCCCTTCGCCCTCCTCCTGTGCGCGGCGGGCGCGGGCCGCCCAGGCCCCGTGAACGTCCTGCCCGCCCTGCTCCTGGCCGGCGCGGGTCCGATCGCGCTCGATCTCCTGCTGCGGGAGACGCTGCCCGGCGGCTCGGCGGCGCCGCTGATCACCGCGTGCGCGGTCATCCTGGCCGCCGCCGGTGCCGTCCGCCTGCGCTGGCAGGTCGACGTCGACCGGCGCGCGCGCCGGGAGGCGCGCCTGCGCGCCGAGGAGTCGCAGCGGGCGGGCCGCCTCACCGCCCTGGCCTCGCTGGTGGCGGCCGCCGTCGGGGACCTCGAGGACCAGCTCGAGGAGGTGGTGCGCCGGGCGCGGGCGGCCTCCGTGGTCATGCCCGACAAGGGCGAGCAGATGCTCCAGCAGGCGCGGCGCGCGCGCGACATCATCCGCGAGCTGTCGAACGCGTTCCGGCTCGTCCCGTCCGGGCCGCGGAGGGACGTCGACGTGGTGGCCCTGGTGGAGGAGGTCGTCGAGTCCGCGCTGGACGAGGGCCTCCCGCTGCACGTGAGCCTCGAGGAACTGGCCGGGCTGCCCCTGGTCCACGCCGATCGGCGCGCCCTCTCGGCCGCCCTCTCCCACCTGATGCGCAACGCGGCCCAGGCCAGCCCCGGCGGCGTGCTGCGGATACGCGGGGCCGCGCGTGAAGGCGAGGTGGAGCTCCGGTTCGCGGACGACGGGCCGGGCGTCCCCGTGGCCCTGCGCGCCCAGATCTTCGATCCCTTCTTCACCACGCGGCGCGTGGGGGAGGGCGTGGGCCTGGGCCTGACCCTCGTCCACTTCGTGGCGCGCGGGCACGGGGGGTCGGTCGTCCTGGAGGACTCGACCGCGGGCGCGTGCTTCGTCCTGCGCCTGCCCGCCCGGCCGCCGGTGGCGGAAGCGGGTGCGCGCGCGGATTGGCCGTTCGCGGCGATCGCCCTCTTCGCCGGGCTGGTCGCGATCCTCATGGCGGTGGAGCCGGCGCCGGAGAGACGCGCGGCCTGGAGCGTCGCCTTCCAGATCGCGTCCGCGCTCGCCGCCGCCCTTGGCGCCGGCTGGGCGGCCTGGCGGCACCGGGGGTCGCGGCGGGCGTTCTGGGCGTGGATGGCCACCGGGGCCGGCCTCTGGGCCCTCACGCGCACGCTGCGGGTCATGGAGGGCGGCGTCACCGGACGCCCGGGGACGGGCGTGTGGCACCTCGTCCTCTACGCCCTGGCCGACCTGAGCTGGGCGGCGGCGCTCCTCCTGCGGCCGGACCGGCGCCGCGACCGCCCCTCCTCGCGCCTGGGCCTGAGCGCGGGGGCCGTGCTCTGCCTGTTCGCCTACGCGCACGCGCAGCTCGTGGTCCTGCCCGACCCCTGGGCCCTGACCGACCCCGCCCTGCGGCAGCAGCTCGTGATCGTGCGCGCCCTGCAGAAGCTGGCCCTGGTGGTGTGGGCGGCGGTGCTGGCCGGGCGCGCCCTGAGCCCGTACTGGAAGGGCTTCTACGGGCGCCTGGCCGCCGTGCTCGCCACCTGGGCCGTGGGCCAGACGATCGCGTTCTCCCAGCGCAGCCGGCCCGACTACGCGGCGGGCGGCGCCTCCGACCTGGGCTGGATCGTGCCGTTCCTCTGCCTGCTGGCGTTCGCGCTGCACGAGTCGGCGCCGCTGGATTCCGCGGAGGAGGTGCCGCCGATCGTGGACCGGCTGCGTCCGGCGGGGAGCGCGGCCTGGCTCTTCGCGGTGGCGGCCATCGTGGCCGCGGACGCGCTGTTCGGGGCCTCCTCCGGGTATCCCGCCCTCGACGCGGCGCGGGCCCACCTGACCCAGACCATGGTGGTGGCCATGTCGCTGATCCTGGCCGGCCGCGAGCTCCTGGCCGCGCGCGAGGGCGCGAGGTCCTGGCACGGCCGCTTCCCGCGCGAGGAAGGGCCTTCGCGCTGGGCGCGCCGCATGGGCAGCGCCGTCCACGAGCTCGGCTCGCACCTGTCCAGCATCAACGCGCTGAGCCGGCTGCTCCTCTCCCAGTCCGACCCGAGCACCCGCGCCCGCGCGGACACGCTGCGGCTGCGCGACCGCGCGGAGGCGGCCACGCGCGTGGTGAAGAACCTGCTCGCCGCCCTTCCCTCCACGGTGGGCGGACGCGAGCGACTGTCCGCCAACCGCGTGGTCGAGGAGGCGGTCGAGGCCCGGCGCCCGGGCCTGGAGGCGGACGGCATCGCGGTGCGCCTCACGCTGGCTCCCGAGGTGCCGGCCATGGCCCTGGATTCCGCGGCCCTCCGCCACGTGGTGGTGGCGCTGCTCGACCGCGCGGCGGTGGCCGTCCGCGGGAGCGCGGCCGCCGGGCAGGTCGAGGTCACCACCGCCGTCCGCGGCGAGGCCGTCCTGATCACCGTCGGCGACAGCGGCCTGGCCGCCCCGGGCGCGGCGCTCGACCGCCTGATGGACGCCTTCATCGACTCGCCGGAGCCGCGCGTGGACTCCGAGCTCGAGAGGAGCGTGGTGCGCGAGAGCATCGAGCGGGAAGGGGGCAGCCTGGCCGTGGGACATCGTCCCGGCGGCGGGACCGAGGTCGTCGTCCGCTTGCCGATCCCGGCCGCGCTGCTGCCCCTGGCGGAGGCGGATCGGGAGGGGGCGTCCGGCCGCCGCGCCGGCACCAGGGGGGACGGCTAGCCCGTCCTAGGCAGACCGAAGGTTCACAGTTCGGTCAAGTTTCCGGTCAGGCCGCTACAAGGCTTCTTTTTGCGAAGTCCTCAAGCGCGCGGTTCAGGGTCCGCCACGCCACC
>JBGPBV010000080.1:0-28693 GCA_041481445.1 Vicinamibacteria bacterium
AGAGGCCGCCCCCCTGATCGAGAACGGGCGGGCGGCGGCGGAGGCCCTCAAGCTCGTGTCCGCGGAGTGGAAGGCGGCGGGCAAGAACGCCCGCGAGGTGTACCTCCTCCAGCAGATCCGCTCCTTCGTGGAGGCGGCGGTCGCGCGCGTGAGCCACACCCAGGTCGGCGAGCTCAACATCGTGGACGGCGGCGACGGCCAGGCCTACGCGTCCTTCGTGGCCAACTTCCCGGCCGCGGTGGCCCGCGTGATGGCGGAGACGGCGCACGCGGTGGGTCTCGACATCCGGGCCCTGGTCGGCGGGAAGGAGGTGGGCCGATGATGCCCGTCATCATCGTCCTCGGCCTGGCCGCCCTGATCGTGTTCTTCACCCTGAGCACGATCGTCAAGAAGCTGCTCTACGTGAGCGCGCCCAACGAGGCGCTCATCTTCTCCGGCCGCGTGCGGCAGGTCGGCCAGCGCGAGGTCGGCTACCGCGTGGTGCGCGGGGGGCGCGCCCTGCGCGTGCCCCTGTTCGAGCTGATCGACAGCGTGGACCTGACCAACATCGCGATCGACATCGAGGTCAAGGGCGCCTATTCGAAGGGCGGCATCCCCCTCAACGTGCACGGCGTGGCCAACGTCAAGCTCCCCGGAGAGGAGCCCCTGCTCAACAACGCGATCGAGCGCTTCCTGGGCCAGCCGCGGCAGGCCCTGATGCGGATCGCCAAGGAGACGCTGGAGGGCAACCTGCGCGGCGTGCTCGCCCAGCTCACCCCGGAAGAGGTCAACCAGGACAAGGCCCGCTTCGCCCACACCCTCCTGGAGGAGGCCGAGCACGACCTCAACCGCATGGGACTCGTGCTCGACACCCTGAAGATCCAGAACATCACCGACGACGTCGGCTACCTCAACTCGATCGGGCGCATCCAGGGCGCGCGCGTGCGCATGGACGCCGCCATCGCCGAGGCCGGGGCCTCCGCCGACGCCCAGGTGCAGCAGGCCACGAACTGGGCGGCCTCCGAGATCGCCAAGGTGGACGCCGACCTCGCCATCGCGCGCCAGGAGACGGACAAGCGCATCGCCGACGCCCGCACGCGCCGGGAGGCGCTCATCGCGGAGTCGCAGGGCCAGGTGCAGGCCCAGGTCGCGCAGGTCACGGCGGAGATCCAGCGCCAGAAGGCCCGCGCCCTCCAGGTCCAGCGCCAGCTCGAGGCGGACGTGGTCCAGGTGGCGGAGGCGGACCGCCGCGCCCGCGAGGAGGAGGCCCGCGGCTTCGCCGCCCGCCTGATCGAGCGCGGCAAGGCGGAGGCGGGCGCCCTCAAGAGCGTCTTCGAGGCCTACACCATCGCCGGCGAGGGCGCGCGCGAGGTGCTCGCGCTGCAGCAGGTCATCCCGCTGCTGAACCAGGTCGCGGGCGCCAGCCAGGACCTCGTGGTCCACAAGGTGACGGTCCTGCCCGCGAACGGCGAGGCCTCCGGCGGGTTCGCCAAGGCGGCCATCAGCGCCACCGAGCAGATCCGCGCCGCCACCGGCGTGGACCTCGGCGCGATCGCCAAGCGGCTGGAGACGAGCGCGAAGGGCTGATCCGTCCATCACAGGGGAACCAAACGATCCAGGCGCGGCTGATCTTCAACTCAAGTAAGCTGACACGGCCTTCAGATGCCGACCCGGCTTCCAGCGCCGGGGATTGATCCGGGAGGGGAGAATGCTTCAAGGGATTTCGGTCGCGTTGATGGCGGTGACGGTGGTCGCGTCCAGCGTCGCGTTCGCCGACGAGGGTGGGGCAGTGGAGAAGGGCAAGGCCGTCTTCACCGAGCAGAAATGCAAGATCTGCCATTCGGTGGGCGGCGTGGGCAATCCCAAGGGGCCGCTCGACGACGTGGGCAGCAAGCTCACCGCCGCCGAGATGAAGCAGTGGCTGCAGAACCCCAAGGAGATGGCCGACAAGGCGAAGCTTTCACGCAAGCCACCCATGAAGTCCTTCGCGACCCTGCCCGCCGCGGACCAGGACGCCGTCGTCGCGTACCTGCAGACGCTCAAGAAGAAGTAGACGCCAGACTCCGGCGGGACGGTCCGGTCGCAACTTCGGCCAGGAGGCAGCGTGGCCACACGACGGGGCTTCTTGAACTGGTTCCTCGGGACCTCGGCGGGAGCGATGTGCGCCGCGGTGGTCTATCCCATGCTTCGCTACCTCGTCCCGCCCCAGTTGCCCGAGGCGGAGACGACCCGGACCGTCGCCGCCCGTGAGGGGGAGTTGAAGCTGGGGGAGGCCAGGGTCTTTCCCTTCGGTGGGAGGCCGGCCCTCCTGATCCGGACGGCGGAGGGGGAGTATCGTGCGGTGTCGGCGACCTGCACACACCTCAACTGCACCGTCCAGTACCGGGGCGACCTCAAGACGATCTGGTGCGCCTGCCACAACGGGATGTACGACCTGACCGGACGCAACGTCGGCGGGCCCCCGCCGCGGCCTCTCGAGAGCTACAAGGTGGACGTGACTCGCGGCGACATCGTGGTGTCGAAGGCATGAGCGCGCTGGGGAAGGCGCGCTCCTGGCTGGAGGAGCGCATCGGCCTCTCCGCCCTGGTGGCTCTCGCCCGCGAGAAGCGGGTCCCCGTCCACCGGCACAGCCTCTGGTACTACCTCGGAGGCATGACTCTCTTCCTCTTCGGCATCCAGGTGGTTACGGGGATCCTGCTTCTCCTCTACTACCGGCCGTCCTCGGGCGAGGCCTTCGAGAGCGTCCAGTTCGTGATGGCGCGTGTGCCTTTCGGCTGGCTGATCCGGTCGATCCACTCGTGGTCGGCGAACCTCCTCGTCTTCGTCGTGTTCGTGCACATGTTCAGCGTGTTCTTCCTCCGCGCCTACCGCAAGCCGCGGGAGCTGACCTGGCTGAGCGGGATGCTGTTGCTGTTCCTCATGCTCGCCTTCGGCTTCTCGGGCTACCTCCTGCCCTGGAACACGCTGGCCTTCTTCGCCACGCAGGTCGGCACCGAGGTGGCCGGGCGCGTGCCGGTCGTGGGTGGTTTCGCGCTGCGGCTGCTGCGCGGGGGCGACCAGGTGACCGGCGGCACCCTGACTCGCTTCTACGGCTTCCACGTTGCGGTGCTTCCCGCGATGACGACTCTCCTCCTCGGCGCGCACCTCCTTCTCGTCCAGCGCCACGGGATGAGCGTGCCGCCCTCGGTCGAGGCCGAGGCGCAGCGCACCGGGAAGCCGCCACGAGACCTGCCGTTCCTCCCCGGCTTCCTCCTCCGGGACGCCGTGGGCTGGTGCGTCGCCCTCGGCACGCTCGCCGCCCTCGCCGCCTTCCTCCCCTGGGAGTTGGGGATCAAGGCCGACCCGTTCGCGCCGGCCCCGGCCGGGATCCGGCCCGAGTGGTACTTCTGCTGGATGTTCGAGACGCTGAAGCTCCTGCCGGGACGCGTCCTCGGAGTCGACGGTGAGCTCATCGGGATCCTGGCCTTCGGTCTGGGCGCGCTCGTCTGGACCCTCATCCCGTTCCTGGACGGCGAGAAGGGAGGTGAGCGCCTGCGCCGCGCCCTCGTTCTCGCGGGCCTGCTGGCCCTCGCCTACATGGCGGCCATGACCGTCGTGGCCTACCTCCCGGGCAGGCACTGATGCGGACATGCTTCGGCGCCCTGGCCCTGCTCGCGTGGGCGGGCGTGGCCCCCGCCGCCGAGCCCCCCCACGCCAAGGCCTCGCCCGCCCCCAAGAGCTCGTGCATCGAGTGCCACTCCCAGCTCGACGGGGAGGCGGCCGAGCCGGTCAAGCACGCCGCCGACGACGTCCACTTCCAGCAGGGCCTCTCTTGCCACGACTGTCACGGGGGCAACCCGGACTCCGAGCCCGACGACGTCGTGGCCGCGCACGACGAGAAGAAGGGATGGAACCGACCGACCCGCCTGACCATCCCTCTCTTCTGCGCCAAGTGCCACGCCGACGCGGCCTTCATGAAGCGCTTCGACCCCATGGCGCGCGTGGACCAGCTCGCCGAGTACCGGACGTCGATGCACGGCCGGCGCAATGCCACCGGGGACGCGAAGGTCGCGGTGTGCATCGACTGCCACGGCGTGCACGGCATCAAGGCCGTGAAGGACCCGAGCGCGCCGGTCCACCACACGCACGTGGCCGAGACCTGCGGCCGCTGCCACGCCAACGCGGAGCTGATGCGCCCCTACGGCCTTCCCGCCACCGAGCCGGCCGCCTACAAGTCGAGCGTCCACGCCCGCGCCCTCTACGAGAAGGGCGACCTCGCGGCCCCGACCTGCAACAACTGCCACGGCAGCCACGGAGCCGCCCCGCCCGGCCTGCAGTCGGTCGTCCAGGTCTGCGGAAGCTGCCACGGCCGGGAGGCCACGCTCTTCCGGGAGGTGGAGAAGAAGAAGGGGCTCAACCTCGCGCCGTGCATCCAGTGCATGGTCTGCCATGACAACCATGCCGTGCAGGCGCCCACCGACGAGATGATCGGCGTGGGACCGAAGTCGACGTGCACGACGTGCCATGGACCGTCCGACCCGCCCTATCGCTCCGCCGAGCTGATGGCGGCGTCCCTGGAGCGCTTGAAGGTCCGGCACGCCGAGGCGAGCGATCTGCTGGCCAGGGCCGGCCGCGCTGGAATCGAAGTGGGTGCCGACCAGGTCGCTCTCCAGAAGGCCAGTGACCAGATCGTGGAGCTGCGCGTCCTGGCCCACAGCTTCGACCGCGAGCGCTACCTGGCGGCGGCAGGGGCGGGGCTCGCCACCGTCGAGGTGGGGGTCGCGGCGGGCGAGCGCGCCTTCCGCGAGCTGAGGCAACGTCGCCTGGGGCTCGCCGTGTCCCTGGTCGTCATCGCGGCCGTCATCGCCGGGCTGCTCTTCAAGATTCGCGACATGGAAGGCCCGCGACCGGAGCCGTAGGGCGTGGTGCCGAGAGGCGGCTACGGTCCGGGGCGGGCGTCGCCGGAGGGGCCGTAGATCGCGGGCACCTTGCCCCCCATCGGGCGGATGTACGTGCTGAGCTGGCCGCGGTGGTGGATCGCGTCGAACAGGATGAACCACAGGAAGCCGCCGATCGGCTGCTCCGACACCATCTTGCCGCCCACGAAGAACTGGCCGTTCTTCACCCAGCCCGCGTCGTCGAGCCGCGAGGCCTGCCCGGAGAGCTCGTCCCAGTAGCGCTCGAAGTCGGCGGCGGCCTCGGCGACGGTCGTGACCGTCCCCGGCTTCCACTCCGCCTTCCCGGTCGCGACGAGATCGCAGCAGGCGGCGTGCTCGAAGACGAGAGTGGCCACGATCTGGGCGGCGGTGGGCGACCGCTCGTGGGGCCGGTAGTCCAGCTTGTCGGGAAGGGCGCGCAGGACGCGGAGGAACACGTCCCGCTCCGCCTTGCGCCGGGCCTCGTAGAACTCGCGCTCGTTCACGGTCCCTCCTAGAAGAGCCGGCCCAGGTACTCGTTCATCTGCCGCTTCCAGTACGGCCAGTCGTGGCCGCCGTCCGGACCCCAGTCGTCCACCGAGTGCGGGATGCCGCGCGCGGCCAGCACCTCCGAGAGGCGGTAGGACGGACCGGCATCCTCGTAGGGACCGTGGCCGGTGGCGAGGTGGATGTCCGCCCGGTGGAGGTGATGGAGGTAGTGCTCGTCATTCATGCCCGCCACGTAGTCGACGGGGTTGTTGTAGTACAGGTTGTCGTCGTAGTCGCCGTCCATGAAGCTCCGCACGTCGTAGACCCCGGACAGGGCCAGGCAGCGCCGGAACAGGTCGGGGTGCTTGAGCAGCGTGTTCGCGGCGTGGTAGGCGCCGAACGAGCTGCCGGTGGTCGTGATCGGGATGCCCGGGGTCTGGGTCTGGGCGTGCACGAACGGCGCCACCTCGCCCGCGATGTAGGCGTCGTACATCGCCTGGACGTAGCTCCGGTGCCGCGGATGCGCGCCCTTGTTGTACCAGGAGTCGTTGTTGACGGAGCTCACGCAGAAGAACTTCACCTTCCCGGAGTCGATGTGATGGCCGAGGGCCTCGATCATGCCCTGGCCCTCGTACTCGCGGTGGTCGCCCCCGCTGGTCGGGAAGGCCACGATGGGATAGCCGTAGTGGCCGTACACGAGGACGTCCATGTCGCGACCGAGGCGATGGCTGTACCAACGGTGGTGCTCGCGGTGCATGCGCGTCCTCCGTGCGGGGTCGCGATTGTAGCGCGGTTGCTCGTGTCGGGTTGTGGCGCGCTCATGGCTCGCCCGCCGGCTGCTCGATGGCCTTCAGGATGGGTCGAGCCACGTAGAGCCGGCCAACCGAATTGAAAGAACAGGCGTCGATTCTTTCAAAGCCGAAGCTGCTTTGAAAGCCGCCTTTCAAAGCTCTCCCGAGAAGGCCCGGCGCAGCAACGCCGCGGGAAGCGCGTTGATTGCGGCCAGCTCGGTTTCGGCGGCAGCGACCGCAGTTTGAGCCGTGCCTCGAAGAGGGCTCGTCGGAGCTGACCCGCGTCGGCGATGCGCTTCAACAGGTTGACGGCGCTCAAGCCCACATCGGGCAGATAGTGTATCTGGGTCCTCGCCTGTCTGGCTCGACAGGTACGCTCAGGCATGTCGGACGCCTCGAAATTCGATGAGATCGGGTACTGGTCGGAGGTCAAGATCGAGATCCTCGGCAAGTACGCGGCGGCCTACTCGAGGATCTTGGCGAGCCAGCCCGCCCTGTACCACGTGTATATCGACGGATTCGCCGGCGCTGGGGAGCACATCAGCAAGACGACCGGGGACGTGATCCCAGGCAGTCCCCTTCAGGCGCTCAACGTCAAGCCTCCCTTCCGGGAGTTCTTCCTCGTGGATCTCAGTGGTGAGAAGGTGCAACACCTGCAAGATCTCGCGAGAGAGCGAAGCGATGTTCATGTCTTTCAGGGAGACTGCAACCATGTCCTGCTCAACAAGGTCTTCCCGAAGGTGCGCTACGAGGACTACAGGCGCGGGCTGTGTCTCCTCGACCCGTACGGCCTCGATCTCGATTGGGTGGTGATCCGCGAAGCCGGCCGCCTGCGGACGATCGACCTCTTCCTGAACTTCCCGATCATGGACGCGAATCGCAACGTCTTGTGGAGGGATCCTGCCGGCGTGTCGCCCGAACAGGCCGCCCGGCTGACAGCATTCTGGGGAGACGAGTCCCGGAAGACCGCGGCCTACCGCCCGAGTGCGCAGAGGGGCCTGTTTGGTGATGACATCGAGAAAGCGGAGAACGAAGCCGTGGCCGAGGCGTTCCGGCGTCGACTCCGCGACGTCGCCGGCTTCGCGAACGTGCCGAAACCGATGCCGCTGAGAAACTCGAGGGGTGCAGTCGTCTACTATCTCTACTTCGCCAGCCAGAAGGATGTTGCCAACCATATAGTCGAGGACATCTTCCGAACCTACGGCCAGCGGAGGACGTGATCATGGCGCGCTCGGCCATCGAATGGACCGAATCGACGTGGAACCCGGTCACAGGCTGCGACAAGATCAGTCCCGGCTGCAAGTACTGCTACGCCGAGGTCATGGCTCGTCGCCTCGAGGGCATGGGGCAACCCAATTATCGGAATGGCTTCGGTCTGACACTCCAGCCGCAGATGCTCGAGCGGCCACTCGCCTGGCGCAGACCCCAGATGGTCTTCGTGAACTCCATGTCCGACCTGTTCCACCGGGACGTGCCCGTCGGCTACATCCGGCAGGTCTTCGAGGTCATGCGCCGCGCGTCCTGGCACACGTTCCAGGTGCTGACGAAGCGGGCCGAGAGGCTCGAGGAACTGGCCGATCAACTGCTTTGGCCGAGCAACGTGTGGATGGGTGTCAGCGTGGAGAGGGATGACTACGCATTCCGCATCGAGCATCTCAGGAGAACACCCGCCGCCGTCCGGTTCCTGTCCCTCGAGCCGCTACTCGGCCCGCTTCCTGGGCTCGACCTGCGCGAGATCGGCTGGGTGATCGTCGGCGGTGAGTCAGGCCCTCGAGCGCGGCCGATGAAGGAGGAATGGGCCGTGGACATCCTGCGCCAGTGTCGCGCGGCCGCGGTGCCCTTCTTCTTCAAGCAGTGGGGCGGGCGGAACAAGAAGGCGGCCGGGCGGCTCCTGAACGGGCGTGCGTTCGATGAGATGCCGGACGTCGGACCACCGCTTCAGCCGACCCCGTAAGGTCCCTAACATCGGCCTCGCGACGACCGACACGCCGACGCGCCCTAGCGGAACTTGCGGACGGGCGCGGGGGCGACGATGGAGCCGAGGAACTGCGCGTTGCTCGGCGTCTTCTGGATCTTGTCGATCAGGAACTGCGCGGCCTCCACGGACGAGAGGTCGGCCAGGGCGCGCCGCAGCAGGTGGCGCTTGGCCAGCTCCTCCGGCGTGCACAGCAGCTCCTCGCGCCGGGTGCCCGACTTGAGCACGTCCACCGCCGGGAAGATCCGCCGGTCGGCGATGGCGCGGTCGAGGATCAGCTCCATGTTCCCGGTGCCCTTGAACTCCTGGAAGATGACCTCGTCCATGCGGCTGCCCGTCTCGATGAGGGCGGTGGCCAGGATGGTGAGGGAGCCCGACCCTTCGCAGTTGCGGGCAGCCCCGAAGAACTGCCGCGGGAACTGGAGGGCCCGGTTGTCCACGCCGCCCGACATCGTGCGGCCGCCGGGTCCCATCTCGCGGTTGGAGGCGCGGCCCAGCCGGGTGAGCGAGTCGAGCAGGATGACGACGTGGCGGCCGGCCTCGACCAGGCGCTTGGCGCGCTCGATGGCCAGCCGGGCCAGCCGGATGTGCGCGTCGGCCTGGCTGTCCGCGGAGGAGGCGAGGACCTCGGCCGGCACCGCCCGGCGGAAGTGCGTGACCTCCTCCGGCCGCTCGTCGATGAGGAGCAGGATGAGGTGCACCTCGGGATGGTGGCTGGTGATCGCCTTGCCGAGGTGCTCGAGCAGCGTGGTCTTGCCCGCCTTGGGCGGCGAGACGATGAGGCCGCGCTGGCCGCGCCCGATGGGCGCGATCAGGTCGATGATGCGCAGGCTGGTCTCCGCCTGCTCCGCCGCCAGCTGGAAGGGCTCGTGCGGGTTGACGGACGTCAGGTCCTGGAAGTGCGGCAGCGCGCGGTAGTCCTCCGGCGCAAGGCCGCTGGCCTTCTGTATCTCGACCAGGACGCGGCGCCCACCTCCGGCGTCACGAGCAAGCCCCTCGATCTCCGTGCCGTCGCGCAAACCGAAGTCGCGAGCGATGGAAGCCGGAACCACCGCGTCGTCGCGCCACGGGAGATAGTTCTGGGCGACCTGCCTCAGGAACCCACCGCCGCCATCCGAAAGCTCGACAACGCCCACGACGGGCGCGGTCGGGCCGGTCGTCGGAATCGGGGTCTGGCGGGGATCCCGCGGCCCTCGCGGCCCCGATTGCGGCGGTTGGGGTCCGTTGGGCCGATCGTGCCGATGGGGGTGTCGATGGCGCCGCGAGTGTCTCGAGCCGTGCCTCAAGGCCGGCCCGCTTCTCGCGGTTCGGTCATCGTCTCCTCCGGTCAGGACTATAGCACGGACTCGCTCCGGGACGCACCTGCCTCAGCGCACGTCCATGAGCGACTCGATCTCGTCGAGCCGGTACGCCTTCAGGCGTGAGCGGAGCTCGGCGGCCAGCGGCGAGTCCTGCTCCTCGATGCCGCTGGTGAGCCCGACCGCCCGCGCGATGTCGCCCTGCACCACGGCCTCCCGGAACTGCTCCCGCCACCGCGCGGGCAGCGCACCCAGGCGCTCGGCGGTGAGGGCGACCCGCTCCTCGACCGGCGGGGGCTCCGCCTCCTCGTAGACGTACTCCACGCCGAGGTGGCCGGCGGCGAGGGCGAAGACGTCGTGCTCCCGGAAGGGCTTGGCCAGGAAGCCGTCGAAGCCGGCGGCCAGGATCGCCTCGCGCTCGTGCTCGAACGCGCTGGCGGTGACGGCTACGATCGGCGTGCGCGTGCCTCCGCGACCGCGCTCTTCCTCGCGGATGAGGGCGGTGGCCCGGATGCCGTCCATGACCGGCATGCGGACGTCCATCCAGATCATCCGCGGCCCGCCCCGACGCCAGGCCAAGAGCGCCTCCTGGCCGTCGCTGGCCTCGGCCACGTCGAAGCCGGCGGAGGCGAGCAGGCGGGCCAGCGCGATGCGACTGGTGTCGTCGTCGTCGGTGACGAGCAGGCGCGGGCGCCCCTGCCCCGGGGCCAGGCCGACCACGCGCGGGGCCGCCCGCGCCTCCGCGTCGCGCGTCTCCGGCAGCGCGACCTCGACCCGGAACACGGAGCCGCGGCCGGGAGCGGCGTCCACGGTGACGTCGCCGTCCATCAACCGCGCGTAGCTGCGCGACAGGGCCAGGCCCAGCCCCGCCCCCCCCGCCTCCTCTCCGCGGTCCGTCTGCGTGAAGGGCACGAAGAGGGCCGCGCACTCCCCGGGGGTCAGGCCCGGCCCCGAGTCCGCGATCTCGAACACGGCCCGGCCCGCCCGCCAGGAGGCGCGCAGGGACACCGCGCCCTGGCGGGTGAACTTGAAGGCGTTGCCGAGGATGTTGATCAGGATCTGGCGCAGCTTCACGACGTCGCCGAGCACGGTCCGGGGGACGCCGGCGGCCGCCCCCACGTCGAAGGCCAGCCCTTGGGCCACGGCGCGGGCCTCGAACATCTTGGCCAGCGACCCCAGCATCTCGCGCAGGTCGAAGCCGGCCCGGCGCAGGGTCATGCGTCCCGACTCGATGCGGGACAACGAGAGCACCTCGTTGATGAGGCTCAGGAGGTGCTCGCCGCTCTCGTTGATGATGGCCAGGTGCTCACGGTCCTCGGCGCTGCGCGGGCGGCGCTGCATGACCTGGACGAAGCCCAGGATCGCGTTGAGGGGCGTGCGCAGCTCGTGGCTCATGCTGGCCACGAAGGCGGTCTTGGCCCGGCTGGCCTGCTCCGCCTGCTCGTGGGCCTCCGTCTCGCGCGCGAGCAGGCGCGCGTTCTCGATGGAGAGGGCGGCCTGGTGGGCGAAGGTGGTGGCCACCCGCGCGTGCTCCTGGTTGTAGAAGCCCGGGCCGCGCTTGTCGAGGGTGATGAGGCCGATGAGCCGTTCCCCGCAGATGAGGGGGACCCCCATCCAGCACAGGATGGGGGCCGGCGTGTTGTACCCGGTGCGGAAGGGCGGGTAGGCGTCGGTGTTGGAGAGGATCACGGGCGCGCGCGTGCGCACGACCTCCTTGTTGGGGGCCTGCTCGTCGTCCACGTCGAAGGTGAGGCCGAGGATCTCGTCCAGGTTCGAGAAGCCGACCCCGGCGATGATGCGGAGGGTGTGCCCCTGCAGCTCCTGCACGGACGCGCTGTCGTAGTCCACGACCTTGCGCAGCTCGGTCAGGATGAGCTGCAGCACCTGCTGGAGGTCGAGGCTGCCCGAGATGGCCTCGCTGGCCGCGCGCAGGGTCTCCGCGCGCGCGACCGCCTCCTGGGTCCAGACCAGGGCCTGCTCCAGCTCGGCCGTGCGGTCGTGCACGAGCTGCTCCAGCTCGAGGTTGCGGCGGTGCAGGGAGCGCACGCGCCACCTCGCGGCGGCGAACCCGAGGCCGGCCAGGGCCGACCCGACGACGAGCGCGACCAGCCAGGCGTGCCACACGACGGCTGGGCAGGATAGCACCCGCCGGGGGGCGGGCGCGGGCGCCTGCGCCAGCCGTGCTAGGCTTCCCGTCCGAGGGCCACGTGGACCAGGATCCCGAAGCGGGGAGCCGCGGCGACATCCTCGTCGTCGACGACAACCCGCGGCATCTCGCGTTCCTGACCCAGCTGCTCCACACGCACGGGTTCCGGGTGCGCGCGGTGCCGGACGGGGCGCGGGCCCTCCGCGCGGCGCGGGCCGCCCGTCCCGACCTCGTCACCCTCGACCTCGGCATGCCCGGCATGGACGGCTTCGAGGCCTGCCGGGCCCTCAAGAACGAGCCCGGGCTCGAGGGCCTGCCCATCATCTTCGTGACCGCCCACGACTCGGCCCTGGACGCGGTCCGGGCCTTCGAGGCGGGGGCGGCCGACTACATCACGAAGCCCCTGAAGTTCCAGGAGCTGCTGGGGCGGGTGGAGGTGCACGTCCATCGCGCGCGCCTGGTGCGCGAGCTGGCCACGAAGAACGCCGAGCTGGAGCGGCAGACCCGGCTCGCCGAGCAGGCGAGCGAGGCCAAGAGCCGCTTCCTCGCCAACATGAGCCACGAGCTGCGCACGCCCCTCAACGCGATCATCGGCTACGCGGAGCTGTTGATGGACGAGATGGCCGACCTGGGGCAGGAGTCGGTCTTGAACGACCTCCGGCGCATCCAGGCCGCGGCCCGGCACCAGCTCTCCCTCATCAACGACATCCTGGACCTCAGCAAGATCGAGGCGGACAAGATGGAGCTGGTGGCGGAGGAATTCGACGGCGACCAGGCCGTGCGCGACGTGGCCGTCACCCTTCAGCCGCTGGTCGCCCGCAACGGCAACACCCTGGAGCTGGACCTGGCCCCCGACCTCGGCCAGCTCCACACCGACGCCACGCGCGTGAAGCAGGTCCTGTTCAACCTGCTGAGCAACGCGACCAAGTTCACCGAGCGGGGCCGCCTGCGCGTGGAAGCGCGGCGCGAGGAGGGCGAGGCCGTCTTCGTCGTCTCCGACACCGGGATCGGCATGACCGCCGAGCAGCTCGCCAAGCTCTTCGAGGCCTTCACCCAGGCGGACGCGACCACGGCCCGGAAGTATGGGGGCACCGGCCTCGGCCTCGCCCTCTCGCGCCGGCTGTGCCGGATGATGGGCGGCGACGTCACCGTGGACAGCGAGTACGGGCACGGCACCACCTTCACCGTGCGCCTGCCGGTGACGATGCCGCCCCTGGCCGCGCCGGGGGCGGCGGGCGGGAGCCGGCCTACGGGCGCTCCCCCGGCAGCAGGGGCCGGAAGCTGACGACGTAGCGCTTGTCGTCGAGGCAGACGGAGGCGGGAGAGGCTCCCGTCGGCCAATCGCCGTGCCCCTTGGCCGGCACCACCCGCGGCGCGAACACGCTCTCCGCCAGGGGCTCGGGCAGGGTCCAGGGCCGGCAGCCGCCGGGGAGCGTCCCTTCCTTCGCGCTCATCGCCAGCGACACCGGCTCATAGGGCCGCAGGCTCGGGTGCTGGAACCGCGCCAAGTCCTCGACCAGCGCCGCCAGCGGCCGGACGCCCGCGGGAGCGTCCCTCGGATCGCCGGTGAGGACGATGTCGAGGGCGCGACCCTTCTTGAGGAACAGCCGGCGCCGCTCGCTGCCGGGCCCGATGCTCACGACGCCGGTGAGCGGGAGCTTCCTCACGTCGCCGAGGCGCCGATCGAGGTCCTTGAGCTCGGACGGGCCCAGACGGCCGGTCATGATGTCGCGCGTGCCCCCCACGAACACCGTGCCGTCTTCCATCAGCACGAAGCGGGGAGGAGCGGACTGGGGGACGTCCCCGGGCAGCGACGCGACCAGCACGTCCAGGATGACCACCGCGTCCGGGATCTCGGACGCGGCCGGACGCCCGCACAGCAGGACCGCGACCACGAGCCCGCCGCGGAGGACGCCCACCGCGGGCCGGAGGCCGCGGCGTCTCACGACCACGACGTCACCTTCGGGTTGGGCTCGGCGTCCGAGGCCACCACGCGGTTGCGGCCCTGCTGCTTGGCCTTGTAGAGGTTCTCGTCCGCGGCCTTGATGAGCGCCTCGTCCGTCTGCGCGTCCCAGGGGAAGGTGGCCACCCCCGCGCTGATGGTCACGCGACCCCCGGGCTGGTGCGGTCCGCCGGTGAAGGCCGTGCCTTCCACGGTCTGCCGCACCGTCTCCCCGAACGTCTCCGCCTCCTGGCGGGTGGCGCCGTAGAGGAGGGCCACGAACTCCTCCCCGCCGTAGCGGGCCACGATGTCGCCGCGCCTTCCCGTGGACTTGACGATCTCGGAGACGGTGCAGAGCGCGACGTTGCCCTCCTCGTGCCCGTTGGTGTCGTTGTACTTCTTGAAGTGGTCGATGTCGAAGATCACGAGCGAGACGACGTCACCGGTCTGGGCCGCGCGGTCCACCTCGATCTCGACCCGCTCGCGGAAGAACCCGAAGTTGTAGAGGTGGGTGAGGGGGTCGGTGATGGCGCGCCGGTGGGTCTTGGTCACCTGGCGGGTCAGGCTGCGCACGCGCTCCACCTGCAGCCAGTACAGCTCCTCCAGGAGGTCGGGACGGCGGCGCAGGAGGCTGCGGAAGTCGGGCGCGGGGATCCGGAGAAGCCGGCACGGCGTCAGCGCCCGCACGGTGGCCGACCGCTCGCGGCCGTCGGTGCCGGCCAGCTCACCCACCACCGCGCCCCCCTCCAGGGTGCGCAGGACCACGACCTCGCCGTCCGGCGCTTCGTGCACGACCTCGAGGGTGCCGTCGAGCAACAGCGCCACCGAATCGCCGGGATCGCCCTCGCGCCAGAGGATCATCCCCGTCTCCAGCCGCAACTCCGCCCCCAGGCGAGCCAGCTCGGGCAGGTAGGCCTGGAGCGACCTCTCGCGCATGCTTCCATCATATTCCGCGCCGAAGGACGCGGTCAGGGAGATCCCGGCGCGGACCGCGCGTACATCGCGATGACCCGCTCGATGGCCCTCCGGCAGGCCGCGCAGAAGCCGGCCTCGTCGCGCGTGAACATGATGCAGTCCGCCTGCGGGCGGTAGTACCCGTTGGCCTCGTACATCGCGCCCTCGAACGCGCCGACCTTGCCGGCCAGGGGGGCGAGGAGGCGCGTGGTCCAGGCCTGCTCCTCGCGGAACAGGGCGTCCATCTCGTCCTCCGGGCGCTTGTCCTCGCGGATCTTGCCCCGCCGGGCCTGGAAGTCGCGCTGGGCCTTCTCGAACTCCTCCTTCGGCCAGGGGACGGGCAGGGACAGGCCGGCCGTCAGCAGGTCACGCCACTTCCCGCCCTGCGGGGCCGCGGTCACGTTGGGCTCCCACGGCTCCGGGCGCGCGGCGCGGGGCTCGTAGCTCACGGGCGAGGTGTAGTACTCGTCGGCCAGGCCCGCGAAGTGATGGCCGAACTCGTGCACGAACAGGTACGGCGCCCAGGCGCTGTCCACGGCCACCGTGGCGTAGAGGTTGTGGATCCCGCCCCCGCCGTACTTGCGGTCGTTGACCACGATCTCGACGAACTCGTAGGGGGCGGCGGCCGCGATCTCGCGCATGCGCTTGTTCTCGAAGGTGAGGACGTACCGCTCGGAGCCGAAGGCGTCGTAGGTCGCGCCCACCGGCGTGCGCCGGTAGACGCCGTCGGAGGGCCGCGAGACCCCGCTGAGCCCGGAGGGAGTGTCGATCGCCCACACGTTGAAGTCGCGGCGGTGCTCCTTGAACGGCGAGACCGCGAAGAGAAGATCGGCCATCCGCTTGGCGTCGCGATGCCACTTGTCCATGTCGGACGGGGTGTACCCGTCACCCAGGAGCAGGAGGTCCACCTTGTCCGCGGGCGGGCCGTTCTCGACGACGGCCCACACGCGGCCGGCGGCCGGGGAGGGCGCACGATCGACGAGGGGCGAGGCCGGATCGACGGGCACCGACCAGGCTTCCTCGAACGCGCCGTCCTCCGCGCGCTCGAACAGGACCACGGTCACGGGGGCGGTGGGCGCCGGGAAGCGCACCGACTCGTGGAAGGCCCGCGCGACCGTCCTGGCCTCCGCGGTCGACTCCCACTCGCCGTAGACGCTCGCGAACCCGCGCGAGAAGAGCACCCGGCCGGAGCCGTCACGGACCTCGAAGCGGTACCGGCCGAGGCCGCTGTCGTCGAGCGTCCGGTCGAGGCGTCCCGGCCACGGCCCCTCCAGGGCGACGCCGTCGAGCGCGAACCACTGGCGGCCGGCCTGACCCCCGTGGAGGTAGTCGACGCGCAGCGTGCGCACGGGAGGCGCGGAGGCGGAAGCGGACGGAGCCTGGGCCAGGGCGAGCACGATCGGGAGCACGAGCATGCGCCCGAGCCTATCACCGTGGCCGGCCGCCGCCCGCCGGTGATAGCCTCGCGGTCGGAGGCCACTGGCATGCTCGACCGCCGCGCGCTCGTCCTGCTCCTCGTCGCCGCTCTCGCCCCCGGGCCCGTCTTCGCGACCGGGGCGCAGCCCATCCGGGCCAAGACGGGGATGGTCGTCTCGCAGAACTTCATGGCCTCGCAAGTGGGCATCGAAGTCCTCTGGGCGGGCGGGACGGCGGTGGACGCGGCGGTGGCCACCGCCTTCGCGCTGGCCGTCACCCATCCGACGGCCGGCAACATCGGGGGCGGCGGGTTCCTGCTCTACCGCCCGGCGGCGGGCGAGCCCCTGGCCTACGACTTCCGCGAGACCGCACCCTCCGGCAGCGCGCCCACGATGTTCCTGACGAATGGCGCCTACGACAAGAAGAAGCATCACGCGAGCCACCTGGCGGTCGGCGTGCCCGGCACCGTGGCCGGCCTCCACATGGCCTGGCGCGCCCACGGCAAGCTTCCGTGGCGCCGCCTGCTCGATCCGGCGATCGTGATGGCGCGGGAAGGGTTCCTGGTGACGCCCGGCCTCGCCCGCTCCCTGGCCAGGGTGCTGCCGGAGATGAAGCCTTACGAGGCCTCCGTCGCCCAGTTCTCGCGCAAGGGCGTCCCCTACGAGGCGGGCGATCTCCTGCAACAGCCCGACCTCGCGGACACGCTCGAGCGGATCGCCGACAAGGGGCCGGCCGGATTCTACGAGGGCAAGACCGCGGAGCTGATCGAGGCCGAGATGAAGAGGGGCGGCGGCCTCGTCACGCGCGCCGACCTGAAGGCCTATCGCGCGGCGGACCGGGTGCCGCTGCGCGGGAGCTACCGGGGATACGAGGTGCTGGCCATGCCGCCCGTGAGCTCCGGCGGCGCCACCCTGCTCACCATGCTGAACGTCCTCGAAGGTTACGACCTCAGGTCCACCGGCTACGGGTCCGCCGATACCGTCCACCTGATGGCGGAGGCCATGCGGCGCGCCTATGCCGACCGCGCGCGGTACCTGGGCGATCCCGACTTCAACCAGGACATGCCGATCGGGCGCCTGGTCTCCAAGGAGCACGCCCGCGAGCTGCGCGCCACCATCGACCCAAAGAAGGCCTCGCGCTCCGACCCGTCGAGCTTCGAGTGGCCGGCAGAGAGCCACGAGACGACGCACCTGTCGGTAGTGGACGGCGCCCGCAACGCGGTCTCCCTCACCTACACGCTGGAGGACGGCTACGGGTCCAAGATCGTCGTGCCCGGCGCCGGGTTCCTCCTCAACAACGAGATGGGCGACTTCAACGCGGGGCCGGGGCTCACGACCGCCGAGGGCCTGATCGGCACCGACCCCAACCTCGCCCGTCCCGGCCAGCGCATGCTCTCGAGCATGACCCCGACCATCCTCTCCCGCGACGGCAAGCTCGCCCTCGTCATCGGAAGCCCCGGCGGGCGGACGATCATCAACACCGTGCTGGAGACCATCGTGGCCTTCGCCGACTTCGGCATGAACGTCCAGGAGGCGATCGACGCTCCCCGCTTCCACCACCAGTGGCTGCCCGACCGGATCCTCTACGAGCGCTACGGCCTCTCGCCGGACACCGTGGCCTTGCTGCGCGCGCGCGGCCACGTGGTCGAGGAGGGCCAGGGGGACCAGGCCACCCAGGGGGTGGCGGAGGGGATCGCCTACGACGCCCGGGCGGACGGGCTGGAGGGCGGGTCCGACCGTCGCGCCTCCGACGGCGCGGCCATCGGACGCTGAGCCTCGCTCAGCCGAGCTGCGCGGGCTGCCAGCGCAGGCCCAGGTTCACGATGCGCTGGATCAGCTCGCCGTAGTCCAGGCCGGACTTGCCCGCGGACTGGGCGAAGTCCTCGTCGCGGCTGAGCTGCGGGTTGGGGTTGGCCTCGATGACGTAGACGCGGCCGGCCTCGCCCAGGCGCAGGTCGATGCGCGCGAAGCCGGAGAGCTTGAGGGTCCGATAGACGCGCTTGGCGATGTCGCGGATGCGCTCGGCCGCCCCCTCCGGCAGGTCCTTGGCCTCCTCGCTCACGATCCCGCGCTTCTTCTGGTAGGTGAGGCTGAACTTGAGCCGCTCGGTGGCGATCTTGCGGGACTCCTCCGGCATGTTGTTGAAGACGAGCTCCCACACGGGCAGGGTCAGGAGCTGCTGGTTGCCGATGACCCCGACGTAGAGCTCCCGGCCCTCGATGTAGCGCTCGACGAGGGCGTCCGTGCCCACGCTCTCGTGGATGAAGCGGACGCGCTCGACGAGGTGCTCCTCGTCCTCCACCACCGAGGCCTGGGAGATGCCGATGGAGGCGTCCATGGTCAGCGACTTCACGATGAGGGGGAAGGCCAGGCGCTTGGGATGGCGCACCTTGCGGCCGCGGGGAACGATCACGAAGTCCGGCCCCAGCACGCGGTGGTAGCTCAGGAGCTGCTTGGCCAGCGACTTGTCGCGCGAGAGGAGCAGGCCCCGCGAGTTGCAGCCCGTGTAGGGCATCTTGAGGAGCTCGAGGTAGGCCACCACGTTGTGGTCGAAGGTGACGATGTCGTCGAAGCCCTCGAGCAGGTTGAAGGCGACGTGGGGCTTGAACTCCAGCAGCGCGTTCCGGATCCCCCCCAGCTCGTTCCCCACGCCCAGGATCTGCACCTCGTGGCCGAGCGCCTCCAGCGTGCGCACCACGTCGTACTCCGTCTTCCAGGGCTTGCCCGGCAGCTCCTGGGGGTCGGCGGTCGCGGGGGGCACGAGGTCGGGGTGCACGAGGGCGAGCACGCGCAGCTTCTTGGCCGGCTCCTTCTTCTTCTTCCGGCTCACAGGGGCACCCGGTGCCGGCCGGTGGCCAGCAGCTCCATGGTGTAGAAGGTCAGCTTGAGGGCGAAGTCGAGGCGGGTCTCCTCCTCCGAGCGCGACAGGCGAAGGCCGAGCCGGCGGCAGCGCAGGATGATGCTCTTGAGGAGCCGGTCGATCGTGTACTGGTACTCGCCGGTGGCGCGGGCGACCCGGCGGCGCAGCTCGGGCCGGTTGCGGGAGAGGAAGGCGGCCGCGCTCGGCCGCTCGCGGTCCCCGGGAGGGGCGGTGAAGAGCCGCAGCAGGTCGTCGTCGTAGGCCTTGCGGCGGTCGAGGCCGTAGAGCCGCCGCTTCTCGCGGTAATGGGCGCGCAGCGTCTTCTTGATGCGGGAGAGCGCTTCCACCGTCCGCCGCGTCTGCACGGGCGGGGTCACCCCGGCCAGCTCGCGCATGAGTCCGTCCACGTACTCGAGCTTGCGCAGCGCGGGCCAGCCTGCGTAGCGCTCCGCCCACGGGTAGCCGGGGGTGAGCCACACGGCGAAGGTCTCCGCGAAGTCCTCGTCGGGGTGGCTCTGGCCGTAGTAGCCGTCGAGGTGGACCACGAAGCCCCGGCTGTACGGCCGCGGCAGGTAGAACTTCGGGTAGGGCACCGAGCTGCGGCCGAACAGCGTCTGGCGCCGCCGCCGCTGGCGGAGGTGGAACGCGTTCTCGATGGCGTGGCCGGCCTCGTGGCGCAGGATGCGCAGGCACCACTCCGGGGTGCCGCCCTCGACCTCGAGGGTCTGCTTCTCCTCCAGGCGGACCAGCCGGGGATGGGCGAGGTAGAAGGGCACCGCGAAGCCGGGGACGCCGTCCGGGCAGAACCATTCCGCGGAGAGCCAGCAGTGCGGCCGGAACTCGAGACCGCGCCCGGCCAGCTCGCCCCGGAGCTGCTCCAGCCACGGCTCGAGCGCGCTGCCCTCCAGGGTCACCCCGAGGTCGCACATGCGGACGTCGAGCAGCCGCTCGTCGTCGTAGGAGGCCCAGAAGGGCTCGGACCGGCCGGCGGAGGGACGCGCCGCACCGCTCGAGGTGCGCCGGACCGGAGCGGGGCGGGTCGCCGCGCGGGGAGCCAAGGGGGAGCCAGCGTAAGGCGGAGCCGGGCCACGGTCAATCCGCGGCGCGGCCGTACAATCGACGCCGTGGACCCGACGTCCCGCTGGCGCGAACACGACGAGGACGCCCTCGGCCGCGACGTCGATCACCTCGGGCGCCTGCTGGGAGAAGTCCTGCGCGAGCAGGAGGGAGAGAAGGGCTTTGCCCTGGTGGAGGAGTATCGCGCCCGGACCAAGGCCCTGCGCGCGGACGGCGGCCGGCCGCCCGACTTCGGGACCGACGGCCAGACCCTCCTGCGCCGCACGGAGGGCCTGAGCCTCGACGAGGCGCGCCTCCTCGTCCGCGCCTTCACCGCCTACTTCCATCTCGTGAACATGGCCGAGGAGCACCATCGCCTGCGCGTGCTGCGCCAGCGCGAGCGCCAGACCGAGGCCTCGGAAGGCGGCTACAAGGAGTCCGTGGCGGAGGCGGTGGCCCTGGCCGCCCAGGCCGGGGTCCCGGCGGAGGTCCTGCAACGGCGGCTTCAGGACCTCCTCGTCGAGCCGGTCTTCACCGCCCACCCGACGGAGGCGCGGCGCCGGACGGTCCTGGACAAGCTCCGCCGCCTGGCCGGCCTGTCGGAGGCGCTGGAAGACCCGCGCCTGCCTCCCGGCCCGCGGGCCGAGGTGAGGGACCGCATCCGCGAGGAGATCACCGCCCTCTGGAGGAGCGAGGAGGTGCACCGCCGCGCACCCGCCGTGTTCGACGAGGTCAACAACGGCCTCTACTACTTCGAGCACTCGCTGTGGGAGGTGGTGCCGCGCATCTACGCCGACCTCGAGCGCGCCCTGGAGCGCTCCTACCCCGGGCAGGCCTTCGAGGTGCCGCCCCTCCTGCGCTTCGGGTCCTGGGTGGGCGGCGACCGCGACGGCAACCCGCACGTCACCGCCGCCGTCACCGAGCACACGCTGCTCGTCCACCGGGAGACGGCCCTCGGGCTCTACGAGGGAGAGCTGGAGCGGCTGCAGCGCCATCTGAGCGTGGCCATGGAGGACGGCCGCCTCACTCCCGCCCTGCGCGAGAGCCTGGCCCGCGACGCCGCCGACCTGCCCGACATCGCCGGCTCCGCCCAGGCCCAGTTCGCCTCCGAGCCCTATCGGCGGAAGGTGGCCTTCATGCGGGCGCGCGTGCAGGCGGCGCGCCGCCTCAACGCCGTGCGGCGGGCGGAGGTGCTGGCGCGGGGGACGATCGGTCCCGCGGAGGAGCGCGCGGTCACCCGGGCCCAGCGGCTCTGGTCCCGCATGACGGAGCCGCCGCGCCCGTCCGACGCCGGCGCCGCCTACCGCCGGGCCGCCCGGTTCCGTGACGACCTGCGCCTCATCGCCGAGAGCCTGCGCGCGCAGGGCGCGCACCGCCTGGCCGGCGGCCTGCTGCGCGACCTCGAGCGGCGCGCGGAGTCCTTCGGCTTCCAGCTCGCCCGCCTCGACCTGCGCCAGCACAGCCGCGTCAACGCGGAGGCGCTGGCCGAGCTGCTGCGCACCGCCGGGGTCGAGCACGACTACCTGTCGCTCTCGGAGGCGGAGCGCACGGCGGTGCTCGTGCGCGAGCTCCGGAACCCGCGCCCGCTGGCTCCTCCCCATCGCCGGTGGTCGGAGGCCACGGCGGAGGTGCTCGCCCTCTTCCAGACCACGCGGCGGATGCAGGAGGAGCTGGGGACGGAGGCCTGCAACGTCTACATCGTCTCCATGACCGCGGGCGTGAGCGACATCCTCACCCCGCTGCTCTTCGCCAAGGAGGCGGGCGTGTTCGCGCCGGAGGCGGACCCGCCGGTCAGCGGCCTGCAGGTCGTGCCCCTGTTCGAGACGATCGAGGACCTGCGCGGCTGCCGCGCCATCCTGGCCGAGCTGCTCTCCCTGCCCGTCTACCGGCGCCACCTCCAGGCCTGGGGCGGGCTCCAGCAGGTCATGCTCGGCTATTCCGACAGCAACAAGGACGGCGGGTTCGTCACCTCCAACTGGGAGCTGTACCGGGCGCAGCGGGAGCTGGTGGACGTCTGCGGCGCGGAGGGCGTGCGCCTGCTGCTCTTCCACGGACGAGGCGGCGCGGTGGGCCGCGGGGGCGGGCCCACCAACCGCGCCATCCTGGGCCAGCCCCGGGGCAGCGTCGCCTCCGGGATCCGCATCACCGAGCAGGGCGAGGTCGCGTTCGCGCGCTACGGCCACACCGGCATCGCCCACCGCCATCTCGAGCAGACGCTCAACGCCGTGATCCGCGCCGGCCTGCGCGACACCGCCCCCACGGAGCCGGCGGCGGAATGGGTGCGGACCATGGACGCCCTCTCCGAGGCCGGCTACCGCGCGTACCGCGCCCTGGTCTACGAGCCTCCGGGCTTCCTCTCGTACTTCCACCAGGCCACGCCGATCGACCAGGTGGCCGACCTGCGCATCGGCTCGCGCCCGGCCAAGCGCAAGGGCGGCGAGAAGATCGAGGACCTGCGCGCGATCCCCTGGGTCTTCAGCTGGACGCAGAGCCGGCACGGCCTGCCCGGGTGGTACGGGCTGGGAGCGGCCCTGGCCGAGGTCCTGCGCGACCCGGCGAGCGGCGACCGCCTCAAGGCCATGCACCGCGACTGGCCCTTCTTCCGGTCGCTGATCGACAACGCCCAGCTGAGCCTGGGGCGGTCGGACCGCGCGATCGCGCGACTCTACGCCGGTCTCGTCTTTCCGGACGAGCGGCGCGAGCGCGTGTTCGGGGCGGTGCTCGAGGAGTGGGACCGCGCCGAGCGCGGCATCCTGGCCGTCACCGGCACCTCCGAGGTCCTGGAGGACGCCCCCCTGCTGCGCCGCTCGATCCGCCTGCGCAACCCCTACGTCGATCCCATGAGCTTCGTCCAGGTCACGACGCTGCGGCGGCTGCGCGGCCTGGGCGAGGACGACCCCGACGCCGAGGACGTGCGGGACGTGGTGGCGCTGAGCGTCAACGGGATCGCGGCTGGCCTGCAGAACACGGGCTGAGGCTCGATCCCGTCTAGGACCTGGGCCAGCGTTCGCCGCGCTTGGCGGCTTCGTAGGCGGCGCGCGCGGCCGGACGCCGGTCGAGGACGGTGGGATCGAGCTGGAGCGCGCTCTCGAACTCGGCGGCCGCGTCCGCCGGGCGGTCGAGCCGGGCCAGCGCGCTGGCCAGGAGCACATGGCCCTCGGGATCCGCCGGGCGCAGCCGGGTGGCCTCTCGTAGCTCCGGCTCGGCCTCCGCGGCCCGGTCCAGCATCTGCAGGAGGGCGGAGCCGAGCCGGAGGCGCGCCTCGGCGTCGGCGGGCCGGCGAGCGACTGCGCCACGGTAGACGTCGACGACCTCATCCCAGCGCGCGAGATCGGCCAGGCGGCCGGCGAGGACGGCCTCGATCGCGGGCTGGCGTGCGGCGGGCAGGCCCAGGTCGAGGGCGCGGCGGCAGGCGGTCACGGACGCCTCGCCGGTCGCGCGCGTGCAGGTCCGGGCCTGGGCGATGGCCGGCCCGGCCGTACCCTGGGCCGAGGCGGCGGGCACCCCGATGCCCGCGAACAGGGCGAGCACGGCGGATACCGCGCGTCTCAGAAGGCTTCCTTGTTCACGACGTACGGCATCTTCTTGGGGTCGCCGTCGTGGCGGCGCTCGAGGACGTCGATCACGGCCTGCACGGCACGGCCCGCCATTCCGATGTTGGGATCGGGCGACAGGCGCGTGGCGCGCGCCGCGGACGCGAAGTGGTGGAACACGCGCAGCTTCAGCTTGAGCGCGTCGTCGCGCAGCGGGCTGTCCGCGGGCAGCGGCTCCGTCTCGAACACGTCCAGGGCGGCCCCCGCGATCCATCCCTCCCGCAGCGCGCGGGCCAGGGCACCTTCGTCCACCACCGGGCCCCGCGAGGTGTTGACCAGGTACGCCGTCGGCTTCATGAGGCGCAGGCGGCGGTCGTCCATGAGGTGGAAGGTCGGCTCCTCCGCCTCGCCCGGCCGCGTGAGGTTCACGTGCAGGGTCACGAAGTCGGCCCTGCCCAGCCCCTCCTCGAAGGGCACGTAGTCGATCGTCTGGAGGCGCGAGACGAGGCCCTCTTCCTGCCGGACCTTCATCACCCGCCGCACGGACTCGACGAACTTGCGGTCCTGGTAGGCGGGGTCGTAGCACAGGACGTCCATGTCGAACCCGACGGCCTTCTTGATGAAGCTCTTCCCGATGCGGCCGGTGCCCACCACCAGCACCGTCTTGCCCGTGACCTCGTCGCCGAGCCAGGGATGATACGGGTGCCAGGTGGACCAGGTCTTCTCGCGCACCATCTGCTCGGAGGGCCAGGTCATGCGCGCCACGGTCCCCATGATGACGAACGCGAACTCGGCGGTGGCGTCGGTGAGCACGTCCGCGGTGTTGCTGAAGGGGATCTTGTGCGTGTTCGCGGAGGCGCGGTCGATGTTGTCGAAGCCGACCGCGTCCTGGGCCACCACCTTGAGCCCGGCCGCCTTCCCCGCCGCGAAGACCTCCTCGTCGATCTCGTCGCGCAGGGTGGTGATGAGGGCGTCGATCCCGCTCCTGACCTTCTCCAGGACCAGGGCCCGCGGGGGCGGCTCGATGTGGTCGTACACCTCGAGCTCCCAGCCCTTGTCCCGCAGCCGCTGCAGCGCATCCTGCCCGATGTCGGTGGTGGCGAAGATGCGGAAGGTCATGCCTTCAGGCCTTGACCACCGACGAGATCCTCTTCAGGGCCTCCTGTATGTTCTCCATGCTGTTCGCGTACGAGAAGCGCAGGTGCCCCTCCCCGAACTCGCCGAAGGCGGTCCCGCTCAGGCAGGCCACGCCCCCCTCGTCGAGCAGCTTGTCGGCCAGGGCCTTGCTGCCGTAGCCCGTGCGCGTGATGTTGGGGAAGACGTAGAAGGCGCCCTTGGGGCGCGCGCAGGTGAACCCCGGGATCGCGCGCAGGCCGTCCACGATGGCGTCGCGGCGCCGCCGGAACTCGGCCACCATCGCCTCTACCGACGACTGGTCGCCGCGCAGCGCCTGCACGGCCGCGAGCTGGCTGAAGGTCGCGGTGCAGGAGGTGGCGTTGGTCTGCAGCTTGGCCACGACCTGGGCCATGGGCGCGGCCATGATGCCGTAGCCGAGCCGCCAGCCCGTCATGGCGTAGGTCTTCGAGAACCCGTCGAGCACGATGGCCAGCGACTCCATGCCCGGGATGGCTGCGATCGACTTGTGCTCGGCGTCGTAGAGGATGCGCGAGTAGATCTCGTCGGACAGGACGGGCACGTTGTAGCGGACGGCCACCTCGGCGATCGCGCGCAGGCCGCTCTCGGGGATGATCCCGCCCGTGGGGTTGTGCGGGTAGTTCAAGATGATGAGGCGGGTCTTGGGTCCCACCCGCTCGCAGAGCTGGCCCACGTCCAGGGTGAAGTTCTTCTCCTCGAGCAGGCGCACCGGCACCGGGATCCCGCCGATGTAGCGGATCATCGACTCGTAGATCGGGAAGCCGGGGTTGGGGTACAGGACCTCGTCGCCCTCGTCCACGAGGGCCAGGATCACGAAGAACATGATCGGCTTGCCGCCCGGAGTCACCACCACCATCTCGGGGGTGGCGCGCACGCCGCGGCGGCGGGTCGAGTCCTCCGCCACCGCCTCCCGCAGCTCGGGCAGGCCGGCGGAGGGGCCGTAGTGCGTGGCCCCCTTGTGCAGCGCGTCGACCGCGGCCTGGGTGATGTGGGCGGGCGTGTCGAAATCGGGCTCGCCGATCTCGAGGTGCACGACGTTGCGCCCCTGGGCCTCGAGGGCGCGGGCGCGGACGAGCACCTCGAAGGCCGTCTCCGTCCCCAGCCGCGCCATCCGCTGAGAGAGCCTCACCGCGACGCCTCCGTGGAAAGGGGAACTACTCTATCGCGAGGCCGGCCGCGCAGGTAGGATCCACATGTTCTAGGCTCTGGCGACCGTGGGGCAGGGAGGACGCTTGAGAACACGATTCTTCGTGGTGCTGGCCCTGGCGCTGGCCCCCGCACTGTCCGCCTACGACGCGCCGAAGGCGAGCCCGATACCGGCTCCGTCCCTCCGCGAGTACCGGCTCGAGGAGCCGCTCCCGTTCGATCCCGTCGTCCGCCGCGGCCGCCTGCCCAGCGGGATGACCTACTACCTCCGCCGCAACGGCCGGCCCGAGCACCGCGTGGCCCTCCGCCTCGCCGTCAACGCCGGCTCCGTGCTCGAGGAGGCGGACCAGCGCGGGCTGGCCCACATGCTCGAGCACATGGCCTTCAACGGCAGCAAGCACTTCGCGCCCGGCGAGCTCGTCTCCTTCCTGGAGTCGATCGGCGCCCGCTTCGGCGCCGACGCCAACGCCTTCACGAGCTTCGACGAGACGGTCTACATGCTGGAGGTGCCCAGCGACCGCTCGGGCCTGGTCGAGAAGGGCCTGACCGTGCTCGCCGACTTCGCGGGCGGCTGGACCCTGAGCCGGGAGGAGATCGACAAGGAGCGCGGGGTCGTCCTCGAGGAGTGGCGGCTGGGCCAGGGCGCGAACTCGCGCCTGCAGCGCCAGCAGTTCCCGGTCCTCATGCACGGCTCGCGCTACGCCGAGCGCCTCCCCATCGGCGATCCGGACGTCATCAAGGGCTTCGACCCCGCGCGGCTGCGCGCGTTCGCCCGCCAGTGGTACCGGCCCGAGCGCATGACGGTGGCGGTCGTGGGCGACATCGATCTGGACAAGGCCGAGCGCTGGGTGCAGGACAGGCTGAGCGAGGTCAAGGCCGCGGATCCCGGCCCCGAGCGTCCCGTCTATGACATTCCCAGCCACCCGGAGACGCTGGTCAGCGTGGCCACCGACCCCGAGGCGCGCGTCTCCGGCGTGTCCGTGATCTTCAAGCACCCGAAGCTGCCCGAGGGCTCCGTGGGCGACTATCGGCGCAGCCTGGTGGAGACGCTCTTCCACCAGATGGTGAACTCGCGCCTGGCCGAGGTGGCCCGCCGCGCGGACGCTCCCTTCCTCGGCGCCTCCTCCTCCAGCGGTGACCTCGGACGCACGGAGGAGACGGAGGTCCTGGGCGCGGTGGTGCCCGACGGCGGCATCCCGGCCGGCCTCGGGTCGCTGCTGACGGAGGCGGAGCGTGTCCGCCAGCACGGGTTCGCGGCGGCCGAGCTGGACCGGGCGCGGCGCGAGCTGCTGGCCCAGTACGAGCGCGCCTGGCAGGAGCGCGACAAGAGCGAGAGCAGCTCCTACGCGCGGGAGTACGTCTCGAACTTCCTCACCGGCGAGCCCAGCCCCGGCATCGACGTGGAGCTGGCCCTGGTGCGCCGGTTCCTTCCCACGATCACCCTCGACGAAGTGCGCGACGTGACCCACCGCAACATCCACGAGGACAGCCGCGTCGTCCTGGCCGTAGCGCCCCAGAAGGAAGGCGTGGCCGTGCCGACGGAGGCGGAGGTCCGGGCGGTGCTGGCCTCCACCACGCAGGTCGCGGTCACCCCCTGGGAGGACCGCACGGCCGGACGCCAGCTCCTGGAGCACCCGCCCGCGGGGGGAACGGTCACCGCGCGCCGGAAGATCGAGCCGCTGGGGATCACGGTGGTGACGCTCTCGAACGGCGTCGAGGTCTGGCTCAAGCCCACCGACTTCAAGAACGACCAGGTCGTGTTCGGAGCGGACGCCCTGGGCGGCGCCTCCCTCGCCCCTCCCGAGCATGCGCTGGAGGCGCTGCTCTCACCCATCGCGGTGGGCGAGATGGGCGTCGGAGGCTTCACCGCCGTCGAGCTCGAGAAGGTGCTGGCGGGCAAGCTGGTGCAGGTCTCGCCGGACGTGGACCACTACACGCAAGGGATCTCGGGATCGAGCACGCCCGCCGACCTCGAGACCGCGCTCCAGCTCGTGTACCTCGATTTCACCGCCCCCAACGACCGGCCGGAGGGCTTCGAGGTCCTCCGCCGTCGGCTGGAGACGGCGGTGGCCCACCGCGCCAGCGACCCCGGCTCCGTCTACGGGGACGCCATCATCGACGTCAACACCGGCGGGCACTACCTCTACCGGCCCGTCAAGCCGGAGGAGGTCCCGGGCCTCCGCCGCGAGGAGTCCCTCCGCTTCTACCGCGAGCGGTTCGCCAACGCCGCCGACTTCACGTTCATGTTCGTGGGGTCGTTCGACGTGGACACGCTGACCCCCCTCCTGGCCCGCTACCTGGGCGCGTTGCCCTCCACCGGCAAGGCGACCTCGCACTTCCAGGACCGCGGGCTCAAGTTCCCGGAATCGGTCAAGAAGGCGGAGGTGCACAAGGGCCGGGAGCCGCGCAGCACGACCACCCTGACCTTCTTCGCGGACGCGGGAGGCGGCGAGTCCGACCGGCAACAGGCCCTGTCCGCGGCCGGCGTCGTCCGCAACCGGCTGCGGGGGCTGCTGCGGGAGGAGATGTCGGGCACCTACGGAGTGTCCGTGTCCTATTCCGACGTGCGGCCGGTGCCGGGATACGGGACCATGACGATCTCGTTCGGGTCGTCCCCGGAGAACGCGGCCAAGCTCACCTCGGCCGTCTTCGACGAGCTCGACCGGCTGCAGGCGACGGGCCCCGGACCCGAGGACCTCAGCAAGGAGCTCGAGATCGAGCGGCGCGAGCTCGAGGTGGCGGAGCGCCAGAACGGCTACTGGCTGGGCGCGCTGCGGCGCGTCCACGTCCTCGGGCGCGATCCCCTCGTCCTCAAGAAGAGGCGCCAGGAGATCGACTCGATCAGGGCCGAGCGGCTGCAACTGGCCTTCCGGCGCTACTTCCCCTCCCGGCGCTACACGCAAGTGGTCCTGCTGCCGGAGACCCCGCCCGCGTCGTCGGGGCGCTAGCTACTTTCCGGTGCAAAAGGCCCCCGATAAGTCTCGCCTATAGAATCCCGGGCCTACGGCAGAGGAGGCAGATCGTGGGATTTTGGCTGGACACGGCGGCTTTGGCAGGTG
>JBGPBV010000081.1:0-28650 GCA_041481445.1 Vicinamibacteria bacterium
AGGCCTTCGGGGACGCGGTGGTGGATACGATCGCGCAGTACGCGCCGAACCTCAAGAAGATCATCCGCCACCGCCAGGTGCTGACTCCGCTCGACCTCGAGCGCGAGTGGGGCCTGACCGAGGGCAACATCTTCCAGGGCGAGCTGAGCCTCGAGCAGCTCTTCTTCCTGCGCCCGGTGCCGGGATGGGCCCGCTACCGCACGCCCGTCCGCGGCCTCTACATGTGCGGCTCCGCCACCCACCCGGGGGGCGGGATCATGGGCGCCCCCGGCCGCATCGCCGCCCTCGAGCTCCTGAAGGACTGGAAGAGGGGAAAGGTCGCTTGAAGGCCGACGTCATCGTGATCGGCGGGGGCCACAACGGCCTCGTGGCGGCGGCCCTGCTCGCTCGCGGCGGGCTCAAGCCGCTCGTGCTCGAGCGCCGCGACATCCTCGGGGGGGCCGCGGTCACCGAGGAGTTCCATCCCGGCTTCAAGGCCTCCACCGTCGCTCATCTCCTCGGCCCCTTGCGCGCGTCGGTGGTCCACGACCTCGACCTGCGCCACCGCGGGCTCGCCTTCATCGAGCCGGAGCCGCGGGTGTTCGCGCCCATGCCCGAGGGCGGGGGCGTCTGCCTGTGGGGCGACGCCGGCAAGACCGCGTTCGAGCTGCGCAAGCTCTCCGCGAAGGACGCCGAGGCCTACCCGGAGCTCCATCGCTCGCTGTCCGCGATCTCGGCCTACCTCTCGCGCCTGCTCGTGCTGACGCCGCCCGACATCGACCGGCCGCTCAGGGGCCCGATCCTGCCCTGGGTCGGCCTGGGCATGGGCTTCCGGGGCCTCGGACGCGAGGACGCGCAGCGCCTGCTCCGCTGGGGACCGATGGCGGTGGCCGACTTCGCCTCCGAGTGGTTCTCGAGCGAGGTGCTGCGGGCCCTGGTCTGCGGCCGCGGCATCCACGGGCTCTTCGCCGGCCCCTGGTCGGCGGGCACCACCGCCAACCTCCTGCTGCAGTCGGCGACCGGAGACGGAAACGCGGCAGGCACGGCCGTGCAGGTCACGGGCGGCCTGGGCTCGCTGATCGGCGCCCTCACCGCCGCCGCCCGCCAGCACGGCGCCGAGATCCGCACCGGCGCCGCCGTCGAGCGCATCGTGGTCAAGGACGGACAGGTGGGGGGCGTGGTCCTCGCTTCCGGCGAGGAGATCGCGGCGCGGGCGGTGGTCTCCAGCGCCGATCCCAAGCGCACCTTCCTCGGCCTGCTCGATCCGGCCGTGCTCGACCCCGACGACGTGCGCCGCCTGCGCAACTACCGCCAGCAGGGGATGGCCTCGAAGGTGAACCTCGCCCTCGACGCGCTGCCCGTGTTCCGGGGCGACGTCCCCTCGGAGGTGCTGCGCGGCCGCATCCACGTCGGTCCCGACGTGGACGACCTCGAGCGCGCGTTCGACGACGCCAAGTACGGCGGGATCTCGCGCCAGCCGTACCTCGAGGCCACGATCCCGACCCTTTCCGACCCCGCCCTCGCCCCCGCGGGCAAGCACGTGATGTCCGTCTACGTGCAGTTCACGCCCTACGCGCTGCGCGACGGCGGCGGCTGGGAGGCACGCCGGGACGAGGTCGGGGACGTGACCTTGAAGACGCTCGAGCGCTACGCGCCCGGCCTCACCCGCCTCGTGCTCGGACGCCAGGTGCTCACGCCGGTGGACCTCGAGCGGACCTACGGCCTGACCGGCGGCCACCCCTCGCACGGCGAGATGGCCCTCGACCAGTTGTTCCTGGCGCGGCCGCTCATCGGATGGGGCCGGTACCGGGGACCGTTGCCCGGCCTGTACATGTGCGGCGCGGGCACGCACCCGGGCGGGGGCGTGACCGGGGCACCCGCCGCCAACGCCGCGCGCGAGATCCTGGCCGACCTGAAATAATCGGTCACGCTCCGGCCCGGCGGCGCCTATCCCCCTCGAGCGGGCGAAGGGCCCGCACCAAGGAGGTCGAGAGCCATGTCCACCATGATCCGTCGAGGCCTGATCCTCGCTACGTTGCTCGCCGCCATGCCGGGAGTGGCGCGGGCCGCGGAAGTCGCGGTGAAGGCCGTCTGCGCCTGCTGCGGGGTCGAATGCCCGCTCGGCTGCTGCTAGGAGCGCATCCCTCCGGGTGGACCGCGTCCAGAGAGAGGCCCTGCACCGCGATCTCGCGCGGCTCGCCGACGGCGACCGCGGCGCGTTCCACCCGGTCTTCGTCCGCCTGTGGCCGCTCCTGCGCGGCTTCGCCGCCCGGCACTTGGCCCGCGAGGACGCGGACGACACCGCCCAGGAGGCGCTCGTGAAGGTCTTCGCCCGCGCCTGCGAGTTCGATCCGCGTCGCGACGCGCTCAGCTGGGTCCTCGGCATCACCGCCTGGGAGATCCGGACCGTGCGTCGCCGGCGCTCCCGTCGGCGAGAGGACCCGACGCCGGCCGCGCTCGACCTCGAGGCGGCGGAGGCCGGCCCCGAAGAGGCGGCGATGGAACGCGAGCGGCGCGAGATCGTGGAGGACGCCCTGGCCGCGCTCGCGCCCGCCGACGCCGCCACGTTGCGGGCGTTCCTCGCCGAGGAGCGACCGACGATCGCGGGCGCGACGTTCCGCAAGCGCGTCCAGCGGGCGCTGGCGCGCCTGCGCGCGGCGTGGAGGATGAGCCATGGCCGTCCTTGAGAGCGTGCTGGCCGACCGCGCGCGCACGGCCTACGAGCGGGGACGCCTGCGCGCCGCCGTTCCGACCGTGGCCCTGGTGGTCCCGATGGTGGCGCTGTCGATCGTGGTGGTCGGCCGGGCCGCGGCCTCCCTGACCGGGGGCGCCCTCCTGGCCGTGGCGCTGCTGGCCGCGCTCTGGCGCGGGCAGCAGTTCGGGCGCGGGGCCCGGGCCGGCCTGGCCGCCGGCGCCGCCGCCTTCCTCCTGCCCCTGGCCACGTGCTTCCATCTCTGCGCGGGCGGCACCTGCCTGGCCGTCCCCTCGGCCTGCGTGGCCGCCGGGATCGTCGGCGGAGTCGCCGTCGGCGTGTTGGCCCGCCGGCGCGCGGCGGCGGAGCCGCGCCCCGGCGCCTACCTGGCTCCGGCGATCGTGGTCGCCGCCCTCGCCGGCTCGCTGGGATGCGTCATCGCCGGAGCGGGGGGCGTGCTCGGGATGGCCGGCGCGATGGCGGCGGCGGTGGCGCCGATCGTCTGGTGGCCCTCGCGGACGGCGTAGCCCGGTTGCGGTAGCCGCTGAGCCGTCAGGTCAGGCGGGGGGGCCGGCCTGCTGCCTGGTCTCCTTGTCCCCGTTGCCGGCCACCCAGGTCGCGATCCGCTCGCGGTCCCACTGGTGGTCGTCATTGAGGTGGATGATCATCGCGGCCAGGATGAGGCGCTTCTTGCAGCCCTCGGGGCAACTCCGGACCGTCCCTTCGAGGCAGTCGAACAGGCGATCGAGGCGCTTGGGATGGAGCTGTCCGACCTCTTCGGGCAGACGGTACAGGCCCTCGAAGGCCGCGCCCAGGGCGCAGGACGCGCGGGGCCCGTGGTAGTACTCGCCGAACGCCTGCTCCGGCCTGCGGGTGGCTCCGAAGCGGATGGCGTCGGCCAGCTCGCTCTCGTCGTGACGCGTCGGCGGATGCACCATGCGGACCCCCTGGGAGGACTCTATGCCTCGAGCGAGCTCTTGGGAAGAGGCACCGCCGGCCCACGCCTCTCGCGGCATTTGACGGCGGCGGTCCCGTCGCTCAGTCTGCGCCGGGGAGGCGCCGGGGCGCAATGGACTTGAAGAGCGGCCGGGTCCGCCTGGCGGCAGCGACGGCAACGCTCGCCGTCGTGTTCGTCGCGGGCTGGTACGGGCTCCAAGGGCCCAGGCCGTCCCCGTCCCCGGAACCCACGACTCCGAAGGCGGCGGCGCACCTCACCGCCTTCGAGGGCGCGGTCAAGGTCAAGCGGCGCGGAACCGTCGAGTGGATCGTCCCCCCGCACGCGATGGGCCTGGCCGCCGGCGACCTGGTGCTCACGGCGCCGCGCGCCGCCGCCGAGATCACGTACCTGGACGGCTTCGTGGTCCGGGTGCACCCGGACACGTTGCTGACGATCGAGCCCCTCTCGAGCGACAGCCGGGCCCCGGCCCTGGAGCTCCGCGCGGGCACGATCGTGGGGGATGCGATCAAGGGCGGCGCGAGCTCCGTCATCGACACCGGATCCGCGCGTTGGGAAGGGTCGGGCGACGCCGCCGACCCGCCCCTGGTCGACATGCACGCGCTGCCCTCGACGGAGACGACGATCGACCAGCGGCGCGGCCGCGCCCGGCTCGTTCCGCGGGACGGTACGGCGCGCGGCCTGGAGCCGCGCACGCGAGTGGTCGTCGATGCGCAGGGCCGGCCCGGGCCGAGCCGGCTCCTGCCGCCGGCACCCGTCCTGTTGAGCCCGCCGCCGGCCACGGCTCTCTCGTACCGGGACATCGCCCACGGCGTGACCCACTTGACCTGGAGCACAGTGCCGGAAGCGGCCTCCTATCACCTGCTGGTGGACCACGGCGGCTTCTTCCTTCAGCCCGTCGTCGACCGTGCCGGGATCACGCGGACGTCGTGGGATCTGACCGGCGTGCCGGAGGGCCGGTACTACTGGAAGGTGGCGGCGGTGGGAAAGGATGGAGCGGAGAGCTTCTCGGACTTCTCCCGTTTCACCCTCGTCCAGGCCGCGGGCGGCCCACCGACCCTCGTCGTCGACGTATTCGAGACGCGGGAGAACGTCCTCCACCTCGCCGGGCGGACCGATCCGGGCGCCACCCTCACCGTGAACGGCCAGCGGATCGAGGTGCGCGCCGATGGGACGTTCGGTGAGTTCATCGCGCTGCCGAGAGCGGGCGGCCAGACGGTGAGCATCCGCGCCGTGGGGCCCGGAGGCGAAGCCACCGAGCAGACGCGGAACACGTCCGGGTCCTGAGCGGCCCGCGCCCGCCTCACGCGCGCAGGCCGCGCCCGTGTCCCTCCTCACGTCCGAATATCGCCACCTCATCGTATCGGCGGGTACTCGTTCGTATTTTCAGGAGGTCAACTGATGCTGCATGTCTTCCCACGACGGCGGGTTGCCGTCGCGGCCGCGGCCATGGTGTCGCTGCTGATGGTTTCCGTTCCCCAGGGCGCGCGCGCCGACGAGAGTGACGACCACGCGGCGGCGGCGGCGGCGGCCGGGCGCAAGCGTACACGGGTGCTCTGGCTGGATCACTTCGCGCTGCTGCCGGGCGCGTCCGAGCTCACCACGTCGTTCAATTCGACGTCGTCCTGTCCTGGTTTCTCGAGCTGCCTCACGGGTCTCGTCATCGAATCGTCGACGCCGGGCGAGGTCTTCCTCTCCGGCGGCAACAAGGTCGTCCACATGGCGACGGGCGTGCCGATCGGCTGGGACGTGACGGGCGTGCGCGTCTGCTACGAGCTGTCCAGCCGCGCCAGCTTCATCAGCCAGATCCGCCTGGCCCAGGTCCAGAACCCGCCGTCGAGCGCGGTCGTCCTGCTCGACGACGGCACCGACCTCACCAACCCCGGCCCCGTTTGTGTCAACAGCGCCCCGCCCTTCGCGGGCAAGATCAACCCCGAGCCGGGGTCGCTGCTCCTCTCCCTGCGGCTCAACTACGGCGACACCGCGGACCGGATCGTAGTGCGCGGCCTGGGCCTCCTGCTCCGCCGCCACTGAGGCCTTCCTCCCCCTGATCCGCCGGGCGGCGGCGCCGGCATCGGCCCGCCCGGAGGAACACCGGCGTCGCGGTGGTGCGCCCCACCGCGACGATCCTCCAGGGCGTGGCGGCGGCGCGCGGCGCGAAGGTCACGACCAGCTAGTCGCGGATCGCATCCGCGATGGCCCCCGGCGCCCGTTGGATCGTCGCCACCACCTCCAGCAAGCCGCGCCCGTAACGGTCGGCCTTGGCCGCCCCGATGCCGTGCACGGCCAACAGGTCGTCGAGCGTGCGCGGCCGCGAGGCGGCGATCTCGCGCAGCGTCCGGTCGCTGGCCACCACGTAGGGCGGCACGCCCTGGGCGCGGGCCACGGACATCCGATGGGCGCGGAGCGCCTCGAACAGAAAGGCCTCGGCACCGTCGAGGGCGAGCGGGGCGCGGCTGGCCGCCCGCTCGCCGCGCGAGCGCGGGGCGGCCGCGGTGACCGATGCGCTCAGCCTCGCCGGCAGCAGGAGGCGGGCGGGCCGCTCCCCCTTCATCACCGCGCGTCCGGCCTCGGTGAGGAGCACGACCGGCCGGTCGTCGGCGGTGAAGTCCACCCAGCCCGCGGTGACGCAGCGCCGCAGGAGCCGGAGCAGCCAGGCCTCCGGATGCTCGCGCAGCGCGCCGAACGTCGGCGTGCGGTCCAGGCCCGCGCGGACGAGGCGCGGGTCCTCTTCCCCGCGCAGGAGGCGGACGGCCGCCTGCATCCCGAACCGGCGGTGCACGCGCGCGACCGCGCTCAAGGCCTTGCGCACCACCAGCGTGACCTCCTCCGGCTTCGTGTCCTCCACCAGGGCCACGCAGACGTCGCACTGACCGCATCCGTCGAGCGTCTCCGCCTCGTCTCCGAAGTAGCGCAGGATCGCGTCGTGCCGGCAGCTCCCGCCTTCCGCCCAGCGCATCAGCTCGAGGAAGAGCCCCCACTTGTGGGCGAGCACCGCCTCCCCGGGCGCGTCCTTCTCGAGCAGCGACCGTCTCCGCGGCATGTCGGAAGGGGAGACCAGCATCAGGCCCCAGGCCGGGGCGCCGTCGCGGCCGGCGCGCCCGACTTCCTGGTAGTACGCCTCGATGGAGCCGGGCGGGGCCACGTGGACGACCGCGCGCACGTCCGCCCGGTCGATGCCCATGCCGAAGGCGTTGGTGGCGACCATCACCTCGACCTCGCCGGCGAGGAAGGCGCGCTGCGCCTTCTCGCGCGCGTCGGGTCCGAGCCCGGCGTGGTAGACGGCGACCGAGCGTCCGCGCCCGGCCAGGCGCTCCGCCTCTTCTTCCGCGCCGCGCCGCGTGGGCGCGTACACGATGGCGACGCCGAGCGTGCGCCCGGGCCGGCCCAGGGCCTCCTCGAGGACGGCGTCCACGAGCCCGCGCCGCTCCCGCGCGTCCTCCACCTCCCGCGCGCGGAGGCGGAGGTTGGGCCGCGCGAAGCCGTGCACGTGCTGGGGCGTATCCGCGGGCAGGCCCAGGCGAGAGAGGATCTCGTCCCGCACCACCGGAGTGGCGGTGGCGGTGCAGGCCAAGACGCGCGCGGCGGGCAGCTCGGCCAGGAACGAGCCGATCTCCATGTACTCCGGGCGGAAGTCGTGTCCCCACTCGCTGATGCAGTGCGCCTCGTCGACCGCGACCAGCGGCACCGCGACGTCGCGCACGAGAGAGCGGAACCCGGGGAAGGCGAGCCGCTCGGGTGCGACGTAGGCCAGCGCGTACTCGCCGCGCGCCATCCGCGCCATCCGCCGTCGGACCTCGTCGCCGTCGAGCGTGGAGGCGAAATAGGTCGCGCTCACGCCGCGCGCGGCCAGGGCCTGGACCTGGTCGTGCATGAGGGCGACCAGGGGCGAGATCACGAGCGTGGTGCCGGGGAGGGACACCGCCGGGAGCTGGTAGATGAGGCTCTTGCCCCCGCCGGTGGGGCCCACGAGCAGGAGGCGGCCGCCCGACAGGAGCGTCTCCACCGCCTCGCGCTGCCCGGGACGGAACGCGTCGTAGCCGAGGCGGCGCAGCGAGGCCTCGAGATCGATCGCGGCGGGAAGGAGCTGGCTCGTCATCGCCGCGGCCACTGTAGCATCGGGGAGGGCGCACGGAGGTCAGCCTTTCAGCGGCCGCGGGCCTCCATCACGGCGCCGAGCCCGGCCACCAGGCCCGCATCGACCTCCGATGGCGGAAGGCTCCGCACCGGGAAGCCCCGACGCTCGAGGGCGAGGGTCCAGGCGCCGCCGATCGTCTCGCCGCCGGCGATGGTGACCGGGGTCCCCGCCGGCAGCGCCCCCCCGCCCTGGAGGCGGTCGAGGTCGGCGCCGATGAACGCGCCAGCCAGGAACGACAGCCGTCCCTCGGGACCGCCGGCCCCGGCCAGCTCGAGCAGCCGGACACAGAACAGCGCCCGAGAGAGCCCGCCGCGGCGCGCCTCGTCCATCCCCTCGAGCAGCCGGGCGGCGTCGACGGAGGCGAGCGGACCCGGCGGCAGCGCGGAAGCCAGGATCGTCTCCTCCCGCACCGCGCGCACCATCTCGCCCGCCAGCGACGTGATGCTGCCGGCCACGCGTCCCTTCTCGTCGATGCGGACGAGCTTCCAGTGCGATCCCACGCTGAGCAGCGCGCCCCCCGCGGCCAGCCCGCCCGTCCGCACGAGGCCGAGGCACAGCGTCTCCTCGCCGCGCATGACGTCGGTGGCGCCGATCCCGAGGGCGCCGGGGACGCCCGCCGTCCGCACGCCGGGAACGAACAGGAAGGGCCGATCGGAGACGTCGGGCAGGAGCTGCTCGTGCGCGCCCGCGGCCAGCTCGCGGAGGCCGGCGGGGGCGAGCACGTGCGCCACCTCCACCAGGCCTTGAGGCGACGTGACCATGCCCGCGGCCGCGATGCACCGCGGCGCCGCGGTTCCCGCCACCTCCGCGATCGACGCGCGCAGCGCGGCGCGCAGCCTCCGGTCGTCCCCGTCGCGCGCGGTGTCGCGTGCGCCGACGGCCGCCTCCGCTCGCGCGAGGATGCGCTCGCCGTCCACGAGGAAGGCCCGCGTGCGGGTGGTGCCCGCGTCGATGCCGACGAACAGGAGGCCCACCTATCGCGTCCGCGCTGGCGGCGTGCCGAGCGCGGCCAGGGGGCGTCGCCGGGTGTGCGTCACAGGACCGCCGCCCGGTCCAGCCAGGCGCGGATCCGCTCGGCGGTCGTCCGGCCCACCGCGGACGCCAGCTCCTCGATGCTGGCCCCGCGCACCCCGCGCAGGGACCCGAACCGCGAGAGGAGCTTGCGCCGCTTGACGGGCCCGATCCCGGGAACGTCGTCCAGCTCGGAGCGCAAGGTCCGTTTCGAGCGGACCTTGCGGTGGAAGCCGATCGCGAAGCGGTGCGCCTCGTCGCGCACCCGCTGGACGAACTGGAGGACGGGCGACGAGCGCGGGAGGGCCACCGGCTCCTCGCGCCCGGGCACGAAGATCAGCTCCTCGCGCTTGGCCAGGCTGGCCACCGGCTGGTCGCCCAGGCCCAGCTCGGCCAGGGCCTCCGTGGCCGCCGAGAGCTGCCCCTTGCCGCCGTCGACGAGGACGAGGTCGGGCAGCTCCTTGCCCTCCTCGAGCAACCGCCGGTACCGCCGCCCCACGACCTCGCGCATGGACGCGAAGTCGTCCGCTGCCTCCCCGATCCCGCGGACGCGGAACTTCCGGTAGTCCGACTTCCGGGGCAGCCCGTCCTCGAACACGACCATCGAGGCCACCACGTCCGAGCCCTGGATGTTCGAGATGTCGAAGCACTCGATGCGCCGCGGCTCGACCTCGAGACCCAGGAGGTCCTGGAGGCCGCGCACGATCTCCTGGCTCTGCGACCTCGGGTGGCGCCACTCCAGGTCGAAGGCCAGGCGCGCGTTGCGCACGACCATCTCGAGGAGGCGCACCTTCTCGCCGCGCTGCGGCACGCGGATCCGCACCTGGCTACCGCGCCGGGCGGACAGCCATTCCTCGAGGAGCGGACGGTCCGGGATCTCGACCGGCACCAGCACGTCGCGCGGCACGTAGCGCGAGCCGTCCGCGTAGTACTGCTGGATGGCGGAGGCGAGGAAGCGCTCCGGCTCCGCCACGCGGTGGATCAGGTATCCCTCGCGGCCGACCACCTTGCCCTCGCGGACGGAGAAGACCTGCAGGGCCGCGCGCTCCCACTCCACGTGCGCGCCGAAGAGGTCGCGCTCGTCGATGTCGGTGGTGGTGATCTTCTGCGGCGCGTCGAGCCGGTCCAGGGCGCGGATGTGGTCGCGCAGGGTGGCCGCCTCCTCGAAGCGCGACTGGTCCGCCGCCTCCTGCATCTGCACGCGCAGGCTCTTCACGACCTCGTCCGTGCGTCCCTCCAGGAACAGGCGGGCGTCGGCCGCGGCCTGGTGGTAGCGGTCGAGGGAGCAGATCTCGGCCACGCAGGGGGCCAGGCAGCGATTGATCTGGTACTGGAGGCAGGGCCGCGGGCGCCGGCCGTTCAGCGTCTCCTTGCAGGAGCGGATGCCGAAGATCCGGTGCACCATCGAGGCCGTGCGGCGGCCCAGCCTGGCCGGGATGTAGGGCCCGCCGTAGGCGCTTCCGTCCTCCGCCACCCGCCGCACGACGTACAGCCGCGGGTACTCCTCGGTCAGCGAGAGCTTGAGGTACGGGTGGTTCTTGTCGTCGCGGAGGAGGATGTTGAACCGCGGCTGGTGGCGCTTGATGAAGTTGTTCTCGAGGGCGAGGGCCTCCATCTCGGTGTCCGTGACCACGAGGTCGAGGTCGGCGATCTGGGAGACCATGTCCCCGCGCTGGGGATCCACGGGGCGGCCGGCCTGGAAATACGACCGCACGCGGTCACGGAGCACGCGGGCCTTCCCCACGTAGAGGACGTGCCCCTCCCCGTCCTTGAACAGGTACACGCCCGGACGCACCGGCAGCGTCTCGAGCTTCTCCGTCAGGCCCATTTCAGAAGGAAGCGCTCCCCTGCGGAAAAGGCAACAGAAGATTATACGATCGGTCCGCACATGATCACGGAACGCATCGGCGAGGTCCTCTCCCGCCCGCTGGACCGCATCGTGCGCGCGTTCGCCCAGGTCAGCCCGGACGTCCTCACCATCACCGGCCTCGCCCTCAACGGCGTGGCCTGCGCCTGCTTCGCCTTCGCGGGCAGCCACGACTACGTGATGCCGGCCCTGCTGCGGGCGGGCGGCCTCGTGACCCTGGCCGGGAGCGTCTTCGACATGCTGGACGGGCGCGTGGCCCGCCTGCGGGGCCGCGAGACCAAGTTCGGCGCCTTCCTCGACTCGACGATGGACCGCTACTCGGACATGCTCCTCTACATGGGCCTCTTGATCCTCTACGCGCGCATGGGACGCACGGGCTTCATGGTGCTCGTGTGGGTGGCCGCCTTCGGCAGCTTCATGACGTCCTATGCCCGGGCCCGCGCGGAGAGCCTCATCCCGCGCTGCACGGTCGGCTTCCTGGAGCGGCCCGAGCGTATCGTCCTCCTCGTGCTGGGCGCGGTCGCCAACCGCATGGCCGCCGTGCTGTGGAGCATCGCGATCCTGGCCAACCTCACCGCGATCCAGCGCGTCGTCTACACCTACGTGGAGCTCAAGAAGGGCTGGACGCGCGTCCCCGAGGAGGGGCACCCGTGATCTTCGACGGCCGGGCCGACGACGAGCGCCGCCGCCTCCTCAAGCCGTGGAACTTCAAGGCCTATCTCGTCTGGAAGCTGCCCCTGGCCGCCGGCGCCGGCTTGAGCCTGCGCCGGCTCGACGAGGGGGCCTGCGTGGTGGGCCTCCCCGGCGGATGGCGCACCCAGAACCCGTTCCGGTCGACCTATTTCGCGGCCCAGGCCATGGCCGCGGAGATGTCGACGGGCGCGCCCGGGATGGTGCTCGTGCGGGCGGCGCCCTTCTCGGTGTCGATGATCCTGCGCGGGATCGAGGCCGCGTTCACCCGCCGGATCCAGGGTCCGTCCCTGTTCACGTTCGAGGACCTGTCCGGCCTGAAGGCGGCCATCGGCCGCGCCGCCCAGAGCGGGGAGAGCGAGAGCTACACCGGCGTGTCCGTCGGACGCGGTCCGGACGGCGAGCCGGCGGCGGAGTTCCGCGTGACCTGGTCGTTCAAGCGGCGCTCATGAGCGAGGCGGCGGGCGCGGTCGGCTTCGTGGTCGCGGGCGGCCGGAGCCGTCGCATGGGCCGCGACAAGGCGCTGCTGCCCTGGGCGGGCGGGACCCTCCTCGACCACGCGATCGGCCGGCTGCGCGCGGTCGGGGCGGACGTACGCCTGCTCAGCGGCGAGGAGCCGCGATATCTCGACCGCGGCTTGCCCGTCCACACCGACACCACGCCCGGAGCGGGACCGCTCGGCGGCCTGCTCGCGGCGCTGAACGCGGCGGCGCCACGGGCCGTCCTGCTCCTCGCCGTGGACATGCCGTTCGTGACGCCGGAGCTCCTCCGGAGCCTGCAGGACGCGCTGGCCGGCCACGACGCCGCCGTCCCCGTGATCGGAGCCGCGGCCGAGCCGCTGTGCGCGGCCTACGGGGCGGCCTGCCGGGAGCCCGTCCTCGCCGCGCTCGGCCGCGGGGAGCGGCGGATGACGGACTTCTGGCCGCACGTGCGCGTGCGCACCCTGGCCGCGGACGACCTCGCCCGCTTCGGCGATCCCTCCCGTCTCTTCCGCAACTTGAACGACCCCGCCGACTACGACGCCGCCGTCGCGTACGAGCGGTTGCCCTGAGCCATGGCCCGGCCCGCCGTCCGGCTCGGCTCGGTGCGGGGTCTGATCGCGGCCGGTCTCGTCGCAGGAGCGATGCTGGTGACGGGGCTGACCGCGGCCCGCGTGGTCCTGTTGCTGCGGGGCGGCGCGATCCCGGAGGAGCCGGAAGCGGTGGCGCCCATGGTCGAGCCCGGGCCCGAGCTGCGCGGGCGCAACCTGCTCCTGCCCGTGCAGGGCGTCGCCCCGGCCGCCCTGGCCGACACCTTCGACGAGGCGCGGGGCGGAGGCGCCCGGGTGCACCACGCGCTCGACATCCTGGCTCCCCGCGGCACCCCGGTGCTGGCGGTCGAGGCCGGGCGCATCGCCCGGCTCCACCGGGGCGGCGCGGGCGGGATCACCGTCTACGAGCTCGACCCCGCCGGGCGCTACGGCTACTACTATGCGCACCTCGACCGCTATGCGGACGGCGTCGTGGAGGGCAAGACGGTCGCGCGCGGCGAGGTCCTGGGCTACGTCGGCACGACCGGCAACGCTCCGCCGGGGACTCCGCACCTGCACTTCGCGATCTACGAGGTCGCCGATCCCCGGCGGCCGTGGCGCGGCCGCCCGATCGACCCCTATCCCCTCTGGCGCTGAGAGCGCGGCGGGCCCGTCAGGCGCTCGCGCCTCCGGTGGGCGGCGGCGCGGGGACCGCGCGATCGTCGGTCCGGGACGGCCGCTGCTTCGCCAGCACGGCCCCGAGCCCCTCGAGATGGACCATGCTCGCGCTCTGGGAGTCCCAGACCTCGGCGCGGTCGATCCGGACGCGGATGAGGGCCAGCTCCGGGTCCTTCTTGCCGCCGGGGAACCAGGCGCGGAGCCGCCGGCTCCAGAGGTCCTGGATCCGCGCGGGGTCCTTGACCAGCGTGGCCAGGCCGCCGATGGAGACGTAGCGGTCGTCGTCCGGGTCGGCGTAGGCCACGTTGACGTGCTGGTTCTCGCGGATCTCCTCCGCCTTGGGCGTCGTGGACCGGGTCACGAACCAGAGGTCTCCGTCGAAGCCTCCCTTGAGCACCGCCATCGGACGGCTCCGCAAGCGGCCGTCGGACGAGACCGTCGTGAGCATGGCGATCCGCGCGCCCTTGATCAGCTTCCGCAGCTTGCGGACCTGCCGCTCGATGGGGGCCTCATCTGCTGCCTTCTTCGCCATCCTCTTGTCCTCCCTGCGCGCGCCGGCGCGACCGCGCGCTCGAACAGGTGTCCCTCAGGACAGAGTGCTCGCACCCGCGCCCGCTGTCAACGTCAGCGCTTGACGGGGATGTCGACGTCGGCGGTGCCCTTCCGGCACCAGCCCTCGCGGTGCGAGCAATAGAAGTAGGTGACCGAGCCCTTGACCGTCTCCTCGCCGTGAGCGGCGCCGAGGAGGGAGACGGGGAACACGACCGGGAAGGTGGTGTCGAGGTACTTCTCCGGCGGGGACGCCCGGTGGGCCGCCGGCTTCTCCGCCAGGACCTTCTGCGCGTCGTCGAGCTTGAGGCGGGGCGCGGGAGCGGCGTTGATCTTGACGTCGGGGTCCCTGGCCGTGAACGTGACCGCGACCTCGCCCGTTCCCGCGGCCTTGCCCGGCCGGAACTGGGCGCTCACGTCGTAGTGCGGGGGGGCGGCTTCGAGCGGAGACGCCTTCTCGGGGACGCCTCCCCCGGCGACGAGGGTGAGGGCGAGCAGGGGCGTGATCATCGAAGGGATCGTAGCAGACTGGGCGGCGGCCTCGACGGGCGTTGACAATTCATGACAATCGGGGCCATGGCGGCGGCCGATGGGCTCGCGCTCGGAACGCTATAATCCAAGGAGCGCGGTCGCACGGCGCTCTCCCGATGATCCTCGACCTTCAGGCCCAGCTCGGCGACGCGGTGCGCGCGGCGGCGCGTGCCGTCTTCGACGCGGACCTCCCTCCCCTCTCGTTCCAGTACCCGCCGCGGGCGGAGATGGGGGACCTCGCCCTCACCGCGCCCTTCGACCTCGCCAGGACGCTGCGGAGGAAGCCGCGCGAGATCGCGGAGCGCCTGGCCACCGAGATCGCGAAGGCGCCCGGAGTCCGCAAGGCGGAGGTGGCCGGCGGCGGCTACGTGAACGTGTTCCTCGACCGCGCGCCCTTCGCGCGCGACCTGCAGGCCCGGCTGGCCGCCCCGCCCTCGCGCACGGGCGTCCCCGGCCACGTCGTGGTCGAGCACACGAGCATCAACCCCAACAAGGCGGCCCACATCGGCCACCTGCGCAACGCCGTGCTCGGAGACACCTTCGTGAACGTCCTCCGCGACCGCGGGCGCGACGTGGGCGTGCAGAACTACATCGACGATACCGGCGTGCAGGTGGCGGATATCATCGTCGGGTTCCGCCACATGGACGAGGTTTCGGTCGACCGGGTCGAGGAGCTCGCGCGGGGCGACCGTTTCGACTATTACTGCTGGGACCTGTACGCAAGGGTCGGCGATTTCTATGCCACCGATCCCTCGAGGAAGCTACTCCAATCGGTCGTCCTGCACCAGATCGAGGAGGGGGACAACGAGAACGCGCGCCTGGCCGAGGTGGTAGCGGCGAGGATCGTGGAGTGCCATCTGGCGACGATGGAGCGGCTCGGCATCCGCTACGACCTGCTCGCGCACGAGCGGGACATCCTGCGCCTGCGCTTCTGGGACCGCGCCTTCGAGCAGCTCCAGGAGACGGGCGCCATCCGCCGGGAGACGGAGGGCAAGAACGCCGGCTGCTGGGTGCTCTCGATGGAGGCGGAGGGAACCTCCAGTGACGAGGACAAGATCATCGTCCGCTCGAGCGGCACCGTCACCTACACCGGCAAGGACATCGCCTACCAGCTCTGGAAGCTCGGGCTCCTGGACCGGGACTTCCGCTACCGGCGGCAGAAGACCTACGATGACGGGCACGTCCTCTGGACGACCACCAGCACGGACGGCGAGCCGGGGGCGCCCGCGTTCGGTCACGCCCGAGACATCTACAACGTGATCGACGTCGGGCAGTCCTATCCACAACGGGTGGTGAAGGCCGGCGTGGCCGCGCTCGGACATGAGGAAGCGGCGGCGGGCAGCCATCACCTCGCCTACGAGAAGGTCGTGCTCTCTCCCGCCACCGCGCGCGCGATGGGATACGAGGTGTCGGAGGACGAGGCCGCGGTCAAGGTCTCCGGCCGCAAGGGCCTGGGCGTCAAGGCCGACGACCTCGTGGATGCGCTGGTGGCCAAGGCGCGCGCGGAGATCGACGTCCGCGAGGAGGCGCGGGAGGGCGAGGGCCGGACCCCCGCCGAGCGCGCGCGGGCCGCGCAGGGGATCGCGGTGGGGGCGCTCCGCTATTTCCTCTTGAAGTTCGGCCGGACCAAGATCATCACCTTCGACATGGAGGAGGCGCTCGCCTTCACCGGCGAGACCGGGCCCTACATCCAGAACGCCGTGGTGCGGGCCCGGAACATCCTGGCCAAGCTGGAGGAGGAGGGACACCGCGTGCCCGCGCTGATGGCGCGCGCGCGGTCCCTCGACCTCGGCGCGTTCCTGGCCGGCGAGGAGGGCGACGAGGTCTGGGGGCTGCTCCTGCTGATGGCCCGCAGCGACGAGGTGGCCGAGCAGGCGGTGCGCTCGGAGGAGGTCGCGCTCCTGGCCAAGCACGCCTTCGCCGTGGCCCAGGCCTTCCACTCGTACTACCAGAAGCCGCGGTACTCCGTCCTCTACGCGGAGACGGACGACCTGCGCGCGCTGCGTGCGCTGGTGGTGGACGCCTTCGTCCGGCAGATGGGCGTCCTCACCGCGATGCTGGGCATCCCCGTCCCGGAGCGGATGTGACGCGGCCCCCGATCGGCGTCACCATCGAGAACCCGCGCCACGAGTCGGAGGTCTTCCGCCTGCGCGAGGACTACGTCCGATCGGTGGAACAGGCGGGCGGGCTGCCCCTCGTCCTGGCCCCGGGCACGCCCCAGGACGCGCCCGAGCTCCTCGACCACGTCTCGGGCCTGCTCCTGACCGGCGGCGCCGACATCGACCCCGCCCTGTACGGCGCGCCGCCGCATCCCGCCCTCGGGGAGTTCTTCCGGGAGCGCGACCTTTTCGAGCTGGCGCTGTGCCGGGAGGCGCTGCGGCGGGACCTGCCCGTACTGGCTATCTGCCGGGGCCATCAGGTGTTAAACGTTGCCACGGGTGGAACACTGGTCCAGGACATCCCGTCAGAAGTACCGGGCGCGAGCGCGCACGATCCGGACGTCGAGCGGTGGCAGACCTGCCACGAAGTGGACATCTTGCCCCGGACGCGCCTTCGCGAGATCCTGGGAACGGAGAGGGTCGCGGTGAACAGCTTCCATCACCAGTCGGTCAAGCAGCTCGGGCGGGACCTCGTCCTGTCCGCCCGCAGCCCCGATGGGGTGGTGGAAGGGATCGAGATGCCGCCGGAGCGGCGCCGGTTCGTGCTCGGCGTCCAGTGGCACCCCGAGTCCTTCTGGGACCACCCTCCCGGCTTCAAGCCCCTGTTCGAGGCGTTCGTGCACGTGGCGGACGGCTCGCAGCGATGAGCCTCGCCCTCCTGTTCGCTCTCGCCCTCGGCGGCCCCGCCGCCAGCCACGGACAGGTCCGCTGGGAGCACCGCCTCGAGGACGCGCTCAAGAAGGCGCGCGCGTCGAACAAGCCCGTGCTCATCGATTTCTGGGCGGAATGGTGCGGCTGGTGTCATCGTCTCGACCAGACCACCTACGCCGACCCCGGCGTGGCCAAGGCCATCGCCGCCGACTTCGTGCCGGTGAAGATCGACACCGAGGCCGGCAAGCGCTCCACCGAGATCGCCTACAAGTACAACGTCCAGTCGCTCCCCACCGTCGCGTTCATCTCACCCGGCGGGCGGCCCATCGACCGCCTGAGCACGTACCAGGGCCCGGGGCCGTTCCTGCACACGCTGGAGACGGTCAAGGCCAAGGCGGCCAGGGTCGTGGCCTGGGAGACCGCGCTCGACAAGGACCCGCAGGACGCGGCCGCGCTCTTCCAGCTCGGCGTGCACATGTTCGAGCAGGAGGCCTACGAGGAGAGCCGGGACCTGCTGCGCCGGGCGGCGGAGGCGGACGCCAAGCAGCCGGTGGCCGACCGCAAGCAGGCGCGCATGCTGATCGGGATCATCGAGCGCTACGACAACCGGTTCGACCGGGCGGAGGCCGTGCTCAAGGAGGGCCTGGCCCTGGAGCCGGCCACCGAGTACGACCCGAAGATGCTCTACGTCCTCGGGCGCGTCTACGCGGCCTGGAACAAGACGCCCGAGGCCCGCGGGGCCCTCAACCGCGTGCTCAGCGACTACCCGAAGAGCCCGGTGAGCGCCAAGGCACGCGAGCTGCTGGCCTCCCTCGAGCACTGAGGCGGCCGCTCACCGTCCCAGCCACCAGGCCACCTTCACCATCAAGACGTCGTCCGCGGACGATCGGAAGAGGGCGCCGAGGTCGCGCCCGAGCGCGACGTCGCCCGGATGGGACTGGTCCAGCCTCCGCTGCGTCCAGACCAGGTAGAGGGCCGAGCCCGGGCGGAACTCCCAGCGCGCGACGGCGTTGGCGCGCAGCGACTTCACGTTGAAGTCGGGATCGGCGAGGCGGAAGGAGGCGGCGGGGCCGGCGCCGTCGGGGTCGACGAGGAAGGCCCCACCCGGGGGATCGTGGACGATCGTGCCCTGGTCCACGCCGTACGCCGGGAAGTCGTAGGTCCGCGGCGCGGCCAGCTCCCCGATGGCGGGGTACTCGCCCGTGGACAGGAGCGCCTGCGCGTAGAGCTGGAGGGACAGCTTCGGCGAGAGGACGAGGTTCACGCGGATCGGCACCGACAGCTCCGTCTGGTCGAGGGTCCCGAACACGTAGCGCGCGCCGTAGGTCGCGGTGGCGGTCGGATCGCGCACGGTCGAGAGGTACTGGGCGACGGTGTGGACCCGCATGAACGCGGGCGAGAGGGAGAGGGTGAGCGTCGACCACGGCCGGAAGCCGACCTGTCCGCCCCAGGCCCGCGTCCAGTTCCCGTAGTCGCGCCGCTGGAGGGTGACGGAGGCGTTGCCGGCCAGGCGGCGGCGGCCGTCGGTGGCCACCGAGGCGTTCAAGCCCTCGATGCCGGGGCGGATGGTCGTCGGCCCTCCCCGCGTGAGCTTGTCGTCGAGGGTGGCCCACGACCGCTGCAGCATGAGGTTCACCTTCCAGTAGTTCCTGAGCTCGAGGCTCACCGCCGACTGCACGCCGTCGCCCTGCGACTCGCGCCCGTAGTTGAAGGTCCACCACTTCGCGACCCAGGCCTGGCGCGTGCGCGTCCAGCCGTCGGGCGAGAGCTTGCGCCAGAGGACCAGGCCGTGCGCTCCCCCGCGGTCCGTCTGCGTCGCGAAGCCGGCGTCATTGGGCTCGAAGCCGGGGCTGATCCCCCAGACCCCGAGGTTGGCGGTGACGTTGCCGCTGTTCTTGTTGAGGCCGAGCCGTCCGCTCCAGCCCGCAAGCGAGGTGGCCGTGGGATCGACGCGCACGTGCGGGGCGTCCGGCCGCTGGTAGTAGCGCTGGGCCGCCGTCTGCAGGCGCAAGACGGCGGCGCGGCTCCCGGACACGGAGCTGCCCGCGATCCCGCCGGAGAGGACCCAATCCCGGCGGCGGTCAAGGAACACGTGGCCGTCGAGGCCGCCCACGTACGCGTGCCCGACGAGAAGGTCCGAGAGAAAGGACCCGTCGAGGGACCGGTCGACGGCGGTGGCGAGGACGCCGATGGCGCCGCGGCGTCCGACCTCCCGCTGGGCGCGGCCGACGAAGTAGTTGGTGAGCGGCTCGACCTCGAACTGCGACCGGGCGGGCCCGTCGGCCAGGCGCGCGTGCTCCCGGCCGGTGACCGCCTCCACCACGCCCACCGTCCACCCGCTCCGCGTCCGCCCCGTCAGCTTGGCCGCGCCGAGGATGGTGGTGGCGGCCGGCGTGTCCACGTACTCGCCGTCCGGGCGTCCCTGGGGGGCCCGTCCGATCCGCCGCGAGTAGAAGATCTGCGGCTCCGGGTAGAAGAAGCTCCAGTAGTCGCTGGCGCCGCTGCGCGCGAAGTGCGTGAAGACGTCGGCACCGTCGGTGAAGAAGGGGCGCTTCTCCTCGAAGAAGGTCTCGTAGGCGGTGAGGTTCACCACCGCCGGGTCCACCTCCACCTGTCCGAAGTCGGGGTTGACCGCGCCCAGCAGGACCAGGCTCGAGCCGAGGCCGTACTTGAGGTCGAGCCCGGCCCCCGCGAACGGGCGGGAGCCGTCGTTGAAGGGGTCGCCCGGCCGCGCCGGCTCGACGTACTCCTGGCGCACCGACACGTAGGGCAGGAGCTCGAGATGCCGCGGCGGGGCCAGGCCGTCGAGGACGGCCAGGTGGGCCATGCGCGAGGCCAGCCCGCTCTGGTTGCTCGGGACCAGGGCCAGCCAGGAGACCTCCGTCTTGCGGTGGACCACGCGCCGCGCGTTGATGCCCCAGGGGTGCCGGTCCCCGGTGCGGAAGCGGAGCTGCGAGAACGGGATCCGCATCTCCACCGTCCAGCCTTCGCCGTCGCGGGAGACCGCCGACTCCCAGACCGCGTCCCAGGCGTCGGTCTCGAAGTTGTCGTCGTAGATGGCGGCGTCCCGCTGGACCCCGGCCGCGCTGACCTGGAACTCGACCCCCGTCCGGTGATCGTGGTGGGGATCGAGGAAGAGCGAGAAGCTGTCCGCCTCCGCCACCTCGTCCCGCCGCGAGAGCTGGCGGGCGATGTGGGCGGGCTCGTCGTCGCGCAGGCGCACGCCGACGTAGAGCGCGCCGTCGTCGTAGAGCACCCGCATCTCCGTGGCCTCGGTGGCGGGCGCGCCCTCCTGCGGCTCGCGCTGCCGGAAGCCGGAAGCCAGGGGGGCCTCGGGCCAGGCCGGCTCGTCGAGCTTGCCGTCGACCGAGATCGGCGTGCGCGCGCGGGCGGCGATCACCCCCGGCTCGCCGTGCGCGGGCGCGTCCGCCGCCCAGGCGGACGCGGCCAGGCACAGCGCGGCCAGGCTCGTATGTCCTACCGGCCGAGCACGCGGACGCAGGCGCAGAAGGGCTCGAAGAGGTCGCCCGCCTTGAGGTGGCGGCGCGCCGCCTCGCGGGGAGGGGCCTGCTTCTCCGCCTCGAACACCGTGCGGCTGGCGATCTCGAGCTCGAGCAGGGCCGGCCGGTGGAGCGTGTAGCGGACGAGGACCCACTTCCCGAGGCGGCCGTCCTCGGCCACCTGCTGGACGTTCACCAGCGCGGTGCCGTCGAGGCGCGCGCTGGAGGCGCGGTAGCGATCGGGCTTCTCGTTCTCGTCCGCCGGGGTCAGGACGACGTCGTAGTTGGTCCCGCTCGTCCTGGTGAACGTGAACCGTACGGTCTCCTCGTCGTGCGGGGACACGCAGCGCCACTCGCCGGCCACGCGCGGGTCGATCGGCGTGGTGGCGGCGTCGGCGATCGGCGTGGCCGACTCGAAGCAGCCCAGGAGCGGAGCGGCCAGGACCAGCGGCCAGAGCGAACCCATCCTCATCGAGCCTCCCGCCATCCTCACTTCGAGTCCAGGAACTCCGCGACGAGCGCGGCCGTCTCCGCCGGCCGCTCCTCCTGCGGCATGTGTCCCGCCTCCATCATGACCACGCGTGCGCCGGGGATGTCCGCCGCGAAGCGACCGGCGTCGCGGACGGGGATCCAGGCGTCGTAGCGTCCCCAGACGACGAGGGTGGGGGCGCGCACGCGCCGCACGATCCCGGGGAAGCCCATCCCTTCGGCGGCCAGCAACAGCTGGCGCACCCCCGCGGACGCACCCGGGCGCCTCAGGGGCGCCAGGTACTCGGCGAGGCGGGCGGGAGTGACCAGGCGGTCGTCGTGGAACACCTGCTTGAGCCCGAGAGCGACCAGCGGCCGCAGGGGGACCAGGTCGGCCATCCACGCCGGAGCGCCGCCGGCCAGCCGGAGCACCCACGGCCGGTCGGCCATCGCGAAGTTGTAGCCGGCGGCATCGATGAGCACGAGGCGGTCCACGCGCCCGGCCTCCCGGGCCGCGATCGCCACCGCGACCGCCCCTCCGAGGCTGTTCCCCACGATCGACGTGCGCGCGACGGCGAAGCGGTCGAGGAGGCCGAGCACGCCGCGGACCTCGACCTCGCCGTCGAGGCGCTCGGGGATGCCGGAGCCGCCGAAGCCGGGCAGGTCGAGGGCGATCACGTCGTGGTGCGTGGCCAGGAGCGGGAGCACGTCCTTCCACGTGTAGATCGAGGAGGCGATGCCGTGCAGGAGGAGGAGGGGCGGGCCCTGGCCCTTGCGGACGTAGCGCAGCCGGATGCCGTCGACGGTCTCGTAGCGCGGCTCGACTCCCGCCGCCGCCATCCAGGCCCCGACACCGTCCGCGACGGGTACGGGCCAGAGGACGAAGACGAGGGCGGCGACGACGAGCAGGGCGGCCCCCGCGGCGAGCCGCCCCCGGCGGGTCAGGCCGACTTCGCCTTGGCGGAGCCGGCGCCGCCGCCCAGTAGCCGGCGCACTTCGGGGAGGGCCTCGTCCAGCGCCTGCAGGCCGGCGGCGAAGAAGGAGGGGATCTTGACCGGCCGCATCCAGCCCGACTCCCCCATCGAGGGCGCGATCACGAGATCCGCGCCCGCCAGCTCCGAGCGCGTGCGCCCGCGCAGGAGGGTCAGCCCGGCGCGGAGGGCGAGCGCCACGAACGAGTCGGCGGCGGGCCAGCGCGTGCCGCTGTTGCAGTCCACCGCCACCACCACCCCCGATTCCCCGGCCATCTCCCGGGCCAGACGAACCGGGATCACCTCGGAGACGCCGCCGTCGTAGAGACGGCGTCCGCCGATGAGCATGGGGGGGAAGACGCCGGGGAAGCTGCAGGACGCGCGCACGGCCTCGCGCACGTCGCCGTCCTCGAACACGACCGGCTCCGCGGTGTCGACGTCGGTGGCCAGGACGCGCACGGGGACGCGCAGACGGGAGAAGTCCGCGATGGGCAGGTACTCGTCGATGAGCGCGCCCAGCTTGCTACCGGACAGGAGTCCTCCGCCCCAGCCCCGCACCCACATCCAGGGATGCAGGCGCGAGGCCTGTTCCACCAGCTTCTCGAGGTCGGCCCCGCCCGCCCAGGCCGCCGCCACCAGCGCCCCGCCGCTGACGCCGGCCAGCCCGGCCACGGGTATGCCCGCGCGGTCCAGGCCCAGCAGCACGCCCGCGTGGGCGGCGGCGTGAGCGCCTCCCCCGCTGAGCGCGACGTACAGCCTGGGGGCGGCGGGGCTCATCGCACGACGCCGGCGGGGGCGTGGATCTCCTGGAGGCTCACGATGTCGAGGGCGCGCTCGCGCAGGGCGCGGACGGCCTTCACGGTGGCCGCGGCCGCGGTGAGGGTCGTGACCACCAGCACCCCGTGCAGGGTCGCGCTCTTGCGGATGGCGGTGTCGTCGTAGAACGACTCGCGGCCCAGGGGGGTGTTGAAGATGATGTCGATCTTGCCGCTCTTGATGAGGTCGACGCAGTTCGGGCGCGCCTCGTTCACCTTGTAGACCATCTCCGCGTCCACGCCGTGGTTGGTCAGGAACTCGGCCGTGCCCCGGGTGGCCAGGATCTCGAAGCCCATCTCCTTGAGCTCGCGGGCCAGGGGCAGCACGCCCTTCTTGTCGTTGTCGTTCACGCTCACGAACACCGACCCGCTGGTCGGGATGGTGTAGCCGGCCGCGGACTGCGACTTCGCGAAGGCGATCCCGAAGTCCTCCGAGATCCCCATGACCTCCCCGGTGGACTTCATCTCCGGACCCAGCAGGATGTCGCTGCCCTGGAGCTTCAGGAACGGGAAGACCGACTCCTTGACGAAGATGCGGGGGACGGTCAGGTCCTCGGTCAATCCCTGCGCGGCCAGGGATTGGCCGGCCATCACCCGCGCCGCCACCTTGGCCAGCGGCACCCCCGTGGCCTTCGAGACGAACGGGGTGGTGCGCGAGGCGCGCGGGTTGACCTCCAGGACGTAGACGACGTCGTCCTTGATCGCGTACTGGACGTTCATGAGCCCGCGCACCTGCAGGGCGTCGCCCAGCCGCCGCGTGTAGCGGCGGATGGTGTCCAGGTGGGCGGCGGCGATCTTGTAGGTCGGCAGCACCATCGCGCTGTCGCCGCTGTGGATGCCCGCCTCCTCGATGTGCTGCAGGATGCCGCCGATGACGACGCGCTCGCCGTCGCCCACCGCGTCCACGTCCACCTCGTAGGCGTCCTCCAGGAACCGGTCCACCAGGATCGGGTGCTCGGGCGAGGCCAGCACCGCCTCCCGCACGTAGCCCTCCAGGTGGGCCTCGTCGTAGGCGATGGACATGGCGCGCCCGCCCAGCACGTAGCTGGGCCGCACCAGCACGGGGTAGCCGATGCGCGAGGCCACCGCCTTGGCCTCCTCCAGGGAGGTGGCGGTGCCGCTCTCCGGCTGCGGGATGTCCATCTCGGTCAGGAGCGCGCTGAAGCGCTTGCGGTCCTCGGCCAGGTCGATGGCGTCGGGCGAGGTGCCCAGGATCTTCACCCCCGCGCGGAACAGGGGCAGGGCCAGGCGCAGCGGCGTCTGTCCCCCGAACTGGATGACCACGCCTTCCGGCTTCTCCAGCTCCACGATGTTCATGACGTCTTCGAAGGTGAGGGGCTCGAAGTACAGCCGGTCGGAGGTGTCGTAGTCCGTCGACACCGTCTCCGGGTTGCAGTTGACCATGATGGTCTCCCACCCCTCCTCCTTGAACGCGAAGGCGGCGTGGCAGCAGCAGTAGTCGAACTCGATGCCCTGCCCGATGCGGTTGGGCCCGCTGCCCAGGATCATCACCTTCCGGCGGTCGGTCGGGTTCGACTCGTCCTCCGTCTCGTAGGTCGAGTACAGGTACGGCGTGTGCGACTCGAACTCCGCGGAGCAGGTGTCCACGCGCTTGTAGACCGGCTTGATGCCGGCGGCCAGGCGCCGCGCGCGGATGTCCGCCTCCTTTGTCCCATTCCCGAGGACCTGGGCAATGCGGGCATCCGAGAAGCCCATGCGTTTGGCCTGGCGCAGCGTCTCGTCGGGCATGTCGGGACGGATGCGCGTCTCCATCTCCACGATCTGCTGCATCTGGTCCAGGAACCAGGGGTCGATGCCGGTCATCCGGTGGATCTCCTGGTGGTCCCAGCCCAGGTCGAGGGCGCGCTTGACGTAGAAGATGCGGTCGGGGTCGGCGGCCAGCAGCTTCTTCGCGATCTGCCCGTCGTCGAGGTCGGTCCGCGCGAAGCCGCTCGACCCGATCTCCAGGCCGCGCAGGCCCTTCTGTAGCGCCTCCTTGAAGGTGCGGCCGATGGCCATGACCTCCCCCACCGACTTCATCTGCGTGCCCAGCACGGGGCTCGCGTCCCGGAACTTCTCGAAGGCCCAGCGCGGGATCTTCACCACCACGTAGTCGAGGACGGGCTCGAAGCAGGCGGGGGTCACGCGCGTGATGTCGTTCTTGATCTCGTCCAGCCGGTAGCCTATGGCGAGGAGGGCGGCGATCTTGGCGATGGGGAACCCGGTGGCCTTGCTGGCCAGGGCGGAGGAGCGGCTCACCCGCGGGTTCATCTCGATGACGGTCATGCGGCCCGTCTTCGGGTCCACCGCGAACTGGATGTTGGACCCGCCCGTCTCCACCCCGACCTCGCGGATGATCGCGCGGGCGGCGTTGCGCATCGTCTGGTACTCGCGGTCGGTGAGGGTCTGGGCGGGGGCGACGGTCACGCTGTCGCCGGTGTGGATGCCCATGGGGTCGAAGTTCTCGATGGAGCAGATGACGACGAAGTTGTCGTCCTTGTCCCGCATCACCTCGAGCTCGAATTCCTTCCACCCGATGACGGACTCCTCGACCAGGACCTCGTGTACGGGGCTGAGGTCCAGCCCGCGCTCGGCCACGTCCTCGAGCTCCTCCATGTTGTAGGCGATGCCGCCGCCCGTCCCGCCGAGGGTGAAGGAGGGACGCACCACCGCCGGCAGGCCGGTGATCTCGACCACCGACCGCGCCTCCTCGAGGTTGCGCGCGAACCCGCTCCTGGGCACCTCCAGGCCGATGCGGCCCATGGCCTCCTTGAAGAGCCGGCGGTCCTCGCCGACCTCGACCGCGCGGCGGGAGGCGCCGATGAGCCGGATGCCCAGGCGGTCGAGCACGCCGCGCCGGGAGAGCTCGACCGCGAGGTTCAGCGCGGTCTGCCCGCCCACGGTGGGCAGCACGGCGTCCGGCCGCTCGCGCTCCAGCACCTTCTCGAGGACCTCCGGGGTGAGGGGCTCGATGTAGGTGCGGTCCGCGTACTCGGGGTCGGTCATGATCGTCGCCGGGTTGGAGTTCACCAGCGACACGCGGATGCCCTCCTTGCGGAGGACCTTGATGGCCTGGGTGCCGGAGTAGTCGAACTCGCAGGCCTGGCCGATGACGATCGGCCCCGACCCGATGACGAGGACCGAGCGGATCGAAGGGTCCCGCGGCATCAGCCGGCCTGCGCCAGGCGCCGCGCCGCCATCATCTCCACGAACTCGCCGAAGAGGTAGTGGCTGTCGTGCGGGCCCGGGCTCGCCTCCGGGTGGTATTGCACGGACACCACGGGCAGGTCGCGGTGGCGGAAGCCCTCGACGGTGCCGTCGTTGAGGTTGACGTGGGTGAGCACGAGGTCCGGCCGCGTCCCGAAGACGGCCGGGTCCACCGAGAAGCCGTGGTTCTGGGACGTCACCTCGACGTGGCCGGTCCTCAGGTTCTTCACCGGATGGTTCGCCCCGCGGTGGCCGAACTTGAGCTTGAAGGTCTTGGCCCCGCAGGCCAGGCCCAGGATCTGGTGGCCGAGGCAGATGCCGAAGATGGGCACGCGCGCGTCCATGATCCGCCGCGAGGCCTCGATCGCGTAGGTGCAGGGCTCGGGATCGCCGGGCCCGTTGGACAGGAACACCCCGTCCGGCTTCGAGGCCAGGACGTCGGGCCCGGAGGTGGTGGCCGGCACCACCGTCACCTCGCAGCCGGAGGCGGCCAGCATGCGCGCGATGTTCCGCTTCATGCCGAAGTCGTAGGCCACGACCTTGTAGTGCCCGCCCGCGGGGACCGCGCCCTGCAGGACGGACGCGATCGGCTCCTCGACCCGGAAGGCCTTCTCGCAGGTGACCTCGCGGGCGAGGTCGAGGCCGATCATCGAGCGCGACCCTCGCGCCTTGCCCACCAGGGCATCACGGTCGTCGCTGGCGGTCGAGATCACGCCCCGCTTGGCCCCGTGCGTGCGGAGGTGGCGGGTCAGCATGCGCGTGTCGATCTCGCTGATGCCGACGATGCCGTTCTGGTCGAGGTACTGATGCAGCTCACCGGACGCGCGCCAGGACGACGCGCGGGTCGACACCTCGCGCACCACGAATCCCGCGACCTGGGGCCGCACGGACTCCACGTCGTCGCGGTTCACCCCGTAGTTCCCGATGTGCGGGTAGGTCATGGTGACGATCTGCCCGGCGTAGCTCGGGTCGGTGAGGACCTCCTGGTAGCCGGAGAGCGCGGTGTTGAAGACGACCTCCCCCGTGCTCTCGCCGGCGCGTCCGAACGAGCGCCCCTCGAAGACGACTCCGTCCTCGAGGGCCAGGATCGCGCGGTGGCCGAGACGGCTCACGAGCTGGTCGGGATGGTCGGGACGGGACACTGCTGGGGCCGGAGAGTCATTCTACACGAGCGTGCGGCCCGGCGTACGGCCGGTGCTCGACGGTCATGGGTCGACGAGTTCGTCCCGGGGCCACGCCTTGCGCACGTCATCATCGCTGAGGACCAGCCGCGCCCACGCGAGCAGGAGCTGCCGATCGTCGTAGTCCGGATGGCGAGACCGGATGCTCTCGATCGCGGTCTTCCGCGCGAGATCGATGAGGCGGAACATCGCGGCGGCGCGGCCGCTCTCCCCCATGCGGCGATAGGCCTCGATCTGGACCCGGTGCGCCTCCGCGGTCGTGTCCAGGGGGACAGGCATCCCGAAATCTTGCCACTCTCGGGGCGCCGATTGGGACCGGCCGGTCAGGGGCGCGCGGCGGCGCGGGCGAGCACGGCCTCGAAGTCCACGTTCCCGCCGCTGAGGATCACGCCGACACGGAGGCCGCGCGCGGAGACCACGCCCTCGAGCAGCGCCGCCGCCGCCAGCGCGCCCGTCGGCTCGACCACGAGCTTGAGACGGTTCCACAGGAACACGGTCGTGGAGACGAGGGCCTCGTCGCCGACGGTCACCATGTCGTCCACGTTCGCGAGCACGAGCGGGAAGGTCAGCTTCCCGAGCGAGGGCGTGCGCGCGCCGTCCGCGATGGTGTCGGGGTTGGTCACCGTCTGCAGGACGCGCGTGCGGAACGAGCGGGTGGCATCGTCGGCGGCCGCCGGCTCGACTCCGACCACGCGGCCAGAGGGGGCGAGGGCCCGCATGACGATCGCGCACCCGGAGATCAGGCCGCCGCCGCCGCAAGGCACGAGCAGGAGGTCGAGCTGGCCCACGTCCTCGATCAGCTCGAGGGCGGCCGTGCCCTGCCCGGCGATCACGTCGGCGTGGTCGAACGGCGGGATCAGGGTCAGGCCGCGCTCCGCGGCCAGCCGCGTGCCGATCTCCTCGCGCGTCGGACCGGCGTGGCGGTCGTAGAGCACGACGTCGCCGCCGAACGCGCGGGTGGCGGAGACCTTGACCGCGGGGGCGTCGGCGGGCATGACGATCGTGGCCGGCGCGCCGAGGAGACGGCCGGCCAGGGCGACGGCCTGGCCGTGGTTTCCCGACGAGAATGTGATGACGCCCCGCGCGCGCTGCTCGGGCGAGAGCCGGGAGAGCGCGTTGTAGGCGCCGCGGAACTTGAAGGCGCCCGCGCGCTGGAGGTTCTCGCACTTGAAGAAGACGCGCGCCCCGGTTCGCTCGTCGACGCTCGCGGAGGTCTGGACGGGCGTCCGGTGCGCGACGCCGCGAAGGCGCTCGGCGGCCGCCTGCACGTCGTCGATGGTGACCAGCGCCTGGCCCGGCACGGGTTGCGCAATCACACGGTCAGTCACGCGCTCAAACCGTTAGTCCTGGAGGGCCGGGATTCGACTAGGCCGGGGGTCACTTAGAGGTATGATATACAATATTACCGAGCTGTCAACGATGCTCGGGAGACTAGGATCTCAATGAGCATGATCCCTTTGACCGAACGCACTCCTTCCGTCATCGAATTGGATCCCGCGGTGTCGCCCCCGGCGGCCCTGCCCGATCGGATCTACGCCACCTTGAAGCACCGGATCCTCACCTGCTCGATGCGGCCGGGGGAGCGCATCGTGGAGAAGG
>JBGPBV010000082.1:0-28576 GCA_041481445.1 Vicinamibacteria bacterium
CCGCGAGCACGGAGGTGCATCGCGCGGACCTGGCCACGGGGCGGCCGAGCCTGCTCGCCACGCTGGCCGCGGAAGACACGGCGGGGGCCTCGGTCCCGGGCACCGGTCCCGGCGAGGGGTTCGGCTTGACCCACGACGGCAAGGCGCATGCGTACTCGCTCACCCGCACCCTCTCCGACCTCTACCTGGTCGAAGGGCTCAAGTAGGGAGGAAACGTGATCCCACCGCCTCTCGCCTCGTCACGGCCTCGACGCTCGCCGCCGTTGCTCCTCGCTCTCGGCCTGTTCGTGGTGGCCGCCCCACCGCCCGTCCTCGCCCAGGGACTCCCGCGCGCGACGAAGCCGGAGGAGGTGGGGCTCTCCTCCGAGCGCCTGCAGCGCCTGACCGAGGCCTTCAAGGGCTACGTCAAGGACGGCAAGCTCTCGGGCGGGGTGATCCTGGTCGCGCGCCGCGGGAAGGTGGCGTACCTCGGCGCGTTCGGCCAGCGCGATCTCGAGGCCCACTCGCCCATGAAGGACGACGCGATCTTCCGGATCGCGTCGCAGACCAAGGCCCTGGTCAGCGTGGGCGCGATGCGGCTGCAGGAGGAGGGCCGCCTCCTCCTCGCCGATCCCGTCGGCAAGTACATCCCCGAGTTCCAGAAGACGAAGGTGGCGGTGGCGAAGGACGGCGGCGGATACGACGTGGTCGACGCCAAGCGCCCGATCACCATCCGCGACCTGCTCACCCACACCTCCGGCGTCGGTTACGGGACGAGCGGGCCGGGCACGGAGGCCTGGGAGAAGGCCGGCATCACCGGCTGGTACTTCGCGGACCGCGACGAGCCCATCGCGGCCACCGTCGCGCGCATCGGCGCCCTGCCCTTCGACGCCCAGCCCGGCGAGAAGTACGTGTACGGCTACTCGACGGACATCCTCGGGGTGGTGCTCGAGCGCGCCTCCGGCCAGCCCCTCGACGAGTTCCTCCGCACGCGCGTCCTGGAGCCCCTCAAGATGCGCGACACGCACTTCTACCTGCCGGCGGCGAAGGCCGATCGCCTGGCCACCGTCTACTCCGCGACCGATGCCGGCGGCCTCGAGCGCGCGCCGACGCCCGGCGCCATGGTGGGCCAGGGCGCGTACGTCGAGGGCCCCCGCAAGAGCTTCTCGGGCGGCGCCGGCCTCCTCTCCACCGCCTCCGACTACGCGCGCTTCCTGCAGATGATGCTGAACGGCGGCGAGCTGGACGGCGCGCGGATCCTCGGCCGGAAGTCGGTCGAGCTGATGACGGTGAATCATCTGCCGCCGTCGATGGACGAGGGCGACGGCACCGGCTTCGGCCTCGGCTTCTCGGTCGTGAAGGACGTCGGCCGGCGCGGCCAGCCGGGCTCGGTCGGCGAGTTCGGATGGGGCGGCGCGTATCACTCGTCGTACTGGGTGGATCCGCAGGAGCAGATGGTGGTCGTGTACTTCACCCAGCTGATCCCGTCGAAGGGGCTCGACGACCACGCGCGGCTGCGCGCGCTCGTGTACCAGGCGATCGTGGACACGCCGGCCGCCCCCGCGATCGCGCCGAGCCGTGCGGCGCGACCGGCCGCGCCCGTCCACTAGTCGATCACCCGGCCCGGTCCTCGGGATCCAGCCTGGTCAGTTCATATCGCTGACGTCCGTCGCAGATGTAGACCGCCACGCATCAAACGATCCCATCGTCCAAGATGCGCCGCAGCGGAGTCCCAGACGGCTGAGAATTCCTTGGGAATCCTTTGGCCACTCTTCAGGCATTCTGCCCCCCTCACTCGCTAGGTTCCCGGGTACATGGGAGGTGAGCACATGACCATGCAAGCGCTCCTGGCGTCGGTGGCTGTGGCCGCAATGACGTCGGCCCCTGATCTTCGGGCTGAGGAGCCGCAGAACCTGGATGTGGGCACGCGGATCCGCGTCGTCGTTGCGGGCGCCGATAAGGCGGGCTTCAAAGGGAAGTTGGTAGCGCGGGATTCGGAGCAGCTGGTGCTTGAGCCCAAGCCTGGCCGGGATCCTGTCACGATACCCTACGGCCAGGTGGTAAGCCTGCACGTCAGTGAGGGCCGAGCCCGAGGCAAGGCGGCAGCCATCGGTGCTCTCGTGGGCATTGCTGCAGCCGGAGCCTTGTTCCTGACTCATCCCCCTGAATGCTCCGGTGCGGGCTGTGTTGAATTCTTCGCTCTGATTGCCGCGCCCACCGCGGCGACAGGAGCTCTCATAGGTGCACTGGGAGCCCCGGAGCGATGGCGTGACGTACCAGCCCGCGGTCGAGCTCCTGCCTCAGTGCGAGTCTCAGAACGAATCCGAGTCGGAATCGGCCCCGTTCAGGGCGGGGGCGTTCGTTTCGCGGCCTCATGCCTGTTCTGATCACTCTCTACTTAGTCGAACCGGAAGCGCACGCCGAACGTCGGCAGGAAGGGCAAGGAGCCGCCGCGCGTCTCCACCAGCTTCGGGCGGTCCGCGCTCGGGTCGTACTCGAGCGTGCCGTCGATGCTGGTCGTGTTCTTGCGGTGGAGCGCATTGATGGCCTCGACGTAGAACATCCAGCGTCCCTTCTCGCCGTGCGGGCGGAAGGCCGCGCGGAGGTCCAGCCGGGCGTAGAAGGGCAGGCGCGCGGAGTTGAGCTCGCCGAGATCGCCGGGGGCGACGACGTAGACGAGCCGACCGGCCGTATCCCGCTCCGGCACCAGTCGCCCGTCGGTCGTCTCCGTGCTCGCCACGCGGATGCCCGCGAAGGGCGTGCGCGGGAAGCCGGAGGCGGCGCGCGCGGTGGCCGACATCTCGAAGCGCGGCGAGAAGCGATAGCTGCCGACCAGCGTGGCCGAGTGGCGCCGGTCGTAGTCGAAGGGATACACGAGCCCGTAGGCGTCCCGCTGGGCCTTGCCCAGCGTGTAGGAGAGCCAGCCGGCCAGACGCGGGCCCGTCCGCGTCACGTACAGGTCGACGCCGTAGGCCGTGCCCCGGCCGTCGTTGGTCGGCGTGCTGGTGATGAGGGGCGCGGTCGGGATGTCGGACTGGAGCTCGGGCGGGTAGTCGTAGCGCGCAATCCGCGCCTGGCGCTCCTCCTCCGTCTCCAGGCGCCCGATCACGAGAGAGTCGAAGCGCTTGTGGTACACCTCGACGCGGGCGGTGACCCCGCGCGGGAAATCGCGCTCGAAGCCGAGGGCCAGGTGCCGGGCGTGCTCGTAGGCCAGGTCGACCTGGTCCACCACGTAGTCGGACATGATCAGCTTTTCGTATCCGGGGCTCTGCGTGTAGCGCCCGGCCGACGCGCGCAGCCTCGTGGACCGCCCCAGCCCGAGGGTGGCGCTGAATCGAGGCGAGAGGATCGGAGGACCCGGCGTGATCCCGCTCCCGTCCAGCCGCAGCCCGCCCAGCAGGGTCATCGCGTCGCCGGCCCGGAACCGGTCCTCCACCCAGGTCCCGCCCCGCACGTAGACGTTCCCGCTGTCCAGACCCTCGGGGAGGCCCTCTCCTCCGCGGATGCTGGACCCGTTGGCCTCGCTCGGGTTGCGATCTCCGAGGAAGGAGTAGGTGACGCCCGCGCGCAGCCGGTGGACGTCGAAACCCGCATCCAGGACATGCCGCGCGCCCAGGGGCAGCGACAGCTCCTGTCGGCCGGAGACGTCGTGGATGTCGTGATGCAGCTGGAAGTCGAGCGAAGTGACAGGCGAGTCATTCACCTCGGGGGTGTTCGAACGCCGGTTCTCCGCGCGGAAGGTGGCCGCGCCGTCGAAGACGCTCTCGGTGCCGTACCAGGCGAGCGTGGTCCGCGAGACGCCCTTCCCCACCCGGGCCTGGAAGGCGGCGGAGGCGAGGTCGTTGTGGACGCCGAGCAGGAAGTTTCCGCCTTCGTCGGGCACGTCGCCGGTGAAGTCCCCGTTCCCATCCTCGCGGCTGCGCACGCCGGTGAGGGTGAGCCTCTGCCCGTCGCGCGGCGACCAGGCGGCCTTGAACTGGATGTCCCGGAAGGCGGGCAGGTTCGCGTCCACGAACCGCTCCGCCACCAGGTCGTAGTACGTCCGGCGCGTGGTGAGGAGCCAGGAGCCGTGCCGGACGGGCAGCTTGCCCTCGAAGATGACGTTGGCGTCCGTGAGGCTCAGCGACGAGGAGCCGGCCAGTCCCTTCTTCTCGATGCCGTCGCGGTTGTCGACCACGAGCAACGACGACAGGCGATCCCCGTAGGCCACGCCGAAGCCGCCGGCCGAGAAATCGAAGTGGGCCACCGTCTCCGGATTGAACGCGCTCGTGAGGCCGAGCAGGCGGTACGGGTTGTGGATCTCGACGCCGTCCATGATCGTCAGGTTCTCGTCCGGCCCTCCCCCCCGCACGGACAGCCGGCTGCTCACCTCGTCGGTCGCGTTGACACCGGGCAGGGTCTGGATGACGTGGTAGATGTTGTCGAAGCTGCCGGCCACGGTCAGGACCTGCGCGGGCGCGACGGGCAGCGCCGCCGGTCCCGCCGGCGGCCCCGCCGCCTTCACCTCCACGTGCTCGCTGAAGCGAGCCGCCGGGACGAGGGCGATCTCGACCGACGGAGCCGGCCCCTCGCCCAGCTCGAAGGTCCGGGTCTGCAGGACGTAGCCGGTCGCGGTGACCGAGATCGTCCAGCGTCCGCGCGCGAGCGAGAGGGCGAAACGGCCGTGCTCGTCGGTGCGCCCGACGGTGTCGCCGGCCCGGACCTCGGCCCCGGCGACCGCCGCGCCGGAGACGGCATCGGACACACGACCGGCGACGGGGACCGGCTCTTCCGCCGCGCACACCCCGGCGCCGAAGCCGAGCGCGGCGAGAAAGGCGAGGAGCAGCGAGGCGCTTCGTGTCATTTCTTGAACGGGACGGCGCCGAGCGCGGTCCGCCCGTGCAAGATTGGTACCGTGCCGCCGCGCGCGCAAGTGCGCTTCCCACCGCGACGTGCACGCCGGTCGTCGCGCGGCGCTGTCCTCTGGCCATTCGCCTGGCATGCCACGGGAGGACAGTCACTCCGTCTTCGTTGCGTCCCGTCCGTGGACCACGCGACCATCGCGCACCAAACTTCGACCCCCGACCCGCGGCTTCGATCGACGTGATCGGACCCGGAGCGCGACTTCTGGTGGCCACGCCCTACGGCCGTGCGCGCTGGAGCCAGAACGGGCTTGCACGGATATCATTTATCCTGTGGCCGCCGCAGCGATAATCGATAGGTAGCCCCGGAAGCTGAGTGTTGAGCGGACTCGGATCGAGCATGCTCACGGAAATCGGACATGTAGAGGCGATCTTCCGGTATCCCGTGAAGTCGATGGGCGGCGAGCGACTCGAGGTCGCCAAGCTGGGCTGGCACGGCCTCGATGGTGACCGGCGCCTGGCATTCCGGCGGATTGATGACCGCAGCGGGTTCCCGTGGCTCAACGCAAGCAAACTTCCCGACCTGCTGCTGTTTGCTCCGCACCGACGTGAAAACGATGCTCCGGGAGAGCTCCCGACGCATGTTCGCACGCCGGATGGCGAAGAGATGCCTGTCTTCGGGGAGGACCTGGCCACGGAGGTCGGACGCCGGTACGGGGCTCCCGTGCAGATGATGCAGTTGAGTCATGGCATCTTCGATGAAGCGAGCATCTCCGTGATCGCCTTCGATACGGTGCGCGAGATCGGACGACTCGCAGGACGGAGCCCGGACGTGCGACGCTTTCGCCCCAATGTTGTGGTTCGTTTGCTGCGATCGGTTCCCTTCCAGGAGGACGAGTGGTTGGGCGGCGTGCTCTCATTCGGCGAGGGGGACGACGCCCCCGCCATCACCGTCACGATGCGCGACGTTCGCTGCTCGATGGTGAACCTTGATCCCGACTCGGCAAGTCCTGCGCCAGAAGTGCTGAAGGCGGTCGTTCGTGCGAACCAGAACACCGCGGGAATCTACGGCGCGGTCACTCGCATCGGTCGACTGGCGGTCGGACAGACCATACTCCTCCGTGCGGCGACCGAGAAGAGGGAACGTGGGTGATCGGAACGCAATGTCGCGGAACGCCGGCCGGACCAGAGCAGGGCGCGTGTTAGAGCTGAGAGCAGCGGCGAGTCACGATCGGGAGTTCCTCTGGGAGGTGCATCGAACTGCCCTGCGGCCCGCCGTTGAGGCGACCTGGGGCTGGGATGAGGCGTTCCAGATGCACTACTTCGCCGAGCACTTCACGACGAGCGACCGGTTCATAGTCTGCGTCGATGGCGTGGATGCTGGCGTGCTCCAGTTCACGGTCAAGGGGGATCATCTCTTCCTGGCTACCGTCGCCCTGTTGCCCGAGCATCAGGGACGCGGCATGGGTACCGACCTTGTGAACATGGTCCTGGCGGAGGGCAGGCGACACAATCTTCCGGTGAGGCTTCAGGTGCTCAAGGTCAACCGCGCCAAGAAGCTCTATGAACGGCTTGGCTTCGAGGCTTGCGGTGAGAGCGAGACGCACGTGCACATGGAACGAGCGGGCCACCCAACAATGGATTGAAGCTGACGAGCGCCGCACGAGGACACCCTGTCCGCGTTCGGCCGGACGCGCTGGGAACGCTTCGGTCGCCGGTTGGAGTAGCAGGAGGAGCAGCCGCCCAACAAGGAGTTTGAAGCTGACGAAGTGGAGGGAGGCGCCGGAGCCATGGAGAGTACGGAACGAAAGGCGATCATCGCGGCGGTGACCGCGCGCGTACGGTCGTTCGAGGCCGCCGAACGGGCCCGCGACGCGGAACAACTCATCGCGCACTACGCATCCGTGCCCGAGCTCCACTTCTATCACGATGGCCGGCGGGCATCCTACGACGTCATGGTGGCGGGCGTGAGGAAGGCTCTTCCTGCAGTACGATCGCTGGACGTCACCTACGCCGACGTAGAGGTGTCAGGGCTGGGCCCGGAGCACGCGCTCGTCAGTGCCACCTTTCACCGCGAGATCGGGTTGGACAGCGGAGCGACCATCCAGCAGCGGGGGGGTGTGTCATGGCTGTGGCGGAAGATCGATGGCCAGTGGCTCATCGTTCACGGCCACATCTCGCATCCGCTGGAACCTGCGAAGTAGAGAGCGCGAAGCCGTCCAACAAGGAACGGGGGAAGCATGACACTTCGCTCAGTGGCGGTGGTCCTCTGCGCGTCCGTCGCCCTGACGGCACACGCGTTTCAGGGGCCTGGTTCGTCGGCCAGGACAGCCAAGGGGCACGCGCAGGCCATGGCCGCCATCGAGAAGTTGCACGCCCAGGATGTCGCGGCGACGTTGTTTAGTGCGGTCTCAGGCCGACTCGAGGTGTAGATGGCGCGAGAGCCGATTCCGACCTGGTACTTTGCAGTGGTAGTAGTCCGTAAGGACGACCGCTTCCTCCTCGTGCACGAGCGCAAGCATGGGCAGCTCTGGTACCTCCCCGCGGGTCGGGCCGAGTTCGGCGAGACCTTGGAGGCAGCGGCGTGTCGCGAGACTCTTGAGGAGACCAGCGTGCCGATCCGCCTGACGGCTCTTGTCCGGGTTGAGCACAGCCCAGTCCGGACGGGTGCGCGCGTGCGAGCACTCTTCCTCGCGGAGCCGGTCGACGACGCGCCTCCGAAGTCGGTCCCTGATTCGGAGTCTCTTGGCGCGGCATGGGTGTCCATCGCCGATCTACCCAAGTACCCGCTACGAGGGCCTGAAGTGGAGCCACTCTTGCGGTATGTGGCCGAAGGAGGGGTAGTCTATCCTCTCGGCATCCTTCAGCCGGAGGGCATGCCGTTTACAGAGGCACCGAGAGTCAACTGAAAGAGGGACTGAATTATGAGACGCGGAATCCTGTGTTTGCTCGTCGCGACGACAGGCCTGTCCTTGCCCGCGACCGCGGTCGTCGCTGCTGACCTCGCCGTGAAGAAGACGGTCAACCTCAAGGGCTCGCCGGAAGGGACCTGGTCCCTGATCGGTGACTACTGCGCCATCCAGAAGTGGCACCCGGCGGTCGCGAAGTGCGAGATCGTCTCGGGTACCAGCAATCACGCCGGTGCCGTCCGCGTTCTCACCCTCGGGGACGGAGCCGCCATCCGCGAGGAGCTCATCCACCACGACGCGAAGGCACGGACATACAGCTACAAGATCCTCCAGTCCCCGCTGCCGGTGGTGTCGTACAGTGCCACGATCAGTGTCCTCCCTGGGGCGAGCGGTGGGTCCGTGGTCGAGTGGAAGAGCACCTTCAAGGCTGCTCCAGGGACCGACGATGCGACGGCGCGAACCACCATCGAGGGAATCTTCGACGCGGGTCTGGCCAACCTTTCGGCGAAGGAGGCCGCGAAGTAGTCGGGCTCTGGCACGCGTGCCCACGCGCCCAGGCGGAGCGACTCCCGGGCGCTGATCTCAGGCGCTCGTGATCGACTTCCAATCCCGGAGCCGCTCCGCGATCAGCTCCGCGCGTTGCCGCTCGTCGCTTCCGTCCAGGATGCTCATGTCCCCGGGATCGGCGCGCCAGTAGACACCGGCCGTCCGCGCGTTCACTCTCGGGCGCGTGTCCGCACGAGTCGTGAAGTAGCCGGCCGCGCGATCGGCGGACTCGACGCGGATCTCCCCCGTCCCGTCGAGCTGCGGCGCGTTCGGGTCCCGGGGCCGTTCTCCCTTCCAGTAATAGAAGACTCCCGCAGGGTCCTTCTTCTCCCTCGCCGCTTCGCTCCAGTACCGCGCGGACAGGCTGCCGTCCTCCTGCCACGAGCGGCCGCCGACCTCCAGCGCGTTGTCACGGTCTCGCGAGATCCGCAGGAGGCTCACCGCGGAAGGCTCGCGCGGGCCGCGCTCGGTCAGGGAGAACTGCCACCACAGGCCCTCGATGCGGGCCACGCGGCCCTCGTTCTCGATGGCCTTCCGGAGCTTCTGGTTGACGGCTCTCATCTCGGACGGGGTCGTCGCCTCGCCGTACCGTACGCACGTGAGACCGAAGAGGTCGCTCGGAAGCTTGGCGCCGCTGGCATGGAGGATGAAGGTTCGCCGCATTCCGAGGGTTCCCCCGAAAAGGCCGGCTTCGAAGACGACATTGTCTCGCGGAGAAGCCTGACCCGATCCCGTGGCGGGCGGTGCGGTCGGGCTGGTGGTCGTCCAGTCATCCCTTGCGAACACGAACGCGGCGAAGTCGACTTCATGCGCGAGCTCGAGGAGCCGTTCCAGCGTGGTGGTCCCGGGATTGAAGGACGTCGTCCAGGGCTCCACGTGCGCGACGTCCTCGAGACCGCGTGTCAGGGCCTGCAGCAGCTTCTCCTGCTTTCCTGACGAGCCAAGGAAGATGCGAGGCTTGTTCATCGGTTCCTCCCGACGGCAGGTCGCGGCGGCGCCCATGACGGGATCGGGCGGCGTGAGACAATCCCAGTCTGCGGCCGTATCTTATATGTGCGCCGGGTATCGTTCGCCCACAGTCCCCCGTAAGAACCTGACGGGTCTCCCGAGCGTGAATGGCCGCACGACACACTGGAGGCAAGCGTGGAGATCCGAGCCCTTGCATGCGTGGGCATCGTCGCCGTGCTGTTCGCCGCGTCCGCCCGGGCCGCGGACAAGCCCGAGGATCTCGCCCAGAGCACGGCGGAGTCGTGGCTGAAGCTGACCGATGCGGGCGACCCGGGGGCGTCGTGGGACCAGGCGGCCAAGCTGTTCAAGGGCGCCGTCACGAAGGAGCAGTGGACGCAGGCCCTCGCCGGTGTGCGGCCGCCGCTGGGCAAGACCGTCTCCCGCAAGTTGAAGTCCCGCCAGTACAGCGAGAAGGTACCGGGCGCACCCGACGGCAAGTACGTGATCATCCAGTACGAGACGGTGTTCGAGAAGAAAGCCTCGGCGGTCGAGACCATCACCCCCATGCTCGATCCGGACGGCCATTGGCGGGTGTCCGGGTACTTCATTCGCTGACGCCAGCGGTTGACGGGTATCGCTGTCGTACGTCCCTGGCGGCCGGAAGACGCCCGCGAGCTTCAACGACAGGCGAACGACCGCCGGGTCTGGCTGAACATGCGCGACGCGTTCCCGCATCCGTACGCGCTCGAGGACGCGCAGCGGTTCATTTCGATGGCCAGTGCCATGTCGCCGCGGACCTACTTCGCGATCGAGGTCGGCGGACATGTGGCCGGGGGCATCGGCTACACGCTCCATGGCGACGTCGAGCGCATTGCCGCCGAAGTCGGATATTGGCTGGGGGCGGAGTTCTGGGGGCGGGGCATCGCCACTGCCGCCGTGCGCGCCGTGACCGAGCTCGCCTTCGCGACGCACCCGGAGCTGGAGCGACTCTACGCCGTGCCCTACGCGTCGAACCCGGCCTCGGCCCGCGTTCTCCAGAAGGCGGGCTACCGCCTCGAGGGAACGCTCCGGCGCAGCGTGGTCAAGGACGGACGAGTTCTGGACCAATGGATGTACTCCATCGTGCGCGAAGACCTGAGCGGCGCGGGCGAAAAGTGTTTAGTTGTGTAACGTATGGCTGTAAGCTAGGACCCAGGTTGTGTGCCTACAACCTCAAGGAGGTCCTCAATGGCAAGCGATGCCAAGCCCGGCCCCTGCAACCCAGCCTGCACCAACGTGCTCAAGTTCATGACGGATCATGACGTGCCACCCAGTGTCGGGATCAGTCTTCCACCCTACAAACCCATCGACGGCTATCGGCACATCAACGTGTTCGTCCGCTTCAGCCAGGTCGCCTCGGACGAGGCCCCGGTGGACCTCGGGGTCATCTTCGCCTTCGATGCGAACGGGACGATGGGGGCGCGCCGGTATGAGAACCTCGAGGAGAACGTGAGCGGCCCCCAGAGCACGAACTTCATCGAGGTGTCGGGTCAGGGGAGCTGGCACGGGAGTCCCCACAACATCAGCACCTACGTGGCCCGATTCCCGGTGATGGGACCCTTCATCCAGGTGTTCGTCTACAACCGCGCACCGATCAAGAGGATCGTCAGCGTGTGGGGCTATCTCGTCTCATAGGAGAGCGGGAACCCTCCAGGTGGCGGTGGCGGCCGCCAGCGTGGCGGCGAGCGGACCTGCTCCGGGCCGGGCCGCGCGCTTGGCCTCGATGATCCGGGCGGAGTGGGCCTCCAGGTAGTGCGCGATGGTCTCGATGCGGATCTTGACCGAGCCCCCGGGCTTGGTCGAATCGAGGTCCTGGAACGAGAAGAACAGCGTCCCCGAGCGCTCCACGATCTGCTGGACCGGCGTGTACGTGGGCTGGTCCATGCCGCACTCGTAGCTCGACAGGCGGATGACGCAGGCCACCCAGGGAAGGCGTGAGCCGACCTTCGCTCCCCACAGGATCTCGTTCGTGTTCGAGCTGTAGGACGAGGGCCAGACGTCGGAGATGTCGAAGGCCGACTTGATGGTCCCCGCGCGCACGTCGTCGCCGAAGAGCCAGTCCATGAGGTCGGGATCGGTCGGCAGGTACTGCGCCCACAGGACCGGGTAGCCGTAGGCCTGGAGGTCGACCTCGATCTCGTGGCCGATGCCGGGGTCCATGTGGTACGGCCGAGCCAGCACGAGCAGGCACGGTTTCTCCTCGCGGGCGCACCACTCGAGCACCTCGCGGCTCTTGCCCCGCGCCCGCTCGTTGAAGCCCTCCAGCGCGCGGTAGCCCGCCTCGACCGCCCGCCGCGTCTCTTCGAGGGTCAGCCCGGGCAGGACGTCACGCAGGGCCCCGAAGAGCTGCTTGGGGACGAGGCGCGGGTCGCCCATGCTCACCAGGGGCGTCACGTGGCGGATGCCGTTCTCGGCGAAGAGGTCCCGTTCCTTCATGAAGCCGGCCTTGATGTTCTCGGGCGCGGCCATCACGCGCGGACAGGAGAGGGTGTCCACCACCGCGCCCTTCAGGAAGGAGGGCAGGGTCGCGATCATCGGCGAGAGCAGGACGTCGAGCTTCTTCCGCTGCCCGAAGAGAAGCTCCCCGTAGTGCCCCGACATGCACTTGACCGGGTAGCAGCAGTCCACGGTCCCGCGGCCCTTGCCGAAGTCGCGGCTCTGCTCGTCGGAGGTCTCGGAGGAGAAGACGATCTCGAGCGGATCAATCCCCAGCGCGATCAGGAAGGCCAGCCAGAACTGGTGCGTCGACCAGAGGTTCAGGGCTTTCGGCAGGCCTATGCGCAGGGAGGCCCGCCGGGCGAGGCCGGCGGAAGCCTTCCCGCCGAACCAGCTCGCCAAGGTTGGGAAAGGCACTCTTCACCTCCTCCAGCTTCGCCTTGACCACCCGCATCTCGTTCACGTCCTCGACGAGCCCCTTCGGGCAGGAGTTGCCGCTGATGACGCGCTGCCAGCCCGCGGCCAGGGGCACCTTGCTCCAGAGGCGTCCCTTGCCCTCGGAGAGGCGCACGTCGATGAACGTCCGCTTGCAGGTGACCGGGCACCAGTGGCAGACGGTGCCCTCGCTGGTGGTGGTCGTGTAGTCGAGGGACTCGATGGTGGCGAAACCGCGGAAGCGCGACGGCCGGCGGCGCTCCCACCACTCCGCGCCGCAGAGGGCGGCCCCGATCGCGCCCGCCTCCCCGGAGTAAGGGTGGACGACGATCTCCGCGTCCGGGACCTTGGCCGTGATGAAGTCCACCTGCGCCTTGACCACGGCCAGGTTGCGGTGGGTGCCGCCCTGCAGGACGAACTTGCGGCCGGCCGCGCGCAGGTTCTGGAGCTGGCCGGCGTAGACCCAGACGTTGAGAGGCAGGACGGCGGCCAGCGAGGCCATGATCTCCTCCGCCGTCCATCCCTTCCGCTGCTGGTTGACGATGTCGGACTGCAGGAACACGCCGCAGCCCATGGCCAGGGTCGGCATGGCCTTGGCCTGGAAGGCGCGCTCCGCGTACTCCTCGAGGGGCACGGCGTAGCGGTCGGCCACCCCCTGCAGGAACGCGCCGTTGCCGGACGAGCACTGCGAGTTGAGGCGGAAGTCGGCCACCGTGCGCTGGCGCAGGATCATGATCTTGACGTCGCAGCCGCCGACGTCGCAGATGACGTCCGCGTCCGGGATGTAGTGCAGGGCGGCGGTGGCGTGGGCGACCGTCTCCACGATCGCCACGTCCGCGCCCAGCACGTCCTTCAGCAGGTCCTTGCCGTAGCCCGTGATCGAGAGCGCACCGACGTCCTCGAACCCGGCCTCGCGGACCTGACGGAAGAGCTCCTTGGCGTCCTCGATCGGGTTGCCTTTCGAGAGCGCGTAGCAGCTGAAGAGGAGCTCCCGCTCGGGCGAGAGGACGACCGCCTTGGCGGTGGTGCTGCCGAAGTCGCAGCCGACCAGGGCCGGCGCGGACGTGCGCGTGGCCCGGGCCGTCGCCATGCGCGGCCCCCCATAGCGCCCCAGGAATCGCTCCAGGTCGCCGTCTCCGCCGACCAGGGCCCGCGCGCCCGACTTGGCCTTCTGCTCGTGCTGCCCCTCGTCGATCCACCACCGGAGCCGGTCGGCGCCCGCGTACACCGCGACGTCGGGCGCGTCCTGCCCCCCCACCTCCACGCAGCCCAGGCACGCGTAGTAGAGCGCCTCCTCGGGGACGTGGATGAGCTCGGCCGGGTCGCGGCCCTCGCCCAGCGGCACCTTGCGCTCGGCCCAGAGCTTGCCCAGGTGATGGCGCCAGGCCTCCTGCAGCCCGATGAAGAACAGGTTGGGACCGCCCAGCAGCAGCACCTCCGGCATCGGCGTGTTGCCCTTGGTGAGGGTGGCCAGGTTCTGGTACACGACGGCCTCGAAGAGGCTGGCGATGATCTCCTCGACCGGCACCCCCGCCTTGACCAGCGTGTTGGCGTCGGACTCCGCGAAGATCCCGCACTTCGAGCTGATCTTGTGCAGGGCGCGGCCGGCGTACGGCATCCGCGCCAGGTCCTCCGCCGGGACCTGCAGCTTGCGCGCCGTCTTCTCGATGAAGGTGCCGGTGCCCCCGCTGCAAGCCGACTGCATGAAGACTTGCTTGCCCTTGCCAGTCGTGGTGATGAAGGGCTTGTCCTCGCCAGCCGTGGCCATCAAGGGCTTGCCCTTGCCGGCCGCCGTCATCAAGGGCTTGCCCTTCCCGGAGCCGGTGGCGGTGAAGAAGATCGTCTTCATGTCCTCCCCGCCGATCTCGGAGACGAAGGAGACGGACGGGTGGACCCGCTCGACGGAGGCGGCCACCGCCACCACCTCCTGCACGAGCTTTCCGCCGACCAGGGGCGCGATGAAGCCGGCTCCCGACCCCGTGAAGAGGATGCGGTCCCGGCCCGCGGCCAGGCCGCACTCCCCTTCCATCCGCGTCAGGAACTCGAGGACCTTCTCTGCCTGGTGGGTGTTGTGACGCTGGTAGTCCTGCCAGAGCGTGCGGCCGTCCTCGACTGCCACCGCCTTGACCGTGGTCGACCCCACGTCCACGCCGACGATCCGGCTCAACGTCCCCTCATCGCGGCGATGTGGACGAGGAGGTTGGCGGCGGCGCCGGCCACCCCGTCGTGGGGCACGCGGTAGGTCGCGCGCTTCATCCCGGGGTGCGCGTCCAGCCAGTCGCGGGCGTCGTCGAGGCTCGAGTGCGTGCGCTCGAGCGTCTCCTCCAGCTCGCGCTGGGCCCGCTTCTTGGCCTCGGTCAGGATCATCTGGCAGCGCGAGAGGGCATGGACCTCGGCGTCGCCCTTGATCTCGAGGGGGGCGTAGAGCAGGTCGGGATGCTTTCCGATCGCGCCGGCCATGGCCCCGACGCTCATCGTGTTCGGCATGCACGAGTAGGGAGAGAGCTCGCACGTCATGTGCGCCTTCTTGTGGTGATGGGCCCAGAGCGCCTTGCCCACCAGCATGTCCCCTTCCCCGCCGGAGAGACGGCTGTTGAAGTACGGACTGGCCAGCGCGCGCAGCTCGTACTGGTCGGGCAGCTCGTGGGGCTGGCTCCCGAGGGCGCGCCGCAGCCGGTCGTAGGTGGCGCGGAAGACGCGCTGGAAGCCGCGCACCGCCGCGATCTTGAGCCGCGCGTAGCGGTCGATGCCGACGTAGTCCTCGAAGCCCTGCACGTACCAGCGCATCCAATAGTCGAGCCACACCGCGATGGCGGCCGGGTAGACCTCCGCCCCTTCCGTCTCCAGCCAGCGATGGATGTTGTAGTTCGGGTCCCCTTCCACCGTCTGCAGGTAGAACTCGCCCGTGATCTTGACCACGGGCTTGACGCGCAGGCGGTCCACCTCGATGGCGGCGAAACGGCGGTGCACGTCGCGGAGCGCGTCCGCGAAGTACGACGTGGTGAGGTGCCAGGCGAGGGTGCCCCACTTCTTGCCGCGCCGCGGCCGCCGCCGGAACACGTCCGCGAGGTGCTCGACGGACTCGCGTACCACGCGGTCCGTCTCCCCGGGCACGACCTCGAAGGGACGGACCTGGTACTCGAGGTCCTGGAGCACGTCCGCGCAGAGGATCCCCCAGACGATGCCGGTCGAGAGGGGGACGTTGATCTCGATGCCGGCGCCCTCCGCCCCCCCCTGGTCGAGCTGGTCCTGGGCGAGCAGGAACATGCGGAAGGCCTCGAGCCCGCTGTTGCGCAGGGCCAGCTCGTAGCTCTGGTGGTACTGGCCGAAGCGGCAGGCCCCGCAGGCGCCCGCGGTCAGGTAGACGTAGCGCTCCGCGACCTGCTGCGCCCCGATCGCTTCGACCTTCGAGCGCAGGAAGTTGACGACGTTGCCGGTGGTGAAGCTGGTCGGACAGCACTGCCCGATGTCGGCCGTCTCGCGGCCGGCCAGGAGGTCGGCCCGCGTGGCCACGGGCAGCGGCTCCGCGAGGTAGCCGAGGTTCTGGAAGGCGGCCTGGACGAGCCGCTCGGCGCGCCAGTGCAGGCCGCCGAAGAGGATGGTGACCCGGTCGCGCTCGGCCCGGGTGAAGGGCCGGGGTCGGTAGGCGCGATAGGGCGGCGCCTGGGTGGCGATGGCCATGTCTCCCTCCGCGTTCGTGGTGATTCCGAGTGTTTCGAGCGCCTCAGCCTACCGCAAACGGGGGCGTCCGCGCAGGGTGATCGCGACGAGGATGGCGAGCGCGGCCGTGGCCAGTCCCAGGAACTGCGACGTGGGCAGCCCGAGGACGAGGCCGCGCATCGCGTCGTCGCGGAAGGTCTCGATCGCCGCGCGCCCCAGCCCGTAGCCGGCGGCCAGGGCCAGGAAGACGACGCCCGGGAACGGCCGGCGACGACGCAACGCCAGCAGGAGCACGAACAGCCCGAGGCCGAGGCCGGATTCGTAGAGCTGGGTCGGATGCACGGGCAACGACCAGGAGGAGGCCGCCGTCACCCTCTCGCCGCTCAGGGAGGCGCCGCTCAGGAAGTGCTGGCGCCACGCCGGACTCCATTCCATGGGCAGGCCCGGCCCGAGCACGCGGTCGCGCGGGAAGCGCACGGCCCAGGCCCGGGCGGTGGGCGCGCCGAAGTCGCACCCGTTGAGGAAGCATCCGATCCGCGTGAGCCCGATGCCCAGGGCCACTCCGGGCGAGAGCACGTCCGCGTAGCCCAGGAACCCCGCTTCGGTGCGGGCGAAGGCGAGGTATGCGCCCAGCGTGCCCCCCAGGAACCCGCCGTAGGCGACGATCCCGCCCCGGAGGTCGAGCCACACCGCCGGGCGCGCCCACTCCGCGGGGTTGACGATCAGGTGGAGCGCTCGGGAGCCCAGGATCGCGAGGAGGGCGATGACTCCCGCCCCCCAGGCCACGCGCGCCCCGTCGAGGCCGTCACGGGCGGCCAGCACGATCGAGAGGTTCCAGCCCACGACCACGGCCAGGCCGAGGAGGAAGCCGTAGGCGTAGACGGGAGCGCCGCCGGGAAGGTGGAACAGGACGGGATGCATGACGACATCCCGACCGCCTCTAGGGCTCCGGCTCCAGCTCGCGGATCCAGACGTTGCGGAAGCGCACGGGGTGCGAATGGTCCTGCAGCTTCAGCGGGAGCTTGTCCGCGTGGGCCTCGTAGGGCGGGCGCGCCTTGTGGGCGGTGGGGCCGGTCAGCTCGCGATGGTCCTGCACGAGCACGCCGTTGTGGAAGACGGTCAGGATCGCCGGCTTCTGCACCTTGCCCGCGGCGTCGAAGCGCGGGGCGCGGAACACGATGTCGTAGGCCTGCCACTGGCCGGGCGGGCGCGCGGCGTTGACGAGGGGCGGGTACTGCCCGTAGATCGCCGCCGCCTGGCCGTCCGCGTAGGTCTTGTTGTCGTAGGTGTCCAGGACCTGGACCTCGTACCGGCCCATGAGGAAGACGCCGGAGTTTCCCTGGTCCTGTCCGCCCTTCCCCATCGGCGGCGACGGCGCCCTCCACTCGACGTGGAGCTGGCAGTCCCCGAAGGCCTGCTCGGTGCGGATGTCGCCGGTGCCCGCCGCGACTTCCATGTAACCGTCCGCGACCTTCCACTTCGCGGCGCTCGCGTCCTTGTCCGAGCGCCACTTCGAGAGGTCCTTGCCGTCGAAGAGGACGACGGCGTCGGCGGGCGGCGTGCCCGGCTTATCGGGCGTGCCGGGCAGGCCGGGATCGACCTTCCTCGCCATGGGGCGGCTCTCGTCGTGGATCGCCCAGTCCTTGCTCACCTGGCCCCTGGCGGTGGTGGCGACGGCGGCGATCGCGGCGAGGGCGGCGATCGCGGTGGCCGTCGGGGCCATCCTCCGCGATTCTTTCCGGGATGGTTCCATATCTCCTGCTCCTTGTCGTGCCTTTGGCCAGGGAATATCACACTCCGGTGTAGACTGCGATCGATGCCCGCCGAGCGCATCGTGCGCGTCGGACTGGTCCAGATGTCGATGTCGCGCGACCCGGCCGAGAACCTCGGCAAGGCGGTGGCGCGGGTGGCGGAGGCCAGCAAGTCGGGAGCGGAGGTGGTCTGCCTGCCCGAGCTCTTCCGCTCGCGCTACTTCTGCCAGAAGGAGGACGCCGCGCTCTTCGACCTCGCCGAGGCCATCCCGGGCCCCAGCACGGAGGCCCTGGGCCGGGCGGCGAAGGAGGCGGGCGTGGTCGTGGTCGCGCCCCTGTTCGAGCGGCGCACCGCCGGCCTGTACCACAACAGCGCGGCCGTGATCGACACCACGGGCGAGATCGTCGGGCTCTACCGGAAGATGCACATCCCGGACGACCCCGCGTTCTACGAGAAGTTCTACTTCACGCCGGGCGACCTCGGCTTCCGCGCCTTCGAGACGCGCAAGGGCCGCATCGGGACGCTCATCTGCTGGGACCAGTGGTACCCGGAAGGGGCGCGCCTGACCGCCCTGCAGGGCGCGGTCGTGCTCTTCTACCCGACCGCCATCGGCTGGCACCCGCACGAGAAGGCGCAGCACGGCGCCGCCCAGCACGACGCCTGGCGGACCGTGCAGCGCGGCCACGCCATCGCCAACGGCGTGTACGTGGCGGCGGTGAACCGCGTGGGGCACGAGGTCCCGCCGGAGGGGGGGCCCGGACTCGAGTTCTGGGGCTCGTCGTTCGTGGCCGACCCCTTCGGCATCGTGGTGGCGGAGGCCTCGACCGATCGCGAGGAGATCCTGGTCGTCCCCGTCGACCTCGGGCGCATCGAGGAGGTCCGCCGCAACTGGCCCTTCCTGCGCGACCGCCGCATCGACGCCTACGCGGGCATCGAGCGCCGGTTCTTCGATTGACGGCCCGCCCGTCCCGCGGGCCCGCCGCCGCCCGCTTCCGCCTGCCCGCGGAGTGGGAGCCCCACGAGGCCACCTGGCTCACCTGGCCGCACCGCCTCTCCGACTGGCCGCGCAAGTTCGCCACCATCCCCTGGGTCTACGGCGAGATCGTGCGCGCCATCGCGCCGGGCGAGATCGTCCGCATCCTGGTCACGAGCGCGCGCCAGGAGGCGCTCGCCCGGCGCCTGCTCGGGCGCGTGGGCGTGGACCTCGGGGCCGTCGAGTTCTTCCGCATGCCGCTCGACCGGGGCTGGGCCCGCGACTTCGGACCCATCTTCGTGAAGGACGATGCCGCGCGCGAGGTCGCCGTCGCCCGCTTCCGGTTCAACGCCTGGGCCAAGTACCCGGACTGGAAGAGGGACGACCGCGTGCCCGAGCGGGCCGCGCGCGCCCTGGGCCTGCGGCTCCGCCCCGTCGTGCACGACGGCCGGCCGGTCGTGCTCGAAGGCGGGAGCATCGACGTGGACGGCCGCGGCACCCTGCTCACGACCGAGGAATGCAACCTCGACCCGGAGGTGCAGGTCCGCAACCCCGGCCTGGGGCGGGAGGGCTTCGAGGACGTGGTGCGCGAGGCCCTCGGGGCCACCCGCACGATCTGGCTCGGCCGCGGGATCGCGGGTGACGACACCCACGGCCACGTGGACGACCTCTGCCGTTTCGTGTCGCCCGGCCGCGTGGTGCTCGTCCACGAGAGCGACCCCGCGGACGCGAACCACCGCCCGCTCGCGGAGAACCGCGAGCGCCTGCGGGGCGCGCGCACCGCCGACGGAGAGCGCCTGGAGGTCGTCCCGCTGCCCATGCCGCGGCCGCTCGTCCTGGACGGCCAGCGACTGCCGGCCAGCTACGCGAACTTCTACGTCGCGAACGCGGCCGTGCTCGTGCCCACGTTCAACGATCCCGCCGACCGTGTGGCCCTGAACACGCTGGCCGACCTGTTCCCCGATCGGCCGGTGGTCGGGATCCACTCCGTCGACCTCGTCTGGGGGCTGGGCACGATACACTGCCTGTCGCAGCAGCAGCCGGCACCATGACAAGGAGAGCGCGATGACGCCACGGCTCATACAGTACGAGGGAGCGACGTTCGTCGGGATCGACGCGGTGACCTCGAACGCGGCGGAGGCCGACCCGAGCCGCCAGAAGATCGCTCCCATGTGGATGCGCTTCTACCGCGAAGGCCTCTCGAACGCCATACCCGGCAAGATGGGCCCGCCCATCCCGACGGGCGTCTACAGCGACTACGAGAGCGACCACAACGGTCCCTATCGGCTCCTGGTCGGCGTCCGCGTGCAGGAGGGGACGACGCCTCCGGCGGGGATGGCGCAAGCCCTCGTGCCCGCGGGCAAGTACCTCGTGTTCAGCGGCGAGGGCCAGATGCCGCGCGTGGTGGTCGAGACCTGGAACGCCATCTGGAAGTACTTCGCCCAGAAAGGCGAGCACACGCGGGCCTTCACCGCGGACTTCGAGCAGTACCGCGGGCCCAGCGCGATCGACATCTACATCAGCGTGCGCTGACTCAACGCGACGGCGAGGGCCGTGGCGAGGGCTTCGCGGCCGGGCGGGGCCTCGGGGACGGCGACGGGCTGGCCACGATCACGATGGGGGCCGGATTCCGCCGGCGCCAGTCTCCGCAGGCCTTCCAGAAACGGTCGAACTCGCTGGAGGCCCGCGACGGCGGCTCGAGCTTGGCGCAGCCGCAGGCGTCGATGTAGACCCAGTAGGCGTCCGAGACGCCAGAGGGAGGGCTCTGGCACTCCGACGGCGTCCTGGGGACCGCCACCGTGTCCCCGGGCGAGGCGGGGGCGACGACCACCGTGAGCGGCCGATTGCGCTCCCTCCACTCACTGCAGGCCTTCATGAACCGCTCGTACTCGTCGGAGGCCTCGGAGGGGGTGACCAGCTTGTCGCAGCCGCAGGCCTCGATGAAGCCCCAGTACACGTCCGAGGCCCGGGAGGGCGGGTTGCGGCACTCGGGCGGCTCCGACTGGCCCAGGGCCAGGGCCATCACGACGACGGCGATCGACATCCTCAGGCCCCCGCCGGCCTGGTCCGGAACTGGTCCTTCATCTCCTCGAACGCGCGCAGCAGCTCGGTGACCGCGCGCGGGCGGTGCTCGGTCTTGAGGAAGACCCAGCCCGTCTCGCGGAAGAGGCGCCGCCCCCGGATGCGCGAGCAGGCCAGCCGTCCCGCGCGCACGTCCTTGGCCACGGGAGTGTAGGGCACGATGGTCACCCCGAGGTTGATGGCCACCATCGCCTTGATGATCTCCACGTTCTCCGTCTCCATGGCCACCTCGGCCGAGATCCCCTCCTCCAGGAAGAACTGGTCCAGGACCTTGCGGGTGTTGGACCCCGCCTCGTAGAGGATGAGGGGGAACTTGCCCAGGCTCCGCGGATCGATGGTGCGCTCGCGCGAGAGGGGGTGGCCGGGGACGGTCACCACCACCATCTCCTCCTTGATGACCTCCGCCACCTCCATGTCCTTGGACACGATGGGCAGGGTGAGGAGGCCCAGGTCCACCTCGTGCGCGCGCATCAGCTCCAGGATCTTCTCCGAGCTCCCGGCCGTGACCTGGAGGTCCACCCCCGGGAACATCCGCCGGTACTTCTTGAGGAGGCGGGGGAGGATGTAGAGGCACACCGTCATCCCGCCCCCCAGGTGCAGGGAGCCGCGCTGGAGGGCATGGGTCTGCGAGATCTCGGCCAGCGCCTCCTCGACGTCGCGCTCCACGCGATGGGTCATGCGCAGGAGCAGCTCCCCGGCCTCGGTCAGGCTCACCCCCTTGGCGCTGCGCCGCAGGAGGGTGCCCCCGAGCTCCTCCTCCAGGAGCTGGACCTGGCGGCTGACCGCGGACTGGGAGACGTGGAGGCGGTCCGCGGCCTTGGTGAAGGTGCCCTGCTCGGCCACGGCGCGGAACATCTCGAGCTGGCGCAGGTCCATGTCGCTATTCCCGTTCGAGATGAGACTCATCTCTCCGTTGCATATCGGAGATATTCCCTGGACGCATCGCGTCCACGCGATATTTCTATTTTACACATGCGGGCGGCGGACCAACAATCCGCCCGACAAGCACGGGGCCCGTGCGGCGATCGACTCCCCGAGTCGCCGGAGCACGCCGTCCAGGTCCGTCCTGGCGCTTCCGTCCTCACCGAGCACGAACCGCGGGGGCTGGCGGCGTGGACTCGCGGGGGGAGGACGGCGCGGGCCCCTCTTGTCGGGCTCCCCCGTCCCCAAGGCCCCATCCGGCCTTTCCTGTGTCACACTCGCGCGCACTCGACCACCCTTTCCCGGAGGATGCCGATGCTCGACCGCCGCGTCTTCCTCGCCCGCGCGGGGGGCGCCGCCGGCGCCCTGCTCGCCGCCACCGGCCTGCGCGCCGAGGCGGACCCCACGCCCGCTCCCCTGCCCGCCCGCGACCTCTACCTCCGCGACGAGGAGGCCTACTGGACGGAGATGCGCAAGCAGTTCCTCATCCCCGCCGACGAGGTCTACCTCAACAACGGCACCGTCGGCTCCTGCCCCCGGCCCGTCCTGCGCGCGGTCTACGACGGCTACGAGGAGACGGAGCGCATGGCCCAGGCCGACCCCGAGGACTACCCGATCTGGGGCTACGCGGCCTGGAACGACTTCCGCGATCCGCTCGCCCGCTTCGTCGGCTGCACGCGCGACGAGATCGCGCTCGTGCGCAACGCCACCGAGGCCAACAGCTACATCGCGAACGGCCTCGACCTCAAGGCGGGCGACGAGGTCCTGATGAGCGACCAGGAGCACCCGGGCGGGGAGCAGCCCTGGAACCTCCGCGCCAAGCGCTACGGGATCGTGGTCAAGAAGTTCGTGCTGCCCCTCCCGCCGAAGGACGCGGCCGAGATCCTCACCCGCCTCTCCGACGCCATCACGCCGCGCACGCGGGTGGTCTTCGTCAGCCACATCACGACCACCACCGGCGTCGTGCTTCCGATCAAGGAGATCTGCGCCCTCGCCCGCAGCAAGGGCATCCTCTCCGCGATCGACGGCGCCCACGTCATCGGGGCCATGCGCCTCGACCTCCACGACCTCGGCTGCGACATGTACTCCTCGAGCCCGCACAAGTGGCTGCAGGCCCCCAAGGGCACCGGCTTCCTCTACGTGCGCGACGAGGTCATCGACCGGCTGTGGAACACGATCGCCAGCAGCGGCTGGGACGAGCCCAAGCTGCGCGCGGAGCGCTTCCAGCGCATCGGGTCCTCGAACGTGCCCGCGCTCTGGGGACTGCGCGCCGCCCTCGAGCTGGCGGACACGATCGGCCTGGACCGCATCGAGAAGCGGCACCGCGCGACCTGCGACTACCTCCTCCAGGAGATGGTGCGGCGGGGGGCGGAGCCCTGGACCTCGCCCGACCCCGCCCTGCGCTGCGCCATCGCCACCGTGAACGTGCCTCCCATCGTGCGCATGGAGCTGGAGAAGTGGATGTGGACGCGCCACAAGATCCGCATTCGCGGGGGCGAGCCGTCCAAGCTGCGGCTCTCCACGCCGTACTACCTCCTGCGACGGGACGTGGAGCGCTTCCTGGCCGCCTTCGACGACTACGCCCACGGCGCCCGGACCTGACCGCGGCACGCCGCCGGTAGGCGCCACCGCGCCGCGAAAACGCTTGCATTGGGCGGATCGCTGGGGTTAAGTTTCGCGCACCAGACAATTCACTCGGCGGCCTGAGCGGTTCGTGTCCGCGACGGCCTGGATCGTTCCAAGGAGGGACAATGTCGACTTCCGCTTTGGCAAGCGTGCGCGCGTGGGGCAGGACCACGGCGCTGGCGGGGGCGCTCGTCGCCGCGCTGGCCGCACCTGTCCACGCCCAGTTCGACAGCGGCCAGATCAGCGGGTTCGTCCGCGACAGCCAGGGGGCGGCCGTGCCCGGCGCCACCGTCACGATCACCGACGAGAGCACGAAGCGCGTGCGGACGTACACCTCGGACACCTCCGGCTACTACGTCGCGCCCACCCTTCCTCCCGGCAAATACCAGGTCGCGGTCGAGCTGGCCGGCTTCCGCAAGTACGTGAAGACGGGGGTGACCCTCGACGCCGCCTCTCGGATCGCCGCGGACGCCGTGCTCTCGCCGGGGGGCCTGGAGGAGTCGGTCACGATCGTGGCCGAAGCCACCCCCCTGCAGACCAACACCGGCCAGGTGGCCAAGACGATCGAGAGCAAGCAGATCCAGGACCTGATGCTCAACGGCCGGAACCCCATCAACCTCGCCCTGCTCAAGCCGGGCGTGCGCGGGGGCGCGGGAGGCAGCCTGAACAGCTTCCAGCCCGACAGCCTCAGCGACGGCGGCTTCGTCATCAACGGCAGCCGCACGGACGAGAACCTCGTCACCATCGACGGCGCCATCGCCACCCGCACCCGCGCCGCGGGCGCGATCATCGGCGCCGTCAACGTGGACACGGTGCAGGAGATCCAGATCCTGACCGCGAACTACCTGCCCGAATACGGACGGTCCGCCGGCGGCCAGATCCGCTTCGTGACCCGTGGCGGCGGCCGGACCTTCCGCGGCGACCTCTTCGAGTTCATGCGCGACGAGAGCCTGGACGCGAACTCCTGGACCCGCAAGCAGAGCCCGCTGCCGCAGCTCAAGAACCAGCCGGCACCGTACACCTTCAACCAGTTCGGCTACGACGTCGGCGGCCCCGTCTACATCCCGGGCAAGTTCAACACGGACCGCGACAAGCTGTTCTTCTTCCTGGCCCAGGAGTGGGTGGAATACAACATCGAGGGAGTGAGCACCGGCATCGTCCCCTCGGCCGCGATGAGGCGCGGCGACTTCAGCGAGCTGCTCAGCCCGTCGAACTCGTTCTACGGACGCTCGGTGGTCATCAACGATCCCCTCACCGGACAGCCGTTCCCGGGCAACATCATCCCGTCGAGCCGGCTCAGCCCCAACGGCACCGGCCTCCTCAACTCGTATCCGCTTCCCTCGCCGGGCTTCAACCTCGGGGCCACCAACTGGATCGGCACCAGCCCCAACCCGCGGCACACGCGCAAGGACACGGTGCGCCTCGACTTCGTGCCGAGCCCCCAGAACACGATCTCGATGCGGTACTCCCACTTCAAGTACAACGTCACCGACCCCTTCTTCGGGACCTTCGCCAACGCCCGCCGCGACTGGGACCGGCCCAACGACACGGCCTCCCTGAGCTGGACGAGCACGTTCAAGTCGTCGTGGATCAACGAGGTCACGGGAACCTGGTCGCGCGACCGCGTCTTCATCGAGGTGTGGCGGGGCACGGACATCTTCGAGCGCAGCAAGTACGGGATCAACTACCCCTACATCTTCCCGGACAGCAAGCTCATCCCCGACAAGATCCCGACCATCACCGTGGGCGGCCTCTCGGAGATGGACGGCGGGCCCTACCCCGCGTACTCGGCGGGACCGATCTACACCGTGTCCGACAACCTCACCCACGTGCGCGGCCGCCACACCCTCAAGGCCGGCGTGTACGTCGAGTACTCGGGCGAAGACGACATGGACCAGATCAACGTGAACGCCCAGCCCGGCGACACGAACAACCAGAACGGCCGCTTTCAGTTCACGGACACCCGCGCGGGTGGCACGGGCAACGCCATCGCCAACACCGCCCTCGGCCTCTTCACGAACTACGGCGAGATCGGCGCGAAGTCACGCACGGAATGGCGGGCCCTGGCCATCGACGCCTTCCTGCAGGACTCGTGGAAGGTGAAGAGCAACCTCACGGTGGAGGGTGGCCTCCGCTACGTCTACTGGCCCCCCTGGCACGCCAAGCTCAACAACATCGCGATGTTCGATCCCGAGTTCTACAACGCGGCCGCGGCCGCCACCATCGACCGGCGCACGGGCGCCATCACGGGCGGCGACCGCTTCAACGGGATCGTGCTCCCGGACGACGGCTTCCCGCCCGAGGCCACGGGCCAGATCGAGGCCGCGGGCAACCCGGCCTACGATCGCCTGTTCCACGGCCTGCCCAGGGGCTTCTCGGAGACGCATCCCTTCGTCTTCGAGCCCCGGCTGGGAGTGGCCTACCAGATCAACAACAAGACGGTGCTGCGGGCGGGGGGAGGCGTCTTCCACCAGCGCGTCCTGCTCAACGACTCCACCCTGCTCGGCGGCAACCCGCCCATCCAGTTCAAGGTGGGCGTGACCAACGGGGTGGTGGACCAGCCGACGGGCGCGACCAACGCGACCTTCCCGTTCATCATGACCATGCAGGACCCGGTCTTCAAGCATCCGACGGCGTACGACTGGAGCCTGTCCCTGCAGCGCGAGCTGCCGTGGTCGATCGCGGCCGACGTCAGCTACGTGGGACGCATGGGCGTTCACCTCCCGCGTGAGCGCAACATCAACCAGCTCCAGCCGGGAACCACGTTCGCCAACCCTGGCGTGGCCCCGGACGCCCTGCGCCCCTACCTCGGGTTCGGGGCCATCCGGCTCTCCGAGAACTCCGGCCGCTCGCTCTACAACGGCCTCCAGATCAACCTGGAGCGGCGCTTCCGGAGCGGGCTCGGCTTCGGGGTGGCCTACACGCTCTCGAAGCTGCGCGACAACGCCTCCGGCAAGCGCGACATCCTCTACAACGCGTACGACGACAGCGGCTACTGGTCGGTCTCCAACAACGACCGGACGCACCTCTTCAACGTCCACTACGTGTACGAGCTGCCGATCATGCGCAAGCAGGACACGCTCGCGAGCAAGCTCCTGGGTGGCTGGCAGATCTCGGGCGTGACCTACCTCCAGTCCGGCATTCCGCTCACCGTCTGGCGCGGCGACGACTACGCGGGGGTGGGCGACACCACGGCCCAGCCGTGGGACCTCGTCGGCGATCCGACGGTCGCGAACCCGCAGTTCTCGCAGGGCCGGTCCGTGGACCAGAACTTCTGGTTCAACCCCACCGCCTTCAAGCGGCCCGTGAACGGGACCTTCGGCAACGCCGGCCGCAACCCGGAGGGATTGCACGGCCCATGGTTCCAGAGCTGGGACATCGCTCTGTTCAAGAACTTCCCGATGGGCGGGGCGCGGCGGATCCAGTTCCGCCTGGAGGCGTTCAACTTCATCAACCACCCCAACATCGGGAATCCCAACGGCGCCAACGGCGGGGTCGTCGTCGATCCGGGCAGCGCCGACTTCGGGCGCGTGCTCATGAAGACGAGCGAGCGCAACGTGCAACTGGGCGTGAAGTTCAGCTTTTGATGTAGCAAGGGGCCTGGCGCCGCGGGCAGCGGCGTCAGGCATCCGTTGGAGTTCCGTTGCGGCCCGGGCCCCTCCGTTTGGAGTCCCGGGCCTTCGTTCGTTTGGCAAAGATTCCTCTGCGCCCACTTCCATGACCCGACCTGTCGGCGTCCCGTGCTACAAGCGAGTATGCAGAACGACATGCTCACTTCCATTCACTCCCTCTCCGACGCCGACCTCGTCGCATCTGTAAAGAGCCTGGTCGCCCGCGAGCGCAATGCGACCGCCCGGATCGTCGCCCATCTCGCGGAGCTCGACACTCGCGACGTCCACCTGCGGGAAGGCTACGCCTCCCTCTTCGTCTATTGCCGCGACGCGCTCGGGCTCTCGGAATGGGAGGCGTACAATCGCATCGAGGCCGCTCGCGCCGCTGGTCGGTTCCCGGTGATCCTCGACATGCTGGCCGAGGGATCTCTCAACCTCACGGCGGTGAGGCTCCTGGCGCCGCACCTGACGCTCGCCAACCATGCCGACGTGCTCGCCTCAGCCCGCGGCAAGCGCAAGCCCGAGGTCGAAGAGATCGTGGCCACGCTCGCGCCGCGGCCCGACGTGCGATCTTCGGTTCGGAAGCTTGCGGCGCGCGGGCCCGATGCCTCGCTGCTCGCGCCGACTGCGGCTCTCGCGGCAAGCGCGGCGTCTCCAGACGCCGGTCCCGTGCCTGGGACGGTCGCTATCGTCCCGTCGAGCGTCCATCCAACGGCCGTGGCGCCTCTCTCGCCGGACCGTTACAAGCTCCAGCTCACGATTGCTGGCGCTACGCTCGAGAAGCTGCGGCTCGCCAAGGACATGCTCGGCCATGCGGTTCCATCGGGAGACGATGCCGTCATCCTGGACCGGGCCCTGACCGCGCTGCTGGCCGAGCTGTCCAGGAAGAAGTTCGCGGACACTCCAAAGCCTCGTCCCGGCCGCGCCCCGAGACCCGGTGCGCGCACCCCGTCCGCCCAGGTCAAGCGCGCCGTCTGGGTGCGCGACCTCGGGCGGTGTGCCTTCGTGGGAGAGGGCGGCCATCGATGCAATGAGCGTCGGTTCGTGGAATTCCACCACGTCGATCCCTACGCTCTCGGCGGCGAGGCGTCGGTCGACCGGATCCAGCTCCGCTGCCGGCGTCACAACGACTACGAAGGACGCCTGTACTTCGGCAAGCGCAGACGCGGCGAACTTGTTCTGGAACAAGTACCGGCCGCCGGCCACGGGACCATGATCAGGGCGCACGGGTGCGGCTAGACGAGCAGGCCGAAGACTCCGAGCGTCGGGCGAGCATCCAGCCCCCGCCCGCTACAGATCCAGCTCCCACGTCTCCGACACCAGCCCCTTGCCGAACTCCCGGTTGGGCTCCTGCCCGACCAGCCGGAACCCCGACTTCTCGTAGATGTGCCGCGCGGGATCCAGGATCGACTGGGTCCAGAGGACGACGCGCTCGTAGCGCGCGCGGCGGGCGAAGCGCACGCACTCCGCCACCAGGCGCTGCCCGACGCCGTGCCCGCGGGCGGAGGGCTCGACCAGGAGCAGGCGCAGCTTGGCCACCGTCTTCGACTTCGCGACGAGGAAGATCGAGCCCACCCTCTCGCCGTCCAGCTCCGCGATCCAGGCCCGCTCGCGCGCGGGATCGTGGTGCTGCATGAAGCGCGTCACGATCTCCGCCACCAGGGCCTCGAAGGTCTCGCCCCAGCCCCACTCCTGGTCGTAGATGGCGCCATGGCGCTCGATGACCCAGCCCATGTCGCCCGGGCGCGGGGCGCGCACCCGCAGCGTGCGTCCCTCGGCGGCGACGCCTCCCAGGACCCGCTCGATCGCGCCCATCGA
>JBGPBV010000083.1:0-28374 GCA_041481445.1 Vicinamibacteria bacterium
CGGGCTCGATCTTGCGGAGGAAGACCACGCCGTCGTGCCACTCGCGGGCGGAGACGTGGAGGTTGCCCACTCCGGCATGGTCCGCGGCCAGGTCGGTCAGCTCGTGGTAGTGGGTGGCGAAGAGCGTCTTGGGACCGCCGCCCGCGCCCGAGAGGTGCTCCGCCACCGCCCAGGCGATGGAGAGGCCGTCGAAGGTGGCGGTGCCGCGGCCGATCTCGTCGAGCAGGACCAGGCTCCTCCGGGTGGCGTGGCGGAGGATGTGCGCGGTCTCCTGCATCTCGACCATGAACGTGGACTGCCCGCGCAGGATCAGGTCGGAGGCGCCGACCCGCGTGAAGATGCGGTCGACCAGCCCCAGCTTGGCCTCCCGCGCGGGTACGAAGCAGCCCATCTGGGCCATGAGCACGATGAGAGCGGTCTGGCGGAGGAAGGTGGACTTGCCGCCCATGTTGGGGCCGGTGAGGATGAAGACGCGCGCCGCCTCGTCGGCCATGCGGAGGTCGTTGGCCACGAAGGGGTCGGACAGCACGCGCTCCATCACGGGATGGCGGCCCTCGACGTAGACGAGGGCATCGCCGTCGCCCAGGCGCGGCTTGACGTAGTTGTGCCGGCAGGAGACCTCGGCCAGGGCGGCCAGGGTGTCGAGGACGGAGGTGGCCCGCGACGAGGCCTGGATGCGCCGGGCCTCCGCCGCCACCCGCGCCCGCAGCGCCTCCACGATCTCCGCCTCCCGGGCCAGGATCCGCTCGTCCGCCTTGAGGACGGTCTCCTCGTACTCCTTGAGCTCGGGGGTGATGAAGCGCTCGCCGCCGGCGACGGTCTGCTTGCGGATGTAGTCGTCCGGGACCTGTCCCAGGTTCGACTTGCTGACCTCGATGTAGTAGCCGAACACGCGGTTGAAGCGGACCTTGAGCGACCCGATGCCGGTGCGGGCCCGCTCCCGCTCCTCGATGGCGGCGATCGTGGTGCGCCCGCCGTGGCTCTGGTCGCGCAGGGCGTCCAGCTCCGCGTCCACCCCCGGGCGGACGACGCCGCCCTCGCGCACGGTGGGCGGAGGCTCGTCCACCACGACGCGGTCGATGTCGTCGGCCACGTCCAGCGGCGGATCGAGGTCCTTGAGCTCGGACCGGATGAGGGGGGCCAGGCACTCGGCCAGGCAGACGGCGGCACCGGGGAGGGCGCGCAAGGAACGGGCCAGCGCGCGCAGGTCGCGCGGGGAGGCCGTGCCCAGGCTCACGCGCCCGACGATGCGGTCGAGGTCCTGGACCTCGCCCAGCGCCTCCCGCAGTCGCGCGCGCTCGACCGTCCGGAAGGCCAGCTCCTCCACCGCGTCCAGGCGGTCCTGGATCGGCTCCAGCGCGAAGAGCGGCCGCAGCAGCCACGAGCGCAGGCGGCGCGCTCCCATGGGCGTGCGCGAGAGGTCGAGGACGTCGAGCAGGGTGCCGCGCCGCGAGCCGTCGATCGCGTTCTCCACCAGCTCGAGGTTGCGGCGGGTGAGGGCGTCGATGACGAGGCCGTCCCCGGCCGCGCGCGTGCGCAGGCCGGTCACGTGGGCGAGGTCGCGCTTCTGGGTGTCGCGGACGTAGCGCAGGGCGGCCGCTCCCGCGGCCACCGCCGCCGGCAGCGACTCGCAGCCGAAGGCCTCCAGGGTGAGGGAGCCGAAATGCGCGAGCAGCTCGCGCCGCCCGGAGCGGGGATCGAAGGCGGACGGCTCCAGCTCGGTGCGCGGGATCGCTCCCTCGGTGGTGGCGGGGTCGGTGAGCCAGGGGGCGAGGAAGGCCTCCCGCGGGAGGAGCAGCTCCCGTGGCCGCGTGGCCGCGAGCTCGTCGCGCAGTCGGTCCCAGGCGGAGGGCCCCTCCCACTCCGCGACCTCGAACTCGCCGGTGGTGGCGTCGATCCAGGCCGCGCCCAGCGAGGAGGGGCCGGGGAAGAGGGCGACCACGAAGGCGGCCTCGCCCGCCTCCAGGGCGGAGGACTCGAGCTGCGTCCCCGGGGTCACCACCCGCACCACCTCGCGCTTGACCACCCCCTTGGCCGTGCGCGGGTCCTCCATCTGCTCGCAGAGCGCGACGCGGAAGCCCTGCTTGACCAGGCGTCCCACGTAGGTGGTCACGGCGTGATGCGGGACGCCGCACATCGGGATGGGCTCGCCTTCCCGGTCCTTCGAGCGCGAGGTGAGCGCGATCTCGAGCGCGCGCGAGGCCACCACCGCGTCCTCGAAGAACAGCTCGTAGAAGTCGCCCATGCGGAAGAAGAGCAGCGTCCCCGGATGCTCCGCCTTCATCCGGTGGTACTGCTGCATGGCCGGCGTCTGGGCTAGGGTCGTCAGCGCGCGCTATCCGAAGAACAATTCCGCGTCCGCGAACCGCTCGAGGTCGACGTGCTTCGGGCCGGCGGTGGCCTCCGAGATGGGAACGGCCTGGATCTCGGTGCCGCGGAGCGCAACCATGTACCCGAACTTCTCCTCCCGCACGAGGTCCACCGCGCGAATGCCGAAGCGGGTGGCCAGGACGCGGTCGAAGGCGGTGGGGGAGCCGCCGCGCTGGATGTGGCCGAGCACGGTGACGCGGGTCTCCACGCGCAGGCGCTTCGAGATCTCGTCCGCGATGCGGTAGCCGATGCCGGAGGGCCCGCCTTCGCCGACCTTCTCCGGGGGGTTCTCCCCGGCCGCGTACGCTCCCTCCGCCACCACCACGATCGAGAAGTGCCGCCCGCGCCGCCGCCGGCTCTCCAGGCCCGCGCACATCTCGTCGATCCGGTACGGCTTCTCGGGGATGAGGATGAAGTCCGCGCCCCCGGCCAGGCCGCCCACGGTGGCGATCCAGCCCACGCGCCGCCCCATGACCTCGACCACCATCACGCGGTGGTGGCTCTCCGCGGTGGTGTGCAGCCGGTCCACCGCGTCGCAGACGATGCTCACCGCGGTGTCGAACCCGAAGGTGTAGTCGGTCCCCCGCAGGTCGTTGTCGATCGTCTTGGGCACCCCGACGATGGGCAGGCCCTGCTCGTGGAGCTCGCGGGAGGCGGACAGGGTGCCGTCGCCGCCCACCGCGATCACCGCGTCCAGGCCGTAGCGCTTGAAGTTGCTCATCAGCCGCTGCCGGCCCTCCACGTCGCGGAGGGGGTTGGTGCGCGAGGTCCCGAGGATGGTCCCGCCCTTGGGCAGGATCCCGATCACGGAGAACGAGGTGAGCGGCTCCACGTCGCCCTCGATGAGGCCGAGCCAGCCGTTGCGGATGCCGACCACCTCCAGGGAGACGGACTGCGCGCGCCGCACCACGGCCCGGATCACCGCGTTGAGGCCGGGGCAATCGCCCCCGCCGGTGAGGATTCCGATCTTCTTCAGCGTCACCGGCGAAAGTATAGTCTAGGGACAACCGCATGAAGCTCCTCGCGGTGGACACCACGAGCGCGCGCGAGAGCGTCGCCCTCGGCATCGACGGCGTGCTGGCGGGCGAGGTCCGCCTGCTCACCGTGGATGGGCACTCCCGTCGCGTCCTGCCCGCGATCGCGTTCCTGCTCGAGTCGGCCGGGCTGGGCCCGCGCGACGTCGAGGCCTACGCGGTGGCCCTGGGTCCCGGCTCGTTCACCGGCGTGCGCGTGGGCCTCAGCACCGTCCAGGGGCTCGCTCTGGCCGCCGGGCGGCCCTGCCTCGGCGTCTCGACGCTCGACCTCCTGGCGGCGACGGTCAGGGGGGAGGCGCCCACGCTGGTGGCGATGGTCGACGCCGCGCGCGGCGAGAAGGTGTTCGCCGCCGTGTACGACGCCGAGGCGCATCGCCGCGAGGGTCCGGAGTCGGACGATCCGGAGGCCGTGGCCGGGCGCGTCGCGGGCCGGGCGGCCTTCGTCGGCGACGGGGCCGATCTGTACCGCGCGGCCATCCTCGCCGCCAAGGCCGACGCCCTCTTCCCGGCCCGCAGCCTCTACCTGGCGGGGACGCTCGCGCTCCTCGCCGAGCCCCGGCTGGCGGCGGGGGAGGGAACGGCGCCGGGGGCGCTGCGCCCGCTCTACCTCCGCGCGGCGGACATCCGGCCCAGCACGCGATGAGCCTCCCGCCGTACGCCGTGGAGATGGCGGGGCCGGACGACGTCGACGCCCTGGCCGCCCTGGAGCGGAGGTGCTACACGCATCCCTGGACCGCCCGCGGGTTCCGCGACGCGCTCCGTCGCGGGGAGCGGGGGGCGGTGCTCTTGGCGCGCGCCCCGTCCGGGGTGGACCCCGAGCGCGGCATCCTCGGCTACTGTGTGATCGAGACGGTCGCCGACGAGCTGCACGTCCACAACCTGGCCGTGCGCCCCGAGTCGCGGGGAGGCGGGCTGGGGCGCCGGCTGCTCGAGATCGGGCTGGCGATGGGGGAGCGGCGAGGCGCGCGCGTGGCGTTGCTCGAGGTCCGCGAGAGCAACCGCCCGGCGATCGAGCTGTACGGCTCGATGGGGTTCGTGCCGGTGGCCACCCGACGCAACTACTACTCGCAGCCGCAGGAAGACGCGCTCGTGCTCCGCAAGGACCGCCTGGGTATGGGCGGAAATGATCCTTGAATTCGCCGAGACCGGATGATAACTTCCGGGTCAGGCGGCCTCCGCCGTCGCCCCTCTCGACGCGGGTCCACGGGCGCCTTGGAATGCCTTCATATTCGGAGGTGCCGATGTCCCACAACGCCGGTTCTACCACGGAGCGTCTCCTCGAGAACGAGGAGTACAGACGTCTTCACGAGCAGCATCACGAGTACGAAGCCCGCCTGAGCCAGTTCACGGACAAGGCCGTACTGAGCGACGAGGAGCAGGTCGAGGAGACCACCCTCAAGAAGAAGAAGCTCCAGTTGAAGGACCGGATGGAAGCGATCGCGCGACGGATGCGGGAGGGCCACTAAGGCCTTCCGGCGCCGCGCCGCTCCCGAGCGGAGGGCCTCCCGGGCCCTCCGCTTTTTCATCTAAAATCGGTTTTTCGCCGCCCATGGACATCGCCGCGCCGGTCACGGAGGGGGAGCGCCGGAAGGTGGAGCGCCGCCGGGGGACGGGGGGTCGGTTCCGCCGCGGCGCCTCCATCCTGCCCAGCCTGTTCACGACCGGGAACCTCTTCCTGGGCTTCTGGGCCATGGTGCGGGCGTTCCACGGCCAGTTCGCGGAGGCGGCGCCGCTGATCTTCTGGGCCATCCTGCTCGACGCCCTCGATGGCCGCCTGGCCCGGATGACGGGGACCACCAGCGAGTTCGGCGCCGAGCTGGACAGCCTTGCCGACGTGGTCTCTTTCGGGGTGGCGCCGGCCCTCCTCGTGTACTCGTGGGGCTTCGCCACCGTGCCGCGCGTCGGCTGGCTGGTGGCGTTCCTCTTCGTGGTCTGCGGCGCCCTGCGCCTGGCCCGGTTCAACGTCCAGAAGAGCAGCGTGGACGGCCGCTACTTCGTCGGCCTCCCGATCCCGGCGGCGGCGGCGGCGGTGGCGGCCGTGGTCAACGTGGCCCCGTCGCCGCTCGAGGACCGGCTGCATGCCGTCCTGTGCCTCTCGCTCCTGATCGTGCTCGCGTTCCTCATGGTGAGCACCTTCCGCTACTGGTCCTTCAAGAAGGTCGACCTCAAGAGCCGGCGGAGCTACGTCAACGTGGTCGGGATCGCGCTGCTCCTGATCGTCTTCAACATGCACCCGGATTGGGTGCTCCTCGCCCTGTCGACGATCTTCTGGCTCTCGGGCCCGCTCGCGTACGTCTACGGCGTCGTGTTCCGGCGCCGCCCGGGCCCTCCGCCCGTCGTCGCCACGAGCCCCGCGCCCTGACCCTCGCCTCCGCCCCGCGCTCGCGGCCGGACCGGCCGTACGTCGGCGTGGGTGGCGTCGTCCTCATCGACGGAAAGGTCGTGCTCATCCGCCGCGGCAAGGAGCCGTTGCGTGGCCGATGGGTGATCCCGGGAGGGACGGTCGAGCTGGGAGAGACGCTGCAGGAGGCCCTCGTGCGCGAGATGCGGGAGGAGACGGGACTGCTCGTCCGCCCGCGCGACGTGGCCCTGGTCTTCGACCGCATCCAGCGCGTGGGGGACACGGTCGAGTACCACTACGTCATCGTCGACTACCTCTGCGACTACGTGTCGGGCGAGTTGCGTGCGGGGTCGGATGCGGACGAGGTGGCCCTCGTCGCCCCCGATGAGCTCGACGCGTTCGACGTGCCCCCGCAGGCCCGGGACCTGGTGCTGGACGCGCTCCGCAAACGGGTGTAGCATGGCTCAAGTATCGCTTTCACAAGGGCCCTTCATCTCGTCGTGAGAGGGGGAAAAATGAAGCTCCTTGGCGCCGCACTTGCCGTCCTCTTGCTGACCGTCGCCACGGCCGAGGCGGGGGACAAGCTGCCCAAGCCGATCGATCATCCGATCGTGCGGCCCAAGGTCCGCGAGGACCACAAGGCCGGAAAGCGCGCCGGGAGGCATCCGTCGCAGTACGTCCATCCCACCTGGGGCGCGAACTGGGACCAGATCCTCAACACGAGGCAGCATCACGAGATCCCGCGGTATCTCTTCCAGACTCAGTAGCGTCTTATCTCAGGGGGGGCACTCGCCCACCAAACGGTTGGGGCTTCGCGTCCCCCCCTGAAACCCCCCATCGCTGCGCCGCCCGCTTTGCGGGCGCCGCGCTCCTTGGTCTCTCATGCGGTGGGGAGCCAGAGCACCGCGCGCGTGGGCTCGCCGGGGGCGCTCTCCAGGCTCACGCCTCCCCCGTGGTCCTCCGCGATCTTCTTCACGAGCGCGAGGCCGAGGCCGCTTCCGCTCGTCTTGGTCGAGAAGAAGGGCTCGAAGATGCGGGCGCGGGCCTCGGGGGCCACGCCGGGGCCGCTGTCGCGCACCTCGATCTCCACGCGCCGCCCCTCGTCACGGGTCCGCAGGCTGACCCGGATCGCGCCCGCTTCCCCCACCGCCTGCAGCGCGTTCTCGAGCAGGTTCACGAGCGCACGCTCGAGCAGGCGGCGGTCGGCGCGCACGGGCGGAGTGGCCCCGTCGAGGTCGAGGGTCAGCTCGACGCGCGGCGGCAGCCCCGCCTGGTAGGGACGGACGACGTCCTCCAGCATGGCCCGCGGGTCCTGGGGCGCGACGTCCTCCGCCGGCGAGCGCGCGAAGGCGGAGAACTCGGTGACGATGCCGCGCAGGATGCGCACCTGCCTCAGGATCGTGTCCGTGCAGGTCTCCAGCGTGCGCGCGAAGTCCTCGCTCTTGTCGGCGAAGACGCGGCGGAGGTGCTCGGCGGAGAGCTGGATCGGGGTCAGCGGGTTCTTCACCTCGTGCGCCACCTGGCGGGCCATGTCCGCCCAGGCGGCCAGGCGGTTGCTGCGCTCGAGGTCGCGGCGCTGCGCGATGAGGTCGCTCGCCATCTGGTTGAAGGCCTCGACCAGCCGCCGCAGCTCGTCCTGGCTGGTGGCCTCCACCCGGGCCTCGAGGTCGCCCTGGGCGATGCGGCGGGTGGCGCGCGTGAGGTCCTGGATGGGCCCCGAGATGCGGCGCGCCATGGAGAGGGCGAGGGCGGCGGCCAGGCCCAGGAAGAGGACGGAGGCCAGGCGGATGGTGCGGTCGAGGTCGTCCACGGTGGCCTCGACCTCGCGCTGGCGCAGGGCCAGCGGCATGGAGAGCACGCCGTGCTCGGGCCCGCCGACGTGCACGGGCGTGGAGGCCACCAGGTATCGGAAGTCGCCGATCCGCTCCGTCTGCAGGGTGGCCGGCTGTCCGCCGAGGACGGTGGCGAGGTAGACGGATCCCGAGACGCGCGGGGCCAGGAGGCCGGAGGCGTACAGCTCGCGCTTGCTCGAGGCGACCAGGCGCCCGCGCTCGAAGAGGTCGAGGTCGTTCTTGACCACCGAGGCCAGCCAGACCAGGGCGGCGTCCGTGACCGACTCCGAGCCCGTGGCCTCCTCGCGCTGGAAGAACGCGTAGTCCTCCACCGCCTTCTTGGCCACCGCCGCCCGCTCGAGGGCCTGGTCGTCCGATTCCTTGCGCAGGCGCGCGCTCACGAAGCCGCTCACCACGACCTGGAGCACGGCGGCGGGGACGAAGGCGACCAGGGTGAAGGCCACGAACAGGCGCAGCGCGAAACGGCGTCCCACCGCCGCGAAGATCGAGGGCAGGGACAGCGTGGGCCGGCCGAGGAGGGAGCGCACGAGCACCACCAGCACGAGCACGATGACGCCGAGCAGGATGAAGGCGGAGACGGCCTCCACGAGGTCGGCCGCGTAGCGTCCGGGCGAGAGGCGGCGGTAGGCGAGCGCGTAGACGTAGTCGGCGGTGCTGAAGACGTAGGCGTGCTGGGTCACGCCGTCGACCTCCAGCGTGGTCCACGCGCCCTCGCCGCGGCGGCCGGCCTCCAGGGTGCGGGCGGCCAGGTCGGGGTCCAGGGCGGGCGGACGCTCGGCCGAGCTGAAGGCCACGTCGTGGTGGGTGTCGTAGACGAGGAAGGTGACCGGCCGGTCGGGCAGCCCGCCGCGCGCGGTGTTGCGGTAGAGGACGGAATAGGGGTCGCGTCCCTGCACGAAGGGCAGGCTCCAGAAGTCCTCGCCCACGTAGACGTGCACGGAGCCGTGCACCTCCCCGTGATAGCTGAGGAGGCGCTGGGCATGGAGGACCATCGTCTCCGTGCTGGCCAGGCTCACCGGCTCGCGCGAGACCGCCCACTCCGCGCTGCGGGGCAGACGGCGCTCGCGGGTGGCGATGGAGGGCAGGTTGAGGGCGAAGCGGCTGATGACGATGCCGCTCGAGTCCTGGACCTCGATGGCGGAGGAGAACCCGTAGGCGGAGAGGTCGGTGGCCGACCAGACCGCGAAGGCCATCTCCTCGATCCCGGGGTAGTAGATCCCGGGGGGCGCGTCCTCGAGCAGGTTCATGGAGTCGATCGCGCGCTCCGTGCCCTGGAGGACGTACTGGCGCCACTCCGGCTGGCGCAGGACGAGCGGCGCGTAGTCGCGCTCGATCTGCGTGCGCAGGGTCGCCTGGGTGAAATGGACGAGGCTCGCGTAGAGGAGGGCGGTGGCGGCGGCCAGCCCGAGCAGGGCCATGGCCGCCCGTGTTCCGGGCGGCGCCGCCTGCAGCCGCTCGCGCGCCGGACGTCCTTCCCAGGCCGCGGTGAGCGCGAGGGCGAGCAGCAGGAACGCGGGCCCGATCGGCACCTCTCCGGGAGCGCTGCGCCAGAGCCGGGCGGCGGCCACCCCGGCGGCGGAGAGGGCGATGGCCATGGCCAGGCGCCAGCCGCGGCGGGCGGGGACGGGCCCGCCCAGGATGAGCAGGCCAGTCAGTGTGAGGGCGCCCGCGGTCAGGACCCAGAGCAGGGCGATCTGAACGGCGAGGTGGGCGGCCGAGCGCGGGTACAGGGGGAGGACGGTGAGGTCGAGCGAGCAGTTCACGACCGTGTCCTCGATCAGGCGGAAGGTCGCGACCAGGACGGGGACGGAGAGCAAGAGGGCCACGATCACGCGCGGGAGCGAGGCGGGACCGCTGGGCAGGCGGCGCACGCCGTCGAAGGCGACGAAGGCCACCACCAGCAGCGCGAGGGCGGTGAGCAGCAGGTCGACCGGGCTGGTGAGGAGGGGACCGAGGAGGGTCGAGGCGTAGGTGTCGGGCGACACGAGCTCCGACGAGAGCCGCGGGAAGGCGGGGGAGGCGTAGACGAAGAGGAAGCGGCCCCCCGCCGCCGCCACCGCCCAGCGCCAGGCCCGCCATCTCCGCTCGCCGCCTTCGCCGGCGGCCCAGGCCAGGAGCAGGAGCACCGCCACCACCGAGAATGCGCGGCGGTAGTGGACCTCCAGCGTGCGTTGCGCCTCCTCCAGGGGAGGGACCAGGGCCCGCACCGCCGCCAGCACGCCCCCGTCGGGGGAGCGCAGGATCCCGTCGCGGAAGAACACGCCCGGTCCAGGAAGGTCGAACGGCCGAGGCCCCTCGCTCTCGCCGCGGGCGTCGACGTAGCGGAACTCCACGCCGCCTTCCGGGCCCGCGAGCAGGTCGTAATCGTGGAGGTACTGGTTGCGGACGTTGCGCCGCACCGCGATCGGCAGGGCCACCGTGGCCACGCCGACCCACGACCGGTCGGCGGCGCGCACGGGCGCGCTGGCCACCAGCGTGGTGGTGACGGTGCCGCCGAGCACGAACACGTCCGGCCGGTCGTGGACGAGCCCCTCCAGGACGGCGGGGTCGCCGGTGCGCCCGGCCCAGGCCACGGGGCGCAGGGGGAGCGCGTCGACGGCCAGCGACGGCGCCGGATCACGGTCGTCCGCGCGCGCCTCCAGGTCGCGGAACAGGCGGATGAGCGCGGGGCGGTCGCCGGCGATCGCGCCCCGGGTGTCGGGGAGCACCGCCACCGCCGAGGCCTGGGCCTGCAGGCTCTCCACGAAGCTCCGCGCGCGCGCCTCCCCGGCGGCCAGGCGCGCCTGGGCGCGCGTCTCCGCCCAGCCGGGCCAGCGCGCGGCCTGCGCGCGCAGGTGGAGGGCGGCCGCCGCCTGCAGCGCGACCAGGATGGCGGCCAGCCCCACGAGCAGCCGGCGTGACCGCCGCGCGGTGAGGACGAGCAGGAGAAAGGCGGCGGCGGAAAGGAGACCGGACGGCGGGGGGGCCCACATCACGTCCGCGACCACCAGGGCCGTGGCCGCCAGCGGTCCCCAGGCGGAGGCCGCGGGCGGCGGTGTCTCCGCAGGGGCCGGCGAGACGGGGGTCGCCTCCACCATCAGGGAGACAACACCACAAACCGCCGGTGAACGCCAGTGTGGCGCCGCGAGGTAGGCGCGCCCGCCGGAGAGGACCCTAGCGCGAGGAGCGGATCTCGTGGACGCGCCAGTCTCCGCTCTCCTGCCGCAGGGTGAACGTGACGGTGTCGCTGAGGTCGGTGCCGCCCTGCCGGACCTTGCGCACCCAGCGCCCGCGGGCGAACGCGATGCCGGGGGCGGACACGGTGACGTCCTCGTCGCGGAACGAGAACTGGCGCGTGCGGTTCTCCTCGAAGATCCGTCCGAAGATGACCTCGAGCTGGCTGGGACCGTAGGAGCCGGGACCTTCCATGACGTCCTTGAGGTCGACGCGCACCTTGGCGCTGGCGGTGAAGGTCGGCCGCAGCGAGGCGGCGTCGCCGCTGCGGAACGCGGTCTCGATGCCGCGCAGGCGCGAGGTCAGGGAGGGGTCCGCCGTGGGGGCGGGCGCGGCCCTGGACTGGGCGGAGACGGGCGGCGCGGACGTCCTCGCGGACGCGAGGAGCATACCCGCCACCACCAGCCCGGCCGTCCGAGTTGCCCTGTCCATGCCGATGCGATCCTAGACCCCCGCCGTGACGATGGTCCAGCCCCTCCTCCGTGTGCACGGGGGGTGCCGCCCGTAAGCCTATGACACACCGGCCGCGGGCCGATGTGCCCGTCCTGTGCCGGGGACGGCCGCTGTGGCCGCGCGAGGCCGGATATACTTCCGCGGTTCCCGCGAGGGCGCGGGAGAGCGGGAAGGAGCCGAGGATGACGGAGAGCGCGGTCACGGGCTGGGAGGAGCGCTTCTCGAGCGCGGCGCGCGGGATGCGCTTCTCGGCGATCCGCCGCATGAGCGCCCTGATCGAGAAGCCCGGGATCATCTCCTTCGCGCCCGGCCAGCCCAGCCCGGAGACCTTCCCCGTGGACGCGTTCCGCGAGATCCTGGCCGAGATCATCGCCGCCGAGGGCGCGGCCTCCTTCCAGTACATCCTGACGCGGGGCTTCGGCCCCCTGCTGGCGGCGATCCGCGAGTACGCCGCGGCCAAGGGCATGCCCGCCGCCGCCGCCGAGGTGCTGGTGACGGAGGGCAGCCAGCAGGGCCTCGACCTCGTCTCGCGGGTGCTGATCGATCCCGGCGACGTCGTGCTCGTGGAGCGGCCGTCCTACATCGGCGCCACCTCCGCCTTCCGCGCGGCCCAGGCGCGCATGGTCGGCGTGGCCCTGGGGCCGGACGGCCTCGACCTGGACCACCTCCGCGAGCGCCATCGCGCGGAGACCGCGGCCGGGCGGCGCGTGAAGTTCCTGTACGTGATCCCCAGCTTCCAGAACCCGTCCGGCATCAGCCACTCGCTGGACTCGCGGCGCGCGCTGCTGGAGGCGGCGCGCGAGCTGGACCTGCTGGTGGTGGAGGACGACCCCTACGGCGACCTGTACTTCGAGGCGCAGCCCCTGCCGACGCTGCGCTCGATGGCGGGCGCGGGCGAGGTCGTGTACCTCTCCTCGTTCTCCAAGATCCTCGCTCCCGGCCTGCGGACGGCGTTCATCCTGGGGGCGGAGGAGCTCCTGGCCAAGGTCGAGATCGCCAAGCAGTCGGCGAACCTGTGCGGGAGCAGCCTCGACCAGCGCATCATCCTCGCCTGCCTGCGGCGGGGCCTCATCGAGGAGCAGAAGGCCCGCATCCGGCCGTACTACCGGGCCAAGCGGGACGTGATGCTCGACGCGCTGGCGCGCGAGATGCCGCCGGGCGCGACGTGGACGCGGCCGCAAGGCGGGCTCTTCGTCTGGCTGGGCCTCCCCGAAGGCATGGACGCGGCGTCGCTGCTGGAAGCGGCGGTCGCGGAGGGGGTGGCCTACGTGACGGGCGCGCCGTTCTTCGTGGACGGGGGCGGCGAGAGCACCATGCGCCTGACGTTCGCGCGCGAGGATGGACCCACGATCGAAGAAGGGGTCCGGCGGCTGGGACGCGTGGTCCGGGGAGCGAGTCGCTAGGCTCGCGCTCACATCCGATAGAGCATCCAGTAGATCACGACCCCCGTCACCGAGACGTAGGCCCACAAGGGCAGGGTGACGCGCGCCAGGCGCCGGTGACGATCGAATCGGCCGCGGAGCGCGGGGACGACGGTGAAGCCGACCAGGGGGACGATCACGATCGCGAGCACGGTGTGGCTCAGCAGGATCGCGAAGTAGGCCGTCCTCATCGGGCCCCGACCCTGGAAGCGCACGGAGCCGACCTGGGCGTGGTACACGAGGTAGCTCGTGAGGAACAGGGCAGAGGAGCCGAGCGCGGTCAGCATCACGCGACGATGGGCCTCGATGCGCTTCTGACGGATCAGGACGTAGCCGGTGGCGAGGAGGGCGGCGCTGGTGGCGTTGAGGACGGCGTTGAGGGCGGGGAGGTCCGAGAGGCTCACCGCCGCGCCTGCACGGCGGCGGCGTCGGCGACGAGGGCGCGCATGGCCTCCTCGTCCGTGCTGTCGTAGTACCCGCGGATGACGCCCGTGCCGTCCACGAGCACGAACCTCGAGCTGTGCAGGAAGGGGCCGTCGCCGCCCGATGCCTGCTCGCCGGGCGGGACCTCCATCGCCGCCAGCTTGAATCCTCCGACGGAGAGATCGTAGAGCTCCTTCTGGGGGCCGGTGACGAACCGCCAGCCGGGGCCGGCGTGGAACGAGACCGCGTAGCGGGCCAGGACCTCGGGCGAGTCGTGGGCCGGGTCGACGGTGAACGACACGAGGGCCACGTCGGGAGGAAGCTCGCGCTGGAGCCGCGACATGCGCGCGGTCATGGCCGGACAGGCCCCGGCGCACTGGGTGAAGATGAAGTCGGCCACCCAGGGCCTTCCTCCCAGGTCGCTCAGCGACAGGCTGCGCCCGGAGCTCTCGAGGAGCCGGAACGCGGGGACGGCGCCGAGTCGCGGCGGCTCCGGAGCGTGGCCGGGGCCCAGGCTCCGCCCGACGAGGGCGGTGACCGCGCCGGCCAGGACCAGGATCGTCCCCACCGCCGCCAGCGTGAACGCGGACGGACGAGGAGCGGCGGCCGGAGAGGGCGCGGCGAAAGGCATCGAGCCGTCAGTGTACTCGGGGAGCGGGAGGCGGGGCGACGGGGGAGCGGAAGGCGGCGAGCCGGCGGCGCAGGGAAGAACCGAGCGAGACCCCGATCCGATGGCGCATCAGCACCACGCCGATGGACGCGAAGACCAGATAGGGCGCGAACAGCATCAGGAGGATCGCGCGGTTGAACTCCTGGCCGATCGCGCGGCCCTCGGCGGAGTTGATGAGGGCGGTCTGGCACATCGCGCACTGCGCGGCCAGGGGCTCCGCCGCCAGGAGCAGCAGGGGAGCGGCGAGGAGGCCGAGGAGGAGCAGGCGGCGCACGTTCTACTCGGAGCGCGTGGCGTCGGCGGCCGGGGCCGACCGGTCGCGCACGTGCCAGCTCTCGGGGGTGATGACCGTGTACAGGATGAGCGAGGTCACCAGTATGCCCAGGGCCACCATCCAGGACAGGTTGCCGCGCTCGAAGCGCAGGTGCATGAAGTTCCCGGCGATCATGGAGGCCTTCACCATCATGAACGCGACCAGGAACAGCACGAGGAAGATCCGAGGGAGGTGGAGGGCCTCCGCCGCCAGCATGGCCACCGTGATGACGAGGAGGATGGCCCAGGTGATCCAGTAGATCCGGTACGGGTTGGCGCCGTGTGCGGCCTCGCTCACTGGTTCCTCCTCGCGATCTAGAGCAGGTAGAACAGCGTGAAGATGAAGACCCACACGAGGTCGACGAAGTGCCAGTACAGCCCCGCCATCTCGACGCCCTGGGCGGGGGTCTTGCCCATCGAGGTCCGGATGGCGGTGATGATCAGGATCACCAGGCCCGAGAACACGTGCGAGCCGTGGAAGCCGGTGAGGAGGAAGAAGGCCTGGGTGAACTGGCCGGTCACACCCTTCTCGATCAGCTCGCTCCCCGCGATCGGTCCGGTGAGGCGCGCCCCCTCCCGGATCAGGTGCGTCCACTCGTAGGCCTGGCAGCCGAGGAAGCTCAGGCCGCCGATGATGGTCAAGACCACGTTCGCCAGCGCCTTCTTCATGTTGCCCAGGCGCGCCGCGGTCACCGCCGTCCCCATCGTCATGCTGGAGGTGATGAGGATGAAGGTCATCAGGGCGATGAACGGGATGCTGAAGACCTCCGGTCGGTTCGGCCAGGGCAGGGGGCTGGCCTGGCGCAGGAACGCGTAGCCGCAGAGGAGGCCCGAGAACAGCAGGGCGTCGGTGACGATGAAGATCCACATCATCGTCTTCTGCCAGGTCGCCCCGAAGGGGGCGGCCCCGCCGCCCCAGTGCGCGTCCATCACCGTCGCGTGAGAGCCGGGCTCCATCCGTCCTCCTAGAAGCCGAAGACCAGGACCACGACGTAGACCCAGAGCAGGGCCAGGAAGTGCCAGTACGTCGCGAACAGGGAGAGCGCGCGGTCCACGCCCGCGTCGCTGTAGACACGCGCGCGCAGGCGGAAGCGGAGGAGCACGAACCACACGAGCCCTCCTCCGAGGTGGACGAGGTGGACGCCGCTCAGCAGGTAGAAGAACGAGCTGTGGGGGCTCGAGGCCAGGAAGAACCCGGCCCGGGACAGGAGGCGCCAGGCCTGGAACTGGCCGGCCACGAAGAGGAGCGCGAGCAGCCCGCTCGCGAGCAGGCACGCGCGGAGGGCGGAACCATCGCGGGCCCGCCCGCGCGCGCGTCCGGCCTCCAGGGCCACCCCGCTCAGGATCAGGGCTCCCGTGTTCCACCAGAGGAGCCGGGGCACGGGGAGGGCGCGCCAGTCGAGCGCGGTGCGGCGGACGATGTACGCGCTCGTGAAGCCGATGAACAGCATGGTGACGGTGCCGAGGAACGCCCACAGCCCGAACTGCGCGGGATCGAAGGCGGTCCAGGGGCGGTGGCCGCCGTCGCCGTCGTCGATGGAGACCGGCCCCGCCGGCCCGCCCGGGCGTTCCGCGACCGGAGGAGCCAGGGGAGCACGGGCCTCGAAGAAATCGGTGGCCATGACCTCAGTGTCCGGCTTCGACGGCCATTGGAGGCTCGTGCTGCATCACGTGGTCGGTGGGGGCGCTGGGGTTGCTGTATTCGTACGGCCAGCGGTGGACCTCCGGGATCGCCCCCGGCCAGTTGCCGTGGGGCGGGGGAGAGGCCGTGGTCCACTCCAGGCCGTTCGCGTTCCACGGGTTCTCGCTCGCCTTCTGCCCCTTGAACGCGCTCCAGAAGAAGTTGACGAAGAACAGGATCTGGGAGACGCCGAGGACGATGGCGCTCACGGTGATGAACTGGTTCAGGGGCTGGAGGTTCTTGAGGTAGGGATACTGGTAGGGGTCGTAGATGCGGCGCATGTGGCCGGCCAGGCCGATGTAGTGCATCGGGAAGAACGTGCCGTAGTAGGCGACGAACGTGAACCAGAAGTGGAGCTTGCCCAGCGTCTCGTTCATGGTCCGGCCGAACATCTTGGGGAACCACATCGCGGTGGCGCCGAAGACGCCGAAGAGCGCCGCCCCCGCCATGATCAGGTGGAAGTGGGCGATGACGAAGAAGGTGTCGTGGAGCTGGATGTCGGGCGCGCCCTGGCCCAGCCAGATGCCGCTGAGCCCGCCGCTGATGAAGAGGGAGACGACGCCCATCGCCCACAGCATCGGGGTCCGGTACTGGATGCGGGATCTCCAGAGGGTGGCCAGCCAGTTGAAGACCTTCACCGCGGAGGGCACCGCGATCAGTATCGTTCCGACCGCGAAGGCCATCCCGAGATAGGGGCTCATGCCGCTCACGAACATGTGATGGCCCCAGACGATGAAGGAGAGCCCGCCGATCGCGAGCATCGCGCCCACCATCGCCTTGTACCCGAAGAGCGCCTTGCGGCAGAAGGTCGTGAGGATGTCGGACGTGAAGCCCAGCGCGGGCAGCATCAGGATGTAGACCTCGGGATGGCCGAGGAACCAGAAGAGGTGCTGCCAGAGCAGCGGCGAGCCGCCCTTGTGCAGGAACTGCCCGTTCGCCCCCACCACGGGGACGTTGTTGAGGACGAGGCCCGCGGGCAGGAAGAAGCTCGTGCCGAAGTGGCGGTCGAGGAGCAGCATGAGCGAGGCGCCGGTGAGCGCGGGGAAGGAGAGGAGTCCCAGGATGGCCACCAGCAGCATCGCCCACATGGTGAGGGGCAGGCGCAGCATGGACATGCCCTTCGTGCGCATGTTCACGATGGTGGTCACGAAGTTGAGCCCGCCCATGGTGAAGGAGGCGATGAAGAGGACCATCCCGGCGATCCAGAAGGTCTGGCCGATGTCGGAGCCAGGGACGGCGCCACGGAGCGCGGAGAGCGGCGGATAGGACGTCCATCCCGCGCCGGCCGCGCCCGCCCCCACGAAGAAGGACGTGAGGATCACCACGCACCCGCACAGGAACGTCCAGAAGCTCAGCCCGTTGAGGAAGGGGAAGGCCATGTCGCGCGTGCCCACCTGCAGCGGGATCAGGAGGTTGCCGAACCCGCTCACCGGCGCGGTGGAGAGCACGAAGAACACCATCAGGGTGCCGTGCATGGTGAAGAGCATCGTGTAGAACTCCGGCCGCATCACGCCGCTGTCGAACCCCCCGGGGATGATCTTCTGGAGGGCGGACCAGTCCTTCTCCGGCCAGGCCAGCTGCAGGCGGATGAGCATGGCCAGCAGCCCGGCGACGAGGGCCATGAACATGGCGGTCACGTAGTACTGGACGCCGATGACCTTGTGGTCCTTGCTGAAGACGTAGCGCCAGATGAAGGCCTGGGGCGCGTGGGCGTGGGCCTCCGCGGCGTGGGCCTCGGTGTGGGCCATGCGTTCTCCCTCCATGGGTCTACTGGGCGGCCTCGGCGACGGCCTTGTCGAGCTCGGCGGCCGGCACCACGTGCACCTGCCCGCGCATGCGGTAGTGCCCGAGGCCGCAGTGCTGGGCGCAGGCGATGTCGAAATCACCCGTCTCCTTGGGCACGAACCAGATCTCGATGGTCATCCCGGGCATGGCGTCCTGCTTCACGCGGAAGTTCGGCAGGAAGAAGCTGTGGACGACGTCCATCGACCGCACCTCCACGCGCACCGGCTTGTCCTTCGGGAGGTAGAGCTGGTTGAGGAGGAGGATGTCGTCCTTGGCCGCCGGGTCGTCCTTGACCAGGCCGATCGGGTTGTCCTGCGAGGCGATGAGGTGGTCGGTCTTGCCCAGCACGCCGTCCTTGCCCGGGTAGCGGACGTTCCAGGCGAACTGCTGGCCGGTGACCTCGATCAGCACGGCGTCCGCCGGGGGCGGCGAGTTGATCTGACCCCACAGGTGGAGCGCGTTGAAGAGGAAGACGGCCAGGATGCCGGCCGTGACCAGCGTCCAGGTCCACTCCAGCCGCGGGTTGTCGTGCCAGTAGGCCGCGCGCGCACCCTCGTGGTCCTGGTAGTGGTAGCTGAACCAGGCCAGGAGCAGGTTGGTCACGATGAAGACCAGCCCCGTGACCACCAGGGTGATGGCGATCGCGTGGTCGATCCCCACCCGGTCCGACTTCAAGGGGGGCAGCCAGTCCTTCATGAAGAGGACGGTTGCCACCACCACCAAGACGAGGGTCGCCAGCCCAAACAGCAGGCCCTGCAGCTTGGCCATCAGGAGCCCTCCTGGCTCGGACGATCTGTTGTGATGCGTTCGACGACGACGGCGGCGCGACTTCGAGCGACGAGCACGAGTGCCTGGGTTCGATTCGCGGCGGGAATCTAACGCAGGACAGCCGCGCGCGTCAATACGCCCGCGCGCTTGCCGGAGCGACCGTTCAGAGCCGGTCGACCAGGAGCAGGGTGCAGAGGGCGAGGAGGTACAGGACCGACGAAAGGAAGAGCGCCCGCGCCGCCGCCGCCGTGCGGCGGATGGCGGAGCTCACGGCCATGGCGGTGAAGGCCACGCCGAGGACCACCGCCCCCACGAGGTAGGCGCGGCCGGCCAGGCCGGCAATCGTCGGGACCACGCTCACGAGCAGGAGGGCCAGGCTGTTGGCGACGGCCTGACGGCCGGTCACGACGCCGTCGGGGTCGAGCACGGGCAGCATGGGCAGCCCGCCGCGCGCGTAGTCCTCGCGGTAGATCCAGGCGATGGCCAGGAAGTGCGGGATCTGCCACAGGAACAGGATGGCGAACAGGACCACGGCCCCGGGCTCGACCTGCCCGCGGGCGGCCGCCCACCCGATCACCGGCGGCAGCGCTCCCGGGAAGGCCCCCACGATCGTGGACAGGGACGTCCGCGTCTTGAGTGGCGTGTAGGCGAACAGGTACGTCGACCAGGTCAAGAGCGCCACCGCCGCCGCCAGCGCCCCCGTGCCGAAGCGGAGGACGGCCAGGCCGGCCGCGGTCAAGGCCAGGCCGAACGCGACCGCCTCCACCGTGCGCAGTCGGCCGGCGGGGATCGGGCGGTTCCGCGTGCGCAGCATCAACGCGTCCGTGCGGCGCTCGAGCAGCATGTTGAGCGCGCTCGCCCCCGCCGCCACCAGCGCGGTGCCGGCCAGGGCGAGGCCGAGGCGGGGCAGGCCCACGGGGCCGCGGGCCCCCATCACGTAACCGACCAGCGCGGTCATGACCACGGTCAGGGTGATGCGCGGCTTGGTCAGCTCGAGGTAGTCCGCGAGGGCGGCCCGCCGCGGGACGACGAGGGAGGCGCTCACGAGAGGGCCGGGTCGCCGAGCGGCACCGTCACCTCCGGGGAACGGAGCGGGGCGCGCAGGTGGCGCCGCGCGCGCAGGGTCGTGAACCAGCACGTGCCGAGGAGGGCCGCCCCCGTGGCCACGTGCGCGGTGGTCGGGAGGACGGCCTTGCCGCTCAGGACGGTGAGGGCGCCCAGCGCGATCTGCACGAGCACGAGGCCGAGGGCCAGGCGGGCCGGCGCGGCCAGGCTGGTCTCGGCCGCGCGCCCGGCGCGGAGGAACAGCCGCAGGACGAGCGCGAGCACGACCAGCGCCCCCGCCCGATGCGCGAGGTGGACGAGGACGGGGGCCTGGCTCAGCACCTCGAAGGGTGGGACCCACCGGCCGTACATGCGGGGGAAGTCCGGCACGGCCAGGCCGGCCCCGATGTGGCGCATCACGGCGCCGAGCAGGAGCTGGACGAAGGCGGCCGCGGTGGCCAGCGCGGCCGCGCGCCGCACGCCCGCCCCGTCGTCCCGCGACGGCGTGGCGTCGAGCCACTCGCGCGAGGTCGCGTAGGCGAGCGCGATGGTGATGCAGAAGAACGCCTGGGCCAGGCAGGCGTGGGTGACGGAGATCGGAGTGGGGAGGAGGAAGAGGACGGTCAGCCCCCCGAGCACTCCCTGGGCGACCACGGCCAGGAGGGCCCCCCAGGCCAGGCGGCGCACGCCTGCCCGCGGCTCCGCCCGCGCGGTCCACACCGCGAGCACGAGGGTGAGGACGCCGACCGCGCTCGCCACCATCCGGTGGCCGTGCTCGAAGAAGACGCCGCCCACCATGGGCGGCATGACCATGCCGTAGGAGAGCGGCCAGTCGGGGACGGAGAGGCCGGAGCCCGTGCTCGTCACCAGCCCGCCCACGAAGACGAGGGCGAGGGTGGCCGCCACCAGGAGCACCGAGAGCCGGTGGCGCCAGGGCGAGAAGGGAGGCCTCTCCGTCGGCGCCAGGGGCCTACCCCTTGTACGAGAGGTCCAGCGTGGCCTTCTCGCCGTCCTTGACCGTGAGCTTGCCCGTCTGGCTCTTCAGCTTCTCGTGGATGGCCTCGACCTCGTACTCGCCGGCGGGCAGGCCCTTGATCTCGTACTTGCCGTCCTCGTCGGTGACCGCGAAGAACGGATGGTCGAGGACGGAGATGTACGAGCGCATCCAGGGGTGGACGTCGCAGCCGACCGGGATCATGACTTCCTTCTTGTCGAAGGTCTTGGTCGACTCCATGCCCTTGCGCGGCTGCCCGAGGTTGAACTCCTGGTTCACGGTGGGACGCGGGTGGATGTTGTGCAGCGTCTCGTCGTTGTTCTTGATCTTGAGGGGCTGGCCCACCTGCAGGGCGATGATGTGCGGCTTGTACATGCAGCCCTGCTGGTCGAGCTCCACCGCCTCCGTGGGCGGCGGGTAGGTGCCGGTGATGCCGCTCTTGACGTAGACGAACACGTCCTTGAGACCGCCGTCCTTGACGTCCACGACCTTGCGCTCGAGGCCGTCCTTGTGCTCCTTCTGGCAGTAGGGATCGGCCGAGACCTTGATCTTCTCGGCTTCGGGGGCGGTCCCGGCGAAGCTGATCTTCCCGGAGATCGAGGCCGAGCCCTTGGCGGCCCCGCCCGCGGCTCCTCCGGCGGGGGCGGCCGCCTCCGTGCTGGCGGGCGCGGCGGCGGGAGCTTCCGCCTTCTCGCCGCCACCGCAGGCGACGAAGGCGAAGGGCGCGGCGAGCGCGATCACGGCGAGAGGCGTGCGCATGGACATCACTTGGCTCCTCGTGAAGAAGGGTTGTCCGTCGCTCCGGACGGCCGGCGTAGAAGAAAGCCGAGGGTATGTTGTTCGATGGAATCGCGCGTTGTCAAGGACTTGGCGGCACGGCGCCGAGCGCGAGCGCGGCCACCGCGCGCTCCCGCAGGGCCATCACCACGAGGTCGCCCACGATGAGGGGCGGAGAGCCGAGCTCGCCCGGCGCCTTGAGGTCGCCTTGCCGGCGCCCCGTCCGGGCGTCGAAGCCGATCAGGAAGGTCTCGCCGGGGCGGCTCCCGAAGCAGGCCACGAGCACGGCGTCGCCGTAGAGAAGGGGGCCGGAGATCGGGCGCGAGGGCACGGAGGCCCGCCAGGACAGGTGCCCGTTGCCGCGGTCGAGCGCGTACAGGACGTCCTCGTGGGTGGTGAAGAGGACACGCGGCCCCACGACGATGGGCGGCGCCGCCACGTCGCCGCCGATCTTCCAGCGCCAGCGGTCGTGTCCCTTGTCGTTCGGATCGAGGGAGACGAAGCGCCGGTCGGTGGTGCCCAGCAGGACGCGGCCGCGGTCGTCCACGACCGGGGGGGCCAGGAGGGCCTTCGCGGTCGTGAACGTCCAGAGGACGCCGCCGGTGGCGAGGTCGCGGCAACGGAAGCCTCCGTCGGCCTCGCCCACGAACAGCCAGGCCCCGGAGACGAGCGGGGTGGCGGTGGCCCGGACTTCGGGGACGGACCACCGCGTCTGGCCGGTGCTCGCGTCGAGGAGGGCGAGGCCCTCGCCCGCCACGACCACGCCATCCTTATATAAGGCCGGCGGCACGGTTCCCCGCACGCCGGAGGCGGCCTTCCAGCGCGCGGCGCCCGTCCGCGCGTTCACGCCGTAGAGGGTGCCGTCGGCCTGGCGCACCACGAGCAGGTCCTCGGCCGTCCCCAGGACGCCCGCGCGGTCGTCCAGGCTCCAGCGCACCCTTCCCGTCGCGGCGTCCAGGGCCTGCACGACGCCGTCGCGGGTGGCCACGAACACCAGGCTGCCCGCCGCCACCAGCGGGCCCTCGGCCACCGCGGGGAGCGGCGTGGTCCAGGCCGGCGCCATCGGGAACAGCGGATGCGGCGCGGCGGGGGGCGCGTGATGGCAGGCGGCGAGGGTGGCGAGCGCGGCCAGGAGGAAGGAGTGGCGGAGGGTTCGCATGCGGAGCGCGAGACTATAGCATCGCGCGTCGTCCGCATCCGGTCCAGATGGCGCAGGGGCGCGGAGTATAATCCCGGCCTTCGAGAGCCCCCGCCCCCCAATGGACCGCGATACCATCGTCATCCTCGATTTCGGCTCGCAGTACACGCAGCTGATCGCGCGCCGGCTGCGCGAGCTGCAGGTCTACTCCGAGATCGTGCCCCCGACCACCACGATGGCCGCCCTGCGCGCGCGCGCCCCGCGCGGCATCGTGCTCTCGGGCGGACCGGACAGCGTGTACGAGAAGGGGGCCCCGCGCGTGGACCGGCGCGTCTTCGAGCTCGGCGTGCCCGTGCTCGGCATCTGCTACGGCATGCAGCTCATGAGCCACGTGCTCGGGGGCGAGGTCAAGCGCGCGGGACGGCGCGAGTACGGGCACGCCCTCTTCGAGACCCGCGATCACTCCCCGCTGCTGCGCGGGTTCGAGTCGCCGGCGCGGGTCTGGATGAGCCACGGCGACTCGATCGAGAAGCCGCCGAAAGGCTTCGAGGTCACCGGGCGCAGCGGCACCAACCCGGTGGCGGCCATGGCCGACCCCCGCCGCCGCCTCTTCGGCATCCTCTTCCATCCCGAGGTGAAGCACAGCCAGGGTGGCATGACCGTGCTCGCGAACTTCCTGGAGATCTGCGGCTGCCGCCGGGACTGGAACGCGGCCTCCTTCGTGGAGGAGGCGGTGGAGAAGATCCGGTCCACCGTGGGCGGGGAGAGCGCGCTGTGCGCCCTCTCCGGGGGCGTGGATTCGGCGGTGGCCGCCCTCCTCGTCCACCGCGCGGTGGGCGACCGTCTCACCTGCGTGTTCGTGGACAACGGCCTGCTGCGCAAGGACGAGGCGACCCAGGTGCGCAAGCGCTTCGCGGACAAGCTGCGGCTCAAGGTCGTGTTCGTCGACGCCACCCGCCGGTTCCTCACGAAGCTCAAGGGTGTGTCCGACCCCGAGCGCAAGCGCAAGGTCATCGGCCGCGAGTTCATCGAGGTCTTCAGCCGGGAGGCGCAGAAGCTCGGCAAGCCGGCGTTCCTGGTCCAGGGGACTCTCTACCCGGACGTGATCGAGTCCACCTCCGTGCGCGGGCCGTCCGTGGTGATCAAGAGCCACCACAACGTGGGCGGCCTCCCCAAGAACCTGAAGTTCAAGCTGGTCGAGCCCCTGCGCGACCTCTTCAAGGACGAGGTGCGGGCGGCCGGGCTCACCCTCGGCCTGGACGAGGAGTTCGTGTACCGGCAGCCCTTCCCCGGGCCGGGCCTGGCCGTGCGTTGCCTGGGGCCGGTGGACCGGACGCGCCTGGACCTGCTGCGCGAAGCGGACGACATCGTGGTGAAGGAGATCAAGGCGGCGGGGCTCTACCGGCAGGTCTGGCAGTCCTTCGCGGTCCTGCTGCCCGTGCGCTCGGTGGGCGTGATGGGCGACGACCGGACCTACCAGTACACCGCCGCCATCCGGGCCGTCGAGTCCGCGGACGGGATGACCGCGGACTGGGCGCGGCTGCCCCACGACCTGCTGGCCCGCATCTCCAGCCGTATCGTGAACGAGATCCGCGGCATCAACCGCGTGGTATTCGACATCTCGAGCAAGCCACCCTCCACTATCGAGTGGGAATGACGGAGTTCGTCCACCTCCATCTCCACACCGAGTACAGCCTCCTCGACGGGGCGAGCCATATCGACGAGCTCGTGGACCAGGTCGGGCGCCTTGGGATGAAGGCGGTGGCCGTGACCGACCACGGCAACATGTTCGGGGCGGTGGCCTTCCACGACGCCTGCCTCGACAAGGGCATCAAGCCCATCCTCGGCTGCGAGATCTACGTGGCCCCCGGGAGCCGCCACGACAAGTCGGGGTCGGGCATCGAGGAGGCCTACAACCACATGACCCTCCTCGCCGAGGACGAGAAGGGCTACCACAACCTGATGAAGCTGGTCTCCATCGGCTACACGGAGGGCTTCTACCACCGGCCCCGCATCGACAAGGACGTGCTCGGCGCCCACGCCAAGGGCCTGATCGGCCTGTCCGGCTGCCTCTCCGGCGAGATCGCGCAGAGCATCTCCTCCGGCCAGGAGGCGGCCGCCCTGCAGCAGATCGGGGTCTTCAGCGACATCTTCGGCAAGGACCGCTTCTTCCTCGAGGTCATGGACCACGGCATCGAGGCCCAGCGGCGCGTGAACCAGGGCCTCTTCCGCCTGCACGGCCGGACCGGCCTCCCCCTCGTGGCCACCAACGACGCCCACTACCTCCGCAAGGAGGACCACCAGGCCCACGACGTGCTCCTCTGCATCGGCTCCGGCAAGAAGGTGCACGAGACGGAGCGCCTGCGCTTCGACACCGAGGAGTTCTACGTCAAGAGCCCGGCGGAGATGGCGGCCGTGTTCCCCGACCACCCGGAGGCGCTCGCGAGCACGGTGGCCATCGCCGAGATGTGCGGCTTCTTCCTCAAGCCGACCGGAGAGCTGCCCGCCTTCGACGTGCCGCCCGGGTTCACCATCGAGAGCTACTTCGAGAAGGTGACGCGCGACGGGTTCGCGCAGCGGCTCCGCGTGCTGGAGCCGCTCGCCGCCGCCGGCCGCCTGCGCCACGGCCTGCCCGACTACGCGACCCGGCTCGACCACGAGATCGGGGTCATCCGGCGGGTCGGGTTCGCCGGCTACTTCCTGATCGTCTGGGACTTCATCCGCTACGCGCGGGAGAAGGGCGTGCCCGTGGGCCCCGGGCGCGGCTCCGCCGCCGGATCGCTCGTGGCCTACTCGCTCCGCATCACCGACATCGACCCCATCGAGCACGACCTCATCTTCGAGCGCTTCCTCAACGAGGAGCGCATCTCGCCCCCCGACATCGACATCGACTTCTGCGAGAACCGCCGGGGCGAGGTGATCGAGTACGTCACCCGAAAGTACGGCCGCGAGAACGTGGCCCAGATCATCACCTTCGGGACGATGAAGGCGAAGGCGGTCGTGCGCGACGTCGGGCGCGTGCTCGACATGAGCTACGCCGAGGTGGACAAGATCGCGAAGATGATCCCCTTCGACCTGAAGATGACGCTGGACAAGGCCCTGGCGGAGTCGCCCCCGCTGCAGGACGCCTACCAGAAAGACCCGAGGGTCAAGGAGCTCGTCGACATCTCGCGGCGGCTGGAGGGGACGACCCGCCATGCCTCCACCCATGCCGCCGGGGTGGTGATCTCGCCGGTGCCCCTGACCGACCTCGTGCCCCTGGCCTCCTTCAAGGGCGGGGCCGAGGGTCTCACCACCCAGTACGACATGAAGGGGGTGGAGCGCATCGGCCTCCTGAAGATGGACTTCCTGGGGCTGCGCACCCTCACCCTCATCGACAACTGCGTGAAGATGGTCGCGGCGCAGACGGGAGAGCGCATCGACATCGACCTCATCCCGACCGACGATCTCCGGACCTACGAATGGTTCACGGCCGGGCGCACCAGCGGCCTGTTCCAGTTCGAGTCGGACGGGATGCGCGACATCCTCAAGCGATTCAAGCCCGACCGCCTGGAGCACCTGACCGCCCTCAACGCGCTCTATCGCCCGGGCCCGATGGCGATGATCGACGACGTCATCAAGCGCCGGCACGGGCAGACCAAGGTGACCTACGACCATCCGCTCCTGGAGCCGATCCTGTCCGAGACCTACGGGGTCATGGTCTACCAGGAGCAGGTCATGCAGATCGCCTCCGCCCTCGCCGGCTACACGATGGGCGAGGCGGACATCCTGCGCAAGGCGATGGGCAAGAAGAAGGCCGACGTGATGGCCACCCAGAAGGACAAGTTCATCAAGGGCAGCGTGGCGCGCGGGGTGCCCGACAAGAAGGCGATCAAGATCTGGGACCACATGGAGCAGTTCGCGGGGTACGGCTTCAACAAGTCGCACTCCGCGGCCTACGCCTGGCTGGCCTACCAGACGGGCTACCTGAAGGCCAACTACCCGGCCTACTTCATGGCCGCCCTGCTGACGTCGGAGCGGGCCAACACCGACAAGATGGTGCAGTACCTCGGGGAGTGCCGGGCCATGGGCATCGAGGTGCTGCCCCCCGACGGCAACGAGTCGCAGATGTTCTTCACGGTCGTGGGCAAGGACATCCGCTTCGGCCTGGCCGCCATCAAGAACGTCGGCGAAGGCGCGGTCGAGGCCATCCTCGAGGCGCGGGTGAGCGGGGGGCCGTTCAAGTCGATGTTCGACTTCTGCGAGCGGGTGGACCTGCGGGCGGTGAACCGGCGCGTGGTGGAGAGCTTCATCAAGAGCGGCTCCTTCGACTCCCTGGAGAAGCGGCGGGCGGCCCTGATGGTGGCCATCGACCGCGCGATGGAAGCGGGCCAGAAGCAGCAGCGCGACCGCGAGCAGGGACAGGCGAGCCTGCTCGGGATGCTGGGGGGGGCGGAGCCGGGAGGGCCGCGGACGCCGGAGCGCCTCCCGGACGTCGCGGACTGGCCGGAGGGCGAGCGCCTGGCCTACGAGAAGGAATCGCTCGGCTTCTTCATCACCGGCCACCCGCTCCAGCGCTACCGGGAGGAGGTGGCCCAGTGGGCGAACGCCACCACGGGCGCCCTCGGTACGCTCGGCGAGAAGGAAGCGACGGTGGGCGGGATCGTGACCGCGCTGCGCCTGCTCAAGACCAAGAAGGGCGACCGGATGGCGACCTTCGTGCTCGAGGACCTCGAGGGTGGAGTGGAGGTGCTCGTCTTCCCCGAGGCGTACAAGAAGGTGGCCGGGCGCCTGGCCGACGACCTGATCGTCCTCGTGAAGGGCCGCGCCGAGGCCCTGGACGAAGGGCGCTTCCGCCTGCTCGCCGCCGACGTGCTGCCCCTGGAGGCGGCCAAGCTCAGCGAGGCGCGCTACGTGACCATCCGCGTGCCGATGGGGAGCTGGGACAAGGCCAAGGGCGAGCGGCTCCGCGACATTCTCGGCTCCCACAAGGGCGACTGCCCGGTGACGCTGGAGATGGTCCGGCCGGGGGCGTTCGCGGTGGCGGTGGCCCCCAGCGCCTACTTCCGCGTGCGCCCCGACGAGGTGCTGCGTACCGAGGTCGAGGGGCTCCTTGGCCCGGGTTCGCTCATCCTCGCCCGCACGAACGGCGCCACGGCGTAGAATCCGAGGGTGGCCGAGGATTTCGAAGCGCCCTTGCTGGCGCTGCAGAAGCGCATCGAGGAGCTGGCCGCCTTTCCCGCGGACGCGGCCAAGGAGCAGGAGGCGCGCCGGCTGCGCCAGGAGCTGGCGGATGCGCGCCGCACCGTCTACGCCGCCCTCACCCCCTGGCAGAAGACGCAGGTCGCGCGCCATCCGGCCCGCCCGTACACCCTCGACTACATCGCGGCCATGTTCACCGAGTTCACCGAGCTCCACGGCGACCGCCGCTTCGGAGACGATCCCGCCCTCGTCGCCGGCTTCGCGCGCTACAAGGACCGGCCGGTGGCGGTGCTCGGGCACCAGAAGGGCCGCGACACCAAGCAGAAGATCTACCGGAACTTCGGGATGCCCAAGCCCGAGGGCTATCGCAAGGCCCTGCGCGTCATGCAGCTCGCGGCCAAGTTCGGCCGCCCGGTGGTGACCTTCGTGGACACCCCGGGGGCCTATCCCGGCCTGGACGCGGAGGAGCGCGGCCAGGCGGAGGCGATCGCCTACAACCTGCGCGAGATGGCGCGCCTGCCCACGCCGGTCGTCGTGAACGTGACCGGCGAAGGAGGCAGCGGGGGGGCGCTGGCGGTGGCCGTCGGTGACCGCGTGAACATGCTGGAGCACTCGGTGTACTCCGTGATCTCGCCCGAGGGCTGCGCCTCCATCCTCTGGCGCGACGCCGGGCGGGCGGAGGAGGCGGCCACCGCCATGAAGATCACGGCGCAGGACCTCAAGGGCTTCGGCATCGTGGACGAGGTCGTGGCGGAGCCGGTGGGCGGCGCGCACGTGGACCCCGAGGCCCTCTTCGCGTCGCTGGACCCCATCCTGGACGCGCAGCTCCGCGAGCTCTCGGCCCTTCCCGTGGACGCCTTGCTGCAGGGCCGGTACGACAAGTTCCGGCGCATCGGACGTCTGGGCGCGGAGTTCC
>JBGPBV010000084.1:0-28302 GCA_041481445.1 Vicinamibacteria bacterium
AGCGGCCTCGACTCTGAACCGAGCGCGAGGCGGAGTCAAGCCCGCCGGCCGCGGGCCTGCCCGTCAGGATCGGAAGCGGTCCACGGCCTCCGTGATGAGCCGCACCAGCTCCGCCTGCGTCAAGGTCACCGTCCCTCCCGGCGACGACGCGGGAGCGAGCGGCCGCGGGGCGGACGCTCCCGGTGGTGCGCCCGCGGGATCGCACACGGGCGGCGGATAGCCGGAGCGCGCCCGCGACTCCGCGAGCCGCCGGACCTCCTCCGCCGCCAGCGCCTGCTCGTGGCCGAGCAGGCGCGTGACCAGGGTGACGCGGGCGAGCTGCTCCAGCGTCTCCATGCGCTCCCAGGCCCGCTCCAGCGTGTCTCCGACCGCCAGCGCACCGTGGTTGGCCATGAGCAGGGCCTGGGCGTCGCAGATCGCGCGCCCCACGTGGTCGGCCAGCTCCTCCGTCGAAGGCTGGCCGTACGGGATGATCGGCACTGGCCCCAGCGTGACCACCGCCTCCGCGATGAGGGGCTGATCGAGGGGAATCCCCGCCACCGCGAAGCCGGTGGCGGTCGGGGGATGCGCGTGCACCACCGCGTGGACGTCCGGACGGCGGCGGTAGACGGCGGTGTGCATGAGCGTCTCCGTGGACGCGCGCCCGCCGTCGGTGGGATGGCCCTCGAGGTCGGTGCGGACGATGACGTCGGGGGTCAGGAACCCCTTGCCCACTCCGGCCGGCGTGATCAGCAGGAACGCGCCGACGCGGACGGAGACGTTGCCCTCGTGGCCTCCGATGAGCCCGCGTGCGTAGAGGCGCCGGCCCACCTCGACGATGTCGCAGCGGAGCTGCTGCTCGTCGCGGCTCACGTCGCGGCGGGAAGCCCCGCCTCCGCGCGTTCGCGGCACGCGTGGGAGCAGAAGTACCGCTCGCGGCCGTCCACCACGGCCACCACCGCTCGCGAGCGGGGCAGGAAGGTGCCGCACACCCGGTCGCGCACCATCTCCGTGGCCGGGGCCGGCCGCCGGTCCGCATCCCGGTAGCCCTGAACCATCGCGGCCACGAAGCGCAGGACGAAGCGCAGCACGAGCAGCACGAAGACGATGCGGACGAGCCGGGCCAGGAAGAGGATCACGAGGGTGCGCCGGAGGCTCCGCGTCCGGAGCGGATCTTGTTCACCTGCTCCTGCAGGCCCTGGAGCTGGGGGTCGCCGGGGTAGCGCTTTAGGAGGCCCTCCCAGACCGCGGCCGCCTCCTGCGGCCGGCCGGACTGCACGAGGGCGAGGCCCTTGTTGAAGAGCGCCTTCTTGTGTCCAGGGTCCGACTGCAGGGCCCGGTCGAACTCGGCCAGGGCCTCCGCGGCCTTGCCGAGGTTGAGCAGGGAGGCCCCGAGGTCCACCCGCACGTCGTTGTTGTCCGGCTTGAGGGCGACGGCCTCGCGATACCAGCGGGCGGCGTCCTCGTACTGCTCGTGGTCCATGAGCAGGTTCCCGAGCTCGATGCGGACCTGGAGGTTCTGCTTGTCCCGGGCGGCGAGGCTCTCCAGCGTGCGCACCTCGTCGGGGTCGGCGGGCCCGGGCGGCCCCTCGCGACCGGCGGCGGGCGCGGCCCCGGTGGCGGCGCCGGGGCCGGCGGCGGATCGGGGCGGGGCGGCCTCCGCGGGCCGGACCCGCGTGTCCGAGGTCGGCCGGTCTCCGAGCCCGGCCGCCATGTAGCCGAGGACGAACCCGAAGATCATTCCCGCCACGGCGAACACCATCGGCTCGCGTTTCATGGGAGCTCTTTCTACCAGGGCACGCCCGACCAGCGCAGGACGATCGCCCCCACGGTGAGGCCGGCCCCCACGGAGGCCAGCAGCACGAGGTGGCCCTTGGCCAGCCGGCCCTCGTCGAGGGCGGTGCCGAGGGCGAGAGGGATCGTGGCCGCGGTCGTGTTCCCGTAGCGGTCGATGTTCTTCACCACCTTCTCGTCCGGCAGCTCCAGCCGCTGGCGGGAGGCCTCGATGATGCGCAGGTTGGCCTGGTGGGCGACGAAGAGGTCGAGGTCGGCGGGCTTGAAGTGATTCCGCTGGAGGACGATCTGGCTCGCCTCCGCGAACTTCCGCACCGCGTACTTGAAGACGTGCGGGCCGACCTGGTGGACGTAGTGCAGGCGCTGGTCCACCGTCTCGTGGCTGGCCGGGCGCGCGCTGCCTCCCGCCGGCATGTTCAGGTAGCAGCCGCCGGAGCCGTCCACCTCGTGGTAGAAGTCGAGGATCCCGGTGTCGTCCACCGAGGGCTCGAGCAGGACCGCCCCCGCCCCGTCCCCGAACAGCACGCAGGTCGTGCGGTCCTTGTAGTCGATGATCGACGACATCACGTCCGCCCCGATCACCAGCACCTTGCGGTGCGCCCCCGACTGGATGAACTGCGCGCCCACGGTCAGGGCGTAGACGAACCCCGAGCAGGCGGCGGAGATGTCGAAGGCCCATGCCTTGCTGGCGCGGATCTTGTCCTGGACCACGCAGGCGGTGGCGGGGAAGATCGTGTCCGGAGTGACCGTGCCCACGATGATGAGGTCGATCTCGTCCGCCCCCATCCCCCGCTTCTCCAGGGCCATCCGCGCGGCCCTGGCCGCCAGCTCGCTCGTGGGCGTGCCCGGCTCCACGATATGGCGCTGCCGGATGCCCGTGCGAGTGCGGATCCATTCGTCGGAGGTGTCGACCATCTTCTCGAGGTCGGCGTTGGTCAGGACGCGCTCGGGCACGTAGCGGCCCAGCGCCGTGATCGCGGCCCTCGGCGATGCGGAGCCCATTCCCCTGATCGTCTCCCCTCTCGCGCCCTGGAGCGCGCCGGACGAGAAAGGGTCTATTAAAGTGGACCGTCCGGCCGTGGGTCAAGGCGAAGGGCCTACGGGTCCCGGTAGAGCCGCTCCAGGCCCTCGGGCGGGCGGCCGAGGGCATAGAGGGCGAGCAGCCTCCAGTTGCGCACGGTGGCCCCCACGATGCCGTGGCGCTCCCATCGGCGCGGGCTGGTGAAGGCGCGCACGGGCGGAAAGGCCAGACGCCCCGTCCGGCGCAGACGCGCCACGAAGGCCACGTCTTCCATCAGGGGCAGGGGCGGCACTCCGCCCAGGCGCGCGTAGACCTCGCGGCGGACGAAGAGACCCTGGTCTCCGTAGGGCAGCTTGAACAGGCGCACCCGGACGCGGACGGCCGCCTCCACGACCCGGAAGGCCCGCCGGGGGGAGTCGACGGCCAGGCGGAACGCGCCGCCCACCACGTCATCGGGCAGCGCGGCCAGCGCCTCCGCCCAGCCCGCCTCCAGCCGGGTATCCGCGTGCAGGAAGACCAGCCACTGGCCGGCGGCGGCCCGCGCGCCCGCGTCGAGCTGACGGCCCCGGCCCCGAGGCGCGGCGAGGACGCGCACCCCCTCCGCGGCCGCGACCTCCCGCGTGCGGTCGCGGGACCCTCCGTCCACCACGATCACCTCCGTGGCTTCGCGGACCGAGCGGATGGCCGCGGGGAGGGATCCCTCCTCGTCGAGAGCGGGGATGACGACAGAGACGGAGGATCTCACCAGGCGACCGCGCGGAAGCGGGAGCAGGATAACTCCGCTAGAGTGGGCCTGCCCAGCGCCCGGCGGCGTGAGCGGGCGGGAGGCGACGTGACCCAGCACAAGCCGCACCACCCCTGGATGCCGAGGACGCCGGAGGATCTCCTGCGGGTGATGGAGGAGCATGTCCCCTTCAATCGCTACCTCGGCCTGCGCGGGGAGTCGGTGGGCAAGGGGGTCTGCGTGCTCGTCCTTCCCGTGCGCGCGGAGTTCGTGGGGGACCCGCGCCGGCCCGCCCTGCACGGGGGCGTCGTCTCCATGCTGATCGACACCGCGGGCGGGGTGGCCGCCTGGTCCGCGCTCTCGCCGGGGGAGAGCGTGTCGACGGTGGACATGCGGGTCGACTACCTGGAGCCGGCCGGGCTGGGGGCGGACCTCCGCGCGGCGGCGGAGCTGATGCGCAAGGGCAACCGCGTCTGCCACGTGCGCGTCGCGGTCACCCAGGGCGAGGTCCTGGTCGCGGAGGGACGCGCGGTGTACAACATCCACAGGAGGACGACCGAGTAACCATGCCCATCCCGCTCCCCATGGCCCCCGCGCCCGCGCGGCTGGTGCCCTGCACCGAGTGCGGCAAGTGCTGCACCTACGTGTCCGTCGGCATCAACGCGCCCACCACCATCGCGGGTGCCTCCGACATCCTCTGGTACCTCTACCACGACCAGGTCAGCGTCTACCGCGACGGCGACGGCGACTGGTCGGTGGTCTTCGAGACCCGCTGTCGCCACCTCCAGGACGACCTCTTCTGCGGCGTGTACGCGGAGCGGCCGCTCATCTGCCGCGACTTCGACAACCTCACCTGCGAGGTCAACGACCCCGAAGGCGGCCGGACCTTCGCCGCTCCCGAGGACTTCCTCGGCTGGCTGCGCCAGACGCGCCCCCGGCTCTACGCCCGGCTGGCCCGGCGCTACATGCCGGCCGCGCTGCGCGCGCGGATGGAGCGCGATCCCCACCCCGCTCCCGCCGGCGCCGCCGCCGGGCGGGAGGCCGCGCCCTGAAGGGCCTCGTCGTCGGGGGGAACCGCTTCGTCGGCTACGACCTCGTCTGGCGCCTCCTCGCCGGCGGGCACGACGTCACCGTCTTCAACCGCGGGCGCCTCCCCGATCCCTTCGGAGACCGCGTCGAGCACCTCCGCGGCGATCGGACCACCGACGACTTCGACCGCGCCCTCGCCCTTCGCCGCTTCGACTTCGTGGTGGACTTCGCGGGGTTCGTGGCCGCGGACGTGGAGAGGGCCCTCCGCGTCCTCGAGGGCCGGGTCGGCCACTACGTGTTCATCAGCACCGGCCAGGTGTACCTCGTCCGCGAGCCGCGGCCGCTGCCCGCGCGCGAGGAGGACTACGACGGGCCGCTGATGGCGGAGCCGCCCGCCGGCCATCGCGATCGTGCGGACTGGGAGTACGGCATGGGCAAGCGCGCGTGCGAGGACGTGCTCGCGCGCTCCGGCCTCCCGTCCACCCGGCTGCGCATCCCCATGGTGAACGGCGAGCGCGACTACCACCGGCGGCTCGAGGGCTACCTCTGGCGGCTCCTCGACGGCGGCCCCCTGCTCGTGCCCGACGGCGGCCGCCATCGCGTCCGCCACGTCTATTCGCGGGACGTGGCCCGCGCCGTCACCCTTCTCCTGGGCCAGCCCCGCGCGCGGGGCCAGGCCTACAACCTCTGCCAGGAGGAGACGCCGACGCTGGCGGAGGTGCTGGAGACGGTGGCGGGGCTGCTGGGGGCCCCGGCGCGGCTGCAGCCGATCGCGCGGGCGGATCTCGAGGAGGCGGGGCTCGACCCCGTGAAGGTGTCGCCGTTCTCCGGGCGCTGGATGTCGTTCCTGGATCCGTCGCGGGCCCGCGACGAGCTGGGCTTCTCGCCCACGCCGCTCGGCACCTCCCTGGCCTCGATCGTGGCCGGCTTCCTGGCCCATCCCCCCGCCGCCCCCCCGGAGGCCTACGCCACGCGCGCCCGGGAGCTCGCCCTGGCCGCCCGCGTCGCCCCTCGCTGATCCCGGCGCGGGGGGCCGGAGGGTCCCTTGCAATTGACGTTGAAATGTTGGAATCTTTCACTTGAAAGGAGGCGGCCGTGGCCGCCCGGACCCGGGAGCGCCGCCCCGCTCCCCGCCCCGCCGCCGTCCCGCGCCGCAACGTCGTCCTGACGCGGGCCGCCCTGCGCGCGGCCGTCCTCCTCGGCCTCTCCCAGCAGGACCTGGCGGGCGTGCTCGGCGTGAGCCCGTCCACCGTCTCGCGGCTGGACGACCGTCCCCTGGATCCGGCCCGCAAGGAGGGGGAGCTGGCCGTGCTGTTCGTGCGCCTCTTCCGCAGCCTGGACGCCCTGCTGGGGGGGAGCACGGAGAAGGCGCGGCAGTGGCTGCACGCCCCGAACCACCACCTGGGCGGCGTCCCCGCGGAAAGGATCCGTACCGTCACCGGCCTCGTCGATGCCATCGAGTATCTGGACGCGATGCGGGGGAAGGTCTAACCTCCGCCGGCTCGCCGGCCGCGCCTGGCGGGTCGTCGAGAGCCAGCACCTGTTCGCCACGCGGAAGCTGGTGGACTCCGACGAGGAGCAGGCGCTCCTGGAGGAGCTCATCGAGGAGGCCAAGCCCCCCGCCGACGCTCCCCCGGGACTCCACTACCTGCTCTTCACCCCCTTCCGCTACCCGCCCCTGGGCCACGGCTCGCGGTTCGGGACGCGGCGGGAACGCGGGATCTGGTACGGCGCGCGCGCGCGCGCGACCGCCTTCGCGGAGAAGGCCTACTACCTGCTCCTGTTCCTGGAGGGCACGGCGGCCCTTCTCACGCCCCTGGAGGTCGACGTGTCGATCTTCCAGGCCGCCTACGAGACCGCGCGCGGAGTCGACCTCACGCGGGGGGCTCTCGCGCGGTACCGCGCCGTGCTGTCCTCGCCCGTGAGCTACGCCGAGGCCCAGGCCCTCGGCGGAGAGGCGCGCGCGGACGGGGCGGAGGCGCTCGCCTACTACTCGGCGCGGGATCCGGGCGGCGGGACGAACGTCGGCCTGCTCGTCCCCTCCGCCCTGGCCTCGCGGCGGCCGACCGTGCCCGAGAGCTGGCGGTGCGTGGTGACCCGCGAGGGGGTCGAGGTCACCAAGGAGGACGTGTTCCGGTCGTCGTCCTTCGCGTTCCCGCGCGCCACCTTCGAGGTCGGCGGCCGGCTGCCCGCCCCCGCGTTCTGAGAGCGGAGGGGGCTACTTCTCGAGCAGCGCCCGCGCGCGGTCCAGCTCCTTGCGCTTCTCCTCCGAGACCTTCGGGTAGTGGAGGTCGAGCCCCTCGAGGGTCTCCACGATCACGTCGGCCACGGCCAGGCGCGTGAACCACTTGTGGTCGGCGGGGATGACGTACCAGGGCGCCTCCCCGGTCGAGGTGGCCTCGATGGCGTCGTCGTAGGCCTTCATGTAGTCGTCCCAGTGCTCGCGCTCCTGGGCGTCGGCCATGGAGAACTTCCAGTTCTTGTCCGGCTCGTCCAGGCGGGACAGGAACCGCCGGCGCTGCTCCTCCTTCGAGACGTTCAGGAAGAACTTGCGGATCACGGTCCCGTTGCGGGCGAGATGGCTCTCGAAGGCGCAGATGTCGTCGTAGCGCTCCTTCCAGATCGTGTCGCCGACGAGGGGCGCGGGGAGCTTCTGGCCGAGGAGGAGCTCGGGGTGCACGCGCAGGATCAGCACCTCCTCGTAGTGCGAGCGGTTGAACACGCCGATGCGGCCGCGCTCGGGCAGGCAGCGCGCGACCCGCCAGAGGTAGTCGTGGTCGAGGTCCTCGGCCGAGGGCTGCTTGAACGAGAACACCTGGCAGCCCTGGGGGTTGACCCCGGACATGACGTGCTTGATCACGCCGTCCTTGCCCGCGGCGTCCATGGCCTGGAAGACGAGCAGCAGGGACCACTGGTCCTGCGCATAGAGCCTGTCCTGGAGGTCGGTCAGCCGCTCGAGGCCCTGCTCGAGGTGCTTCTTGCCGTCCTCCCTGGATTCGAACCGTCCGGTGTCACCCGGATCGTGGTCCTTCAAGTGGAACTTCCTTCCCGGACGCACGCGGAAGCGGTCGTCGGCCATGGCTCCTCCCGGCGCGGACGCTATCCATTCGCCGCCGTCGCGTCAACGCGGGGAGCTTCCCCCTCCGCCCGCCGCGGGAACGAGGAGGCGACGGCGATGTTGAGGACGGCCAGGACCAGGAGCACGACGAACACGGGCAGGAGCGCGCCCTCCAGGGCCGCGCCCAGGCGCGCGAGGTCGGCGGGGGAGGCGGCGGCCGCCCCGCGACGGCCGTGCACGAGCAGCGCGCCCGCGGCGTCCGCCGCCGGTCCGAGCCGGCGGGAGAGGCCTGCCGCCAGCAGCCCGCCCAGGGCGCCCACCCCGAGGGCGCCGCCCACCGCGCGGAAGAAGGGCACCAGGCTGGTGGCCACGCCGCGCTCGCGCTCGTCGGCCGCGTGCTGGATGGCGAGCACCTGCGACATCGAGGAGGGTCCCAGCCCGCCGCCGATGAGGGCGCAGGTCGCGGTGATGGCGCCCACGTGCGCGTGGAGCACCGCGCAGGCGATGAGGCCGCAGAAGCCGGCCAGGATCAGGACGGCGCCGGTCTGGGCCGTGCGCCGGAAGCCGAAGCGCACGATCGCGCGGGCGGCGGCGGCGGCGGACAGCGCCCACATCAGAACCACCGGCGTCACCACCGCGCCCGCCGCCACCGCGGTGCCCCCGCGCGCCCCCTGGACGAACAGCGGCACGAAGGTGTCGACCCCGAAGATCGTCGTGCCCAGCAGCGCGCCCGCGGCATAGGGGGCGAGGGTCCGTGCGTGGCGGAACAGGTCCGGAGGGATCAACGGATGCTCACGCCGCGCCTGCTCGCGCGAGAACAGGACGAGCGCGCCCACTCCGCCGAGGAGCAGCGCCGCCCGTCCCACCGCGGGGAAGGCGGCCCCGCCCGTCGTCTGGAGGACGGACAAGAGCAGGGAGGTGATGCCGCCGGCCAGGAGCAGCGCGCCCGGCACGTCGAGCGGATCGGGCCGCGTCGCCTGCGACTCGATCATCTGCGTGGCCACCATGGCGAAGGCGAGCACGCCCAGGGGAAGGTTGATCGAGAAGATGGACCGCCAGCCGAAGGTGACGGTCAGGCCGGCCCCGATCATGGGCCCGGCCAGGCTGGCCACGCCCCAGACGCCGCTGAAGAGTCCCTGGATGCGGGCGCGCTCGCGCAGGGAGAAGAGGTCCCCGGAGACGGTGAGGGCGACCGGCATCAGCCCGCCCGCGCCCAGCCCCTGCAGGACGCGGGCGAGGATCAGGTGGGTCATCGTCTGCGCGGCCGCGCAAGCGCCCGCCCCGATGACGAACAGCGCGATCGCGATGAGCAGGATCCGGCGCCGGCCGTAGAGGTCGGCCAGGCGGCCGTAGATCGGCATGGTGATCGTCGCGGACAGGAGGTAGGCGGAGAAGACCCAGGAGTAGAGGGACAGGCCGCGCAGCTCGCCGATGATGGTCGGCATGGCGGTGGAGACGACGGTGGACTCGAAGGAGGCGAGCGCGGTCACCAGCACGAGGGCGAACGTCACCGCCCGCACGCGGCCGGGGGCGAAGCGCGCTCCCTCCCCGGGCGTCGCGGCGGAGGGCGCGGCCCCCGGATCGGCGGTGGCGCTCAGGAGGATCGCGCCACGAGCGTGACGCGGAGGAAGCGCGGGGGGACCACGCAGGCATAATAGGCCACGCTGCGCCCGAGGAGGCAATGAGTCGGAAGGTGGCCGTCGCCATCGGCTTGCGCGTGCATTCGGGCTGGGCGGCGCTGGTGGCGCTGGCGGGCCCCATTACTGCGCCCTCCGTCGTCGAGCGCCGCCGGATCGAGATGGCGGACGACCCCGAAGCCAGGCAGCCCTATCACGCGGCGGAGGAGCTGCCGCTCAAGCGGGCGGCCGCGCTCCTCGACCGGTTCTCTCGCCAGGCCCTCGAGCGCGCCGCCAACGGTCTTGGAGAGGTCCTGGAGAGGCTGCGATCCGAAGGGCACGACGCCGTCGGGGCCGTCCTCCTCACCGCGGCCGGCCGGACGCTGCCCGCCCTCGAGTCCGTGCTCGCCTCCCACGCGCTCATCCACACCGCGGACGGCGAGCACTTCCGCGACGCGCTGGCCGCGGCCGGCGCGCGCCACGACCTCCCCGTCGTCCGCATCCGTGAGCGGGACCTGCTGGCCCGCGCGCAGGACGGCCTGGGCCGGCCGGGACAGTCGCTCCTCGCCACGGTGTCCGCGTGGGGCAAGCCGCTGGGGCCGCCCTGGACGCAGGACCAGAAGCTCAGCGCGCTGGCCGCCTGGCTCGGCCTGGCCGGGACCTTCCCTACTCGTACCTGAGCGCGACCAGCGGGTCCACGCGGGTGGCCCGCGCGGCCGGGAGGTAGCCGGCCACCATCGCGGCCGCGAGCAGGGTGACGGTGGCCACCGCGAAGGTCAGCGGGTCGCGGGCGGTCAGGCCGTAGAGCTGCGACTCCACCAGCCGGCCGAGGCCGTAGCCGCCGGGCAGCCCGATGGCCACGCCCACCAGGGCCAGGACGGCCACCTCGCGCAGGACCATGAGGAGGACGGTGCGGCGCTCGGCACCGAGGGCCACCCGGATCCCGATCTCGCGCGTGCGCAGCGCGACCGCGTAGCTCATCACGCCGTAGAGGCCGACCGCGGCCAGCAGGGTGGCCAGCAGGCCGAAGGCGGCGGAGAGCGCGGCCACCAGCCGGTCCACGAAGAGCGACTCGCGGATCTGCGCCTGCATCGTCTTCATGTCCGTCACCGGCAGGGAGGCGTCGGCCTGGCGCACGACCGCCCGCACGCGGTGGCCGAGCGCGCCCGGGTCCAGGCTCGACCGGAGGTAGAACGTCATCTGGCCGATCCCGGTCTGCTGCGCATAGGGCATGTAGACGAAGCGGATCGGCTTCTCGCGCAGCGACGCCGCCTTGCTGTCGCGGACCACGCCCACGATCGTGAACGGGTACTGCTCGCTGCGGCGCCCGTTGCCGAAGCGCCGGCCCCGCGGGTCCTGGCTCCCGTAGAAGTAGTGGGCGAAGGCCTCGTTGACCACCGCGACCTTGGGGGCCGGCTCGGTGTCGGCGTCGGTGAAGTCGCGGCCGGAGACGAGCGGGATCCCCAGGGTGGTGAAGAAGCCGGGGGCGACGTAGTTCAGGTTGGGGTTCATGTTCTCGTCCTCCCGCGGCTCGTACCCCTCGACGCGCACGGTGGAGCTCGTGTTGCTGTTGGTCATGAGGGATTCCTGGGCGAGGGACACCGACTTCACTCCCGGCTCCGCCGCGAAGTCGTCCTGCAGCCGCTTGAAGAGCGCGAACCGGCGCGGCAGCTCGTACCCGCTCAGGGCGGGGTTGACGGAGAAGGTGAGCAGGCGGTCCGGCTCGAATCCGGGGTTGAGCGAGCGCAGGTTGGCCAGGCTGCGCGTGAAGAGGCCGGCCCCGATGAGGAGGAGGAGCGAGAGCGCGACCTGGGCCACGACCAGGCCCTTGCGCAGGCGGAAGGGGGCGGTGCCGCCGGCCACCGCCGCCGCCTCGTTCTTGAGGGTGGGCGCGAGCTGGGGTCGCGTGGACTGCAGCGCGGGGACGAGGCCGAAGACGATCCCCGTGGAGACGGCGAGGGCGAACGCGAACAGCACGACGCGGAAGTCGGGGTCGGCGGTGAGGACGAGCGCCGCCTGTTCCGAGGGCAGCGCGCGCAGCAGCAGCGTTCCCGTCCAGACCGCGAACCCCACGCCCACGAGGCCGCCCGCGAGCGCGAACACCACGCTCTCGGCCAGGAGCTGGCGCACCAGCCGTGCCCGGCTGGCCCCGAGGGCGAGGCGGACCGCGATCTCCTTCTGCCGCGACGAGGCGCGCGCCATGAGCAGGTTGGCGACGTTCGCGCAGGCGATGAGCAGCACGAGGCCCACCATGCCCATGAGGACGAGGAGGGGCGCCTTGGCCTCGTCGCGGAGGCCGGAAGTCCCGCGGCCGGCCGGGGCCAGGACGAGCCGCTTCTGCAGGAACGCGATCCGGAATCGGTCGGACGGGGTCTTCACCGTGGCCAGGTCCTCCTGGAGGAGCTGGCCGTAGAGCACGTTGATGGCGGCGTCGGCCTGGGGCAGGGACACGCCGTCCTTCAAGCGCGCCACCACCGTGAGCCAGCGCGTGCGCCAGTCGCCGATCCCCTTGGACCAGGTCGGGATGACCTGCGGCTGCATGGCCAGCGGGAGGTAGACGTCGACGGACTCGCCGACCTCGATGCCGTGGAACCCGGCGGGGGCGACGCCGATGATCGTCATGGGCTGATCGTTGATGCGCACGGCGGCCCCGATCATCCGCGGATCGGCGGCGAAGCGCCGCGTCCAGAAGCCGTGGCCCAGCACCACCAGCGGATGGCCGCCGGGAACGCGATCGTCGTCCTTCGTGAAGAGGCGGCCGGCGGCCGGGTGGAGGCCGAGCGTGTCGAAGTAGGTCCCGGAGACGAGGTCGCCGCGGACCTCGTCCGTCTGCCCGGCGGCGCCGAAGTGCACGGCGGTGGTGAACTCGGCGAGCACCCCGGAAAAGACGGAGTTGCCGTCGCGCAGCCGCTCGAACATCGGATGCGACATCGGGGTCAGGGTCTCGGAATGGCTGTGCGTCGTCCCCGAGGACGGGCCCGGACCGTCGAGCACGACGAGCCGCTCGGCCTCGGGCACGGGCAGCAGGCGCACGAGCACCTGGTCCATGAGGGAGAAGATCGCGGTGTTGGCCCCGATGCCCAGGGCCAGCGTCAGCACGATCACCGCCGTGAAGGCGGGGTTCTTGGTGAAGCTCCGGAGGGCCTGGCGAGCGTCGAGTCCGAAGTCGTGCATCACTCCTCCGCAGGGGCGCTAGTCGTAGCGCAGCGCCACGATGGGGTCCACGCGCGTGGCCCGCGCGGCCGGGATGTAGCCGGCCAGCAGGGCGGTGACGAGCAGGGTCGCCGTGGCGACCACGAACGTCAGCGGGTCGCGGGCGGTCAGACCGAACAGCTGCGACTGGACGAGCCGGCCGAGGCCGTACCCGCCGGGAAGGCCGAAAGCGATGCCCAGGGCGGCCAGGACCGCGACCTCCTGGAGCACCATGAGGAGGACCGTCCGTCGCTCCGCGCCCAGGGCCACGCGGATGCCGATCTCGCGCGTGCGCAAGGCGACCGCGTAGCTCATCACGCCGTAGAGCCCGAGGGCGGCCAGCAGGGTGGCCAGGAGCCCGAAGGCGGCGGAGAGGGAGGCCACCATGCGCTCCACGAACAGCGACTCGCGGATCTGCGCCGCCATCGTCTTCTCGCTCGTCACCGGGAGGGAGGCGTCGGCCTGCTGCACGAGGCGGCGCAGGCGGCCGGAGAGGGCGGTGGAGTCGAGCGCGGAGCGGACGTAGAAGGTCAGCTCGCCGACGCCCGCCTCCTGGGTGTAGGGGACGTACACGAACCGCGACGGTTTCTCGCGCATCGAAGCGGCGCGGCCGTCGTGCACCAGGCCCACGATCGTGATGCCGTACCCCGTCTCGCGTCCGAGGCCGAAGTGCCGGCCGATCGGGTCCCGGTCGCCGAAGAAGTAGCGGGCGAAGGCCTCGTTCACGATCGCCACCTTCGGGGTGGCCGCCTGGTCGGTGTCCGCGAAGTCGCGGCCGGCCAGGAGCGGGATGCCCATCGTCGCGAAGAAGCCGGGCGCGATGCCGTTGAAGTCGGGGTTCATGTCGTCCCCCTCCTTGCGCTCGTAGCCCTCCACGCGGACGGTGCTGCTGGAGTTGTCGTGCGACATGAGCGCGACCTCGGCCATGGACACGGACTTGACGCCCGGCTCCGCCGCCACGTCGTCCTGCAGGCGCTTGAACAGCTCGAAGCGGCGCCGCAGGTCGTACCCGTTGAGAGAGGGGTCCACCGCGAAGGACACGAGGTGGTCGGGCCGGAAGCCGGGATCGACCGCCCGCAGGTTGAGCAGGCTGCGCGTGAAGAGGCCGGATCCGATCAGGAGCAGCAGCGACAGCGCCACCTGTGCCACCACCAGGCCCTGCCGGAAGCGGAAGGGCGCCGTCCCGCCCGCCACCGCTGCCGTCTCGTTCTTGAGGGTGGGGGCGAGCTGGGGTCGGGTGGATTGGCGGGCGGGCACGAGACCGAAGGCGATGCCGGTCAGGAGCGAGAGGCCGAGCGCGAAGGCGACGACGCGCAGGTCGGGATCGGCGCTGAGGACGAGGGCCGCCTGGTCGGAGGGGAGCGCGCGCAGCATGAAGGTGGCGGCCCACGCGGCCACGAACAGGCCGAGCAGTCCGCCCGCCAGCGAGAGGACGGTGCTCTCGACAAGGAGCTGGCGCACCAGGCGGCCCCGGCTCGCCCCCAGGGCCAGGCGGAGCGCGATCTCCTTCTGCCGCGAGGACGCGCGGGCCAGGAGCAGGTTGGCGACGTTGGCGCAGGCGATCAGCAGGACCAGCCCCACCATCCCCATGAGGACGAGCAGCGGAGTCTCCGACTCGTCGCGGAGCTGCGAGGTACCGCGCGCGCCCGGCCGGAGCTCCAGCCGCTTCTGCAGGAAGGCGGCCCGGAACTTCATCGAGGGCGACTTCACGGTCTGCAGGTCCTCCTGCAGGAGCTGGCCGTAGAGGACGTTGACGACGGTCTGGGCCCGCGCGGGCGTCACGTCGTCGCGCAGGCGTGCGATGACGTCGAGCCAGACCGTGCGCCAGTCGCCGACGCCGCGCTCCCAGGTCGGGAGGACCTGCGGCTGCATCATGACCGGCACGTACACGTCCACGGACTGGCCCACCTCGACCCCGTGGAAGCCGGGCGGGGCCACGCCCACGATCGTCATCGCGTGGTCGTTGACGCGCACGGCGCGGCCGACGACTCCCGGGTCGGCGCCGAAATGGCGCGTCCAGAACCCATGGCCGAGGACGATCACGGGGTGGCCGCCCGGCACGCGATCGTCGTCCGGGCCGAGCAGCCGGCCCAGCGCGGGCTGGAGGCCGAGCACGTCGAAGTAGCTGCCGGAGACCAGGTCGCCGTGGACGTTGTCCGTGCGCGCGCCGGCGGTGAGGTGCAGCGGCACCGTGTAGTGGGCGAGCATCCCGCTGAACACCGTGTTCTGCTCGCGCAGGTGCGTGAACATCGGGTGCGAGAGCCCCATCAGGGTGTCGCTGTGGCTGCTGAAGGTCCCGGAGTTCGGACCCGGCGCGTGCAGGATCACGAGCCGATCGGGATCCCGCACGGGCAGGCGGCGCAGCAGCACCTGGTCCATGAGGGAGAAGATCGCGGTGTTGGCGCCGATGCCCAGGGCCAGCGTCGACACGACCACGACCGTGAAGCCGGGGTTCTTCACGAAGCCGCGCAGCGCCTGGCGCAAGTCCATCCGGATGTGGTCCATGTCTCCTTCCTCGGGGCCAGGGGCCCGCAGTCGGGGTGCGAAGCCCGTGCCATCGCGCGCGTCCAGGCTCAAGGCGCACCGCGCCAGCCACTTGGCCGGCGGCCACGCTCGCCCGCGCGTCCGGATCCGGACGTCGGCGGTCCCGGAAGCGGACAGGGCTACACTGAGCCCGGCACCGTGTGGCGTGAGAAGGTCGGGCCGGTCATCGGGTCCACGCTGTTCTTCGTGGTCGCCCCCGGCACGTTCGCGTTCTACCTCCCCTGGCGGCTCACCGGGTGGCGATGGCAGCCGCCCCTGCTCGACGGCGACCTGCTCCGCCTGGCCGGTGTCGCGATCGGCCTCGGCGGCCTCCTGATCCTCCTCGAGTGCTTCGCCCGCTTCGCCCTGCAGGGCCTGGGCACCCCGGCCCCGCTCCTGCCGACGCAGCGCCTGGTGGTGACCGGCTTGTACCGGCACATGCGCAACCCGATGTACGTCGGCGTCACCGCGATCGTCTTCGGGCAGGCGCTCCTCCTGGGCAGCCTCCCGCTCCTCGAGTACGCGCTGGTCGTGTGGGCGGCCTTCCACGTGTTCGTGCTGGCCTACGAGGAGCCCACGCTGCGCGCTCGCTACGGTCCGGAGTACGCCGCCTACTGTGCGGGCGTCCGTCGCTGGTGGCCGCGCCGGCGGCCGTGGCGGCCCTGAGGGGCCGGGAAGCCGAGGCCGGCGCTCAGCGCAGCATCAAGGAGCGGAAGTCCGGGGCGGCCGGAGTCCGCTCGTCGGACTTCGCCTTCTCGACCGCGAACTCCGCCATGCGCTCGACCGCCCAGGGGAAGTGCGCGTCGCGCAGGCTGCGGTAGTCGAGGTCCGGGGTGTAGTTGGTGAGGTCGATCCCGATGTACTGGCCGTCCTTGTAGGCGAGCTCGATCGCGTTCATGTCGTAGCCCAGGGCCTGGTTGAAGCGCAGCGAGAGCTCCTCCGCCTTGTCGCGGACCTCGCGCGGGAGGATGTCGTAGTCCTGGTTGTAGACGCCGAGCCCGCCCGGCGCCGGGTCGTAGCGGACCGCGCGCGCCCAGCGCCGTCCGATGGTCGGCACCCGGATGTACAGGTCCCAGGTGACGAGCTGCTGCAGCATCATCGTCTTGGCCTTCGAGTTGCCGTAGTGATGGTGCAGCTCGTCGAGGTTGTGGATCTTGTAGACGTCCTTCCAGCCCCCGCCGAAGGCCGGCTTCATGATGCAGGGGAGCCCGACGTAGTCGGCGTAGTAGGAGAAGTCGGTGGGCCACAGGTTGCGCAGGCTCTCCGAGGTCACGTCGTCCAGGTACTCGCAGTTGGGCAGCACGACCGTCCTGGGCTCCGCGATCCCGAGCTTCTCCGCGGCCGCGTAGCCGAAGAACTTGTCGTCGGCGGAGCGCCAGAACGTGTTGTTGATGACGTAGGTCCCCTGCAGGGCGGCCATCTTCAGGTAGACGGCGTAGTACGGGACCTCGTGGCTCATGCGGTCGAGGATCACCCGGTAGGGCACGGCCTCGTTGAGCTTGGTCCCGCCGAGCTGGACGAACTCGGCCTCGACGCCCGTCCCCATCGAGTTGACCTTGGCCACGAAGGCTTCGGGGTAGGAGTTCTCGCGGCCGCGCAGGACGCCGATCCTCATGGTTGGACCTCCATCGTGGCGAGCGGGGGCGCTCGAAGGGAGGGGCGGATTCTAGCAGAGGGTCAGGGCCAGGAGGTCAGGGAGGCGCACGGCCTCGGGCTCGACGGGTCGGCGTCGAGGGCGTCCGCGAAGAGCGAGTCGCTCACCACCGAGGTGACCTCCCGCAGGCCGAGGCGTTCCATCTTCATGGCCAGCCCGTTGCGCGAGATGCCGAGCATGCGCGCGGCGAGGGCGCGCTTGCCGGCGGCGCGCACGAGCGCGGTGCGGATGAGCCTCCGCTCGAGGCGGTCGACGTGGGCCTCGAGAGTCAGGGCCGCGGGCGGCTCGTCCGGCCCGGAGGCGAGGATCCGCTCCGACAGCATGGGGCCATCGATCGCCTGCCCGTACCGCCCGACGTAGGTGAGCCGCCGCAGCTCGTGCTCGAGCTCCCGGACGTTGCCGGGCCAGGCGTAGGCGGTGAGGGCCTGGAGGGCGCCGGCGGTCACCGGCGGCACCGGCCGGCCGCTCTCGCGAGCGCAGGCGGCGAGCAGGGCCGCCACGAGGTCGGGGATGTCCTCCCGGCGCTCGCGCAGGGGCGGGACGCGCAGCTCGACGCCGGCCACGCGGTAGTAGAGGTCGCGGCGGAACCGGCCGGCCTCGATGTCGAGGTCGAGGTCCGAGTTCGTGGCCGTGATCACGCGGACGTCGACCGCCACCGTCGCGCCGCCGACCGGCTGGACCTCGCGCCCCTGGAGGGCCCGCAGCAGCTTCGCCTGCAGGACGGGCGCCATGTCGCCGATCTCGTCGAGGAAGAGCGTCCCTCGGTGCGCGAGCTGGAACTTGCCCGCGCGCTCGGTCACGCCGGTGGCCACGCCGCGCCCGATCCCGAACATCTCCGCTTCCAGCAGGTCGGCGGGGATGGCCGCGCAGTTGACGGCCACGAAGGGTCCGCGCCCGCGCGCAGACGAGGCGTGCAGCACGTGCGCGAGCTGCTCCTTGCCCACCCCCGTCTCGCCCAGGAGGAGGACGGGCAGATCGGTGGCGGCCAGGCTCGCGATCTGCGCGTAGAGCGCGCGCATGGCCGCGGAATGGCCGGGGACGTAGCCGGCGGGGAACACGAGCCCGATCGGATGCGACGCCGCCGCCCGCACGCTTGGGACCACGGAGAGCGCTGACATGTTCACACTCCCAGCAGTTGGACGGACGCGGATGCGTGAATTCCGGATGCCCGCATGGCTAGAGACCCGAGAGCAGCTCCGCGCTGGAGATCCCTTCCTTGCCGACCCGGAGATCGTGGTAGGCGACGGCAGGTCCGATCGCCCCGAGCGTCAACAGGGGGACGCCCAGGAGCGCGACGATCACGTGCGCGCCCGCGGTCAGCTGCAGGCCACCCGATCCCACGAACACACCGGGACCGCCGGCGGCGCGAACCAGGGCCAGGATCGCGACCGCGCCCGCCGCGCGAATCAGCCCCAGGAACGCCATGCAGGCGAAGACACTCCACCGGTTGCCCTCCGTGAGCCGGCGGCTCCGCGTGAGGACGTCGCGGGCGGGCGATTCGGCCACCGCCGCCGGCACCACGACCCAGAACCACGTCGCCAGGACCAGCCCGGGCACGATCAGGCAGAGGCACGCGGACAACAGGGCCAGCCCCGAGAGAGTCCCCGCCCACATCACGGCCCAGAAGCGAGAGATCCCCGCCCTGAGCGCGGCGGTGAAGGTCGCCGGCGAGCCCCCCAGCCGGACCAGCGCCGCGTAGGTCACGCTACCCTCGAGGACCAGGGTGAGTGCGGACCTGAACAGGACCGTCACGCTGCGGAGCGGGTCGGGTCGAGCGCTCCCCACCACCGTGACGAGACCTCCGAGGGCGACCGCCGGCACCACCAGGACCGCGCCGAGCGCCGCGAGCACGACGAAGTCGGCTACCCAGAAGCGGAAGGTCCGCTCGATGACGCTCCCCGCGCTCAGTCGGAATCTCGGATCGCGGCGGGGGTGAGCCACCGGTCGCGCCGCCGGTCGCTCCGCCGGGTGCGGTCCCGCTGCCCGCGGCGCCCGGTCCGGCAACGATCCGCAGAACGGACAGGCGGGCACGCGATCCGAGATGCGCTTGCCGCACGCCGCACAGGCCACGAGCATGGCGCCTCCGCGCTCGGCCAACTCCCGTCCGAGCCTTCGACGGCCGCGCTCGTCAGTTTTCCCGGGTCCGGCGCCGGATCCCGTAGAAGTCGACCCAGTGGACCATCCCGTTCCAGCCCGCGACGTACTCGTCGTAGGAGATCCAGAAGCTCTCGTCGAGCTCGCCCTCGCAATCACGGTCGGCCGGACAGACGCGCGCGGGATCGACGACGAGGACCCTCCGGTCGGGCCGGCTCGAGAACCCCTTCACGACGACGGTGTGGCCGCGCGGCGATCCGCGCGGGCGCAGGGCGGCGATCACGGGCCGCCCCGCGCAGATCTCGGCGGTGAGCGCGCTCCACTCGAGCGGCCGCGTCGCGCAGTCCTCGTCGTCCTGGCGGCCAGGCAGGCCGTCGCAGGTCGTCGCGTAGGCGAAGGCGTACCGGTCCGGCCGCTCGACGAACGACGGCCAGCGCGGCCGGTCGCAGCCGACGGGAAGATCGTCGGCGGGGAGGCAGGAGCTGGGCGCGACGCAACAACCCGTCACGCCCAGCACCTGCTCCGCCTGCCGGCACTGGCAGGCCTCCTTCGGCTCCTCGCCGAGGAGCTCCATGATCATCTGGCTGCTGGCCGCCCAGCACCAGTTGTTGGCGCGGCCCGTGGGCGGCGAGAAACGGAGGCTGAGTACACGCTCCTGGCAGGCCTCTTGAGCGTATGCGGACGCGGCAGACACGACCGTCATGCCGATCAGGACACACCTAGCCCAGCGGAGCATCTCAACCTCCGTTAGAAAGCCGCTATTCGCCGTGCGTGGGGTTATTGAAGCGAGAAGACGGCGGCCGAGCAGAATGCGGGGCGGCCCATGCCGGTGCCCCTGCCGGTATGCAACTCGCGTGACGGCGCGGGGAGAGGCTTGTCGGCCGGCTCGTTCAGAAGCAACTTGTAGTACGCACCGAAATGCAGACCGCTCATGTCCTCGTCGCTTGCCGTCTGGAGCGCATGATCGTGAGACCCGTTGTCGGCGGGCAGGTTGCTGACGAAGAGGCGATGCGGCTGGGCGCTGGGGGCGAGGAGCAGCCGCTTGGCCGGTCCGCCCTTCACGGGAGTGATATCGATGACCACCGCCGCCGCCTCGGTCTGCAGCGTCCACTGGATCGTATCCGTGAGGGCCTGACGAATGACCCGGTCCGAGCCGGCGGTCCTGAACTCGAAGACGTCGTCACGGAAGGTCTCCTGGCTCGGAATCGCGCCCTCGAGCAGGCCGGCATCGAGATAGATCCGCGCCGCGATCGAAGGCGGCAGCGCGGTCGACGGTGAATTGCCCGTGAGGGCGGGGTCAATGCGACCATCGCCGACGAGGGCGGTCATGCTGGGCACGAAGCGAAGGTCACGCCATGCGGCGGCATCGTGGGGATTGCGGGGCGGCTCGGGCCACGACGTTTCCCCCTCTGACGGTCGATACAAGTGCAGGCCCTGGCCAACGCCTCCCTGCGGCCGTATACGGACCTCCGAACCAGTCAGGTCCCACAACCCGAGCTGATCGACCCGGCCGGCCTCGCTCGGCCTTCCCGCGATGACACGCGTGGGGCCGCTGCTGTCCGGGTTCGCCAGGTCGTTGAGGCTCACGACGAGCGTCGGCGCGTGGTCGGGCAACGTCGCCCCATTCACCTGGCCGACGCCCTTGGCATCCAGCAGGAGCACCTGCCCCGGCCGGCCATCCCCGTCACCGATGAGTGCGCAGAGACCCGTGAACGCGATCGACAACGCGATGCTCATGACACGTCTCCTTTCGAGAATGAATGCGGACCAATACCGCCCAGGCAGATGAAGGTGGCCCAGCTCGCTGGATGAGACAGCGTCGCGTCGTCGCTGTGGAGAAAGGCGAGCTGGACGCCGCGCAAGGCCTCAAGCGGATCCCCTGCCTGGAGCAATGCGCGATGAAACGCAAGGAAGAACCTTTGGCTGACGGCATCCTCGATGTCCCCGAGGCTGGCGACCACTGTCGGGACACCGGCGGCCAGGAAAGGCCGGCCGAGGCATAGGGCGCCTTCCACACGCGACACGGTGCCGGCGGCAGTGCGGCAGGCGGCGAGAACCACGACGCGTGTCCGAGGCAGCCCCCGTCGCGCCAGCTCGTCGAGATAAAGGGCACCGGAATCACCCGTGCGGGGATCGGGAGCAAGAAGGAGTCGAGTCGCGGTGGGAGCGTTGGCGGTGGCCACGGCGTGGCCGGCGTAGTGCACGACGTCGCTGACCTGGAGCGCATCCAGGAAAGCTGCCTTCGTCGCGCGACTGCCGATGAGCAGCTCGGAGCGGTCGTAGAGCCGCGCTACGTCGACCGCCTCCGCTTCTGCGCCAGGGAGGTCGGATCCCGACCACAGATGGCGATCGAAGCGCGGATTCCCGACGATCAGCGCGCGGGGCGTGGTGTTGTGTGGCGCCGCGGCGACCTTCGACGCTCGGACGAAGACGCTCCCGCTGGGGACGACCCCCAGGGCGTAGTCCTCGACGAGGTACCGACGAGTCTGGCGATCCCAGAGCCCGGCGAAGGCGATGGTCTGAAGGATGCCATCGGGGATGAAGATGAGCGCTCGCTGCGACGCTATGAATGGGATGAGGGGGCCCACGAGCTCGTCGTGCAGGCGTGCCGCCGTCCGGCGCACGACCTGCTGTGGTGCTCGTTCCTCCAGCGCGGCCCGGTTCGCGGCCACGAGCCGTGACAATTCGGCCGCCGGCAGCGAGCGCTCGATGAAATCGGCTCGGTCTCGAGTGACGGCCCACGCCAGGAGGCGGTCGTCGAGAGCGACGTAATAGATCAGGGCCAGCCCGGCAGGCAGCTCGCGCCGCAACGCGTCGGGCGAGAGGGGATCAACGGCGGATCCAGCCAGGGAATCGACGAGCTGGCGCGCCCGTCCGCGTTCTACGAAGGCCAGGGCACGCTCCGGGTCGCGCCTTCTCGTGACCTGCAGGCGGACCATGTCGTCGAACAAGGGAAGCGCCTGGTCGAAGAACGAGACTTGAAGGGCGGCGTCCCGGAGCGACGTACGCTCGTGCTCCAGGGCCTGGATGCCCGCGAGGAGCTCGGCTTCAGTCTCGTCGTCGAGGCCGCGGGCGGCCTGTGCGCGGGCGAGCAGGAGATGGAGCGCAGGAACGCGCATTGGCGCGGCGGTCTGGAAGTAGGTGAGCGCCCCCCGCAGCGAACGGGCGGCCGCCTCCGGGCGAGTACCGACGAGGATCTCCCCGTCCGCGGCGTCGGCCTCTCCCTTCTCGCGCTGCGCCGATGCGTCGTTCGCGATCCGTTCGATCCAGCCTCTGGATTCGATGACGTCCGCGGCCGCGAGCGCATCGGTGCCGAGAGCGTGGTGGATACCCGCGCGCCGCAGCAGCGCCTCGCTGACGGCCATGGGCCGCGCCCAGCCCAATGCCGTTTCCACGACGGCCATCCCGAAATGGAGTGCGGTCCTGGGCAGTCGATCGGCCACGCAAGCCACTGCCGATTCCGACAGGATCGCGTGTCGCCGGCGTGGATTCCTGACCTCTTCCAGGAGCGACAGGCCCTGCACGCGGTATTGCCAGGATCGGCTCGTCTCGCCCAGAAGGTCAATGTTCTCGGCCGTCTGAGCGAGGATGAAGGCGTCGCTGTCGACGTCCTTGCTCGCCCGGAAAGGAATCTCGGCCGAGCGATACCGCTCCAGAGATGACATGAACTCGCCTTGGTGCAGGTGTATCAACCCCTGAAGCCACTGGCTGCGGCCCACAACGCGGAGGTATCCGCGCTCCTTCGCGAATGGCTCCAGACGTCGCAGTTCGGTCATCGCCGTCAGAGGGTCCGAAGCCAGGACACAGGCGTCGACGACCTCCAGTCGGGTCCAGGCCGCATGAGGACTCCCGCCCGCCTCGAGGGCGGCCAGGGCGGCGCGGAACGCGGAGCATGAAGACTCTTGGAGGTCGTACAGCCGTCTGGCTTCGTGCCAGGCACGGTAGCCGAGCGCCTGAGAGCGCAGTGGATCCTGGGAAGGGGCGGTCAGCTCGGGGGACACGAGAGCACGAGCCGTGTCCCGCGGCATCGTGTCCGTGGTCGTGCGCGAGAGGGCCTCGCCGACCGAGACTGCGCGCGCCCGCAGGACGTTCGCATCGGGACTGCCGACCAGGTGCGCGTCCGCCCAGGCCGGCAGCAACTCGTTCTCGAAGTACTCGCGGACGAGCGACGGAGACTCCTCGGTGAGGCGATCGATCGCGTCGGATCCGGCCTCCACCGCCGCGCGGACACGCGCCTTGTCCTCCTCCGCCGAGGACCGACGCGGCTTGGGGAGAGCCTCGAGGTGCTGCCGCGCCTCGTCCGCCCATTGGGAGGAGGGATCGCGGTCGAGGTAATCCGTCCAGGCCTTGCGAGCCGCGTCCACCAGGTGGAGCCTCTCGAGGGCCAGCGCACGATTGAAGTACGCCTCCACCGGCACGTCCTTCAGCACGATCGCGCGCTCGGCCGCCTCCAGGGCCTTCGGGAGGTCCGCCGGCTCGTCCATCCGCTGCGCGCGCACGAGATACGCGGCCGAGAGGTCGGTCAGCACGCGCGGATCGTCCGGGGCCTGGGCGGAAGCGGACTCGAGCGCCTTGACCGCCGCGCCCACGTCCCCCGACACGAGATACGTGATCCCGAGCGCGTCCAGCGCCTCCGGTGAGGTGTCGCCGGCGGCGCGCGCACGAATGCGGGCCACGGCGGCCAGCACCGCCGGAGACTCGGCGTCGAGCCCCGGCGGCGTCCCCTCCGCGCGCAGCACGATCAGCCGGCCGTGCTGGAAGCCGCCGGTCAGCCGCGGCTCGACGAACCGCCGCGTGCCCATGGCTTCGGCCAGCTCCGCCACCAGCGGCGTAGGGTTCCGATCGACTCGGACCCTGTAGAGAAGCACGCCAATCGCCGCGACGAGGGCCGCCGCCGTGGCCAGTCCGACGGCGGTCCGGAAGGCCGGGCGCTGCCGGAACGTCAGCGGCGCCACTGCGGGAGAGTCCGCGCCTTTGGCTGGCGCGTCCTCCCCCTCTGCCAGGTGGAACTGCAGCGTCTCCGAGAAGATCTCGTAGCACTCCGCGCAGCCGGCGATGTGCTCGTCCATGCGGGCGGCTTCGTCGCCCGACAGGCGATGTTCGACGTGGGCGGCGATGAGCGCCGGGTCAGGACAGCCCGCCCGTCGCGCCACCGGTTCTCCGGTCACGGCTCACCTTCCGCGGGCGTGCGCACGGCGGGCGCGCCTCCCGCTCGTTCGTGCGGCGATGGATCCGATTCCGCGGCGGGAACGGGCGCGGAGTCCCAGTCGAGCGTGGACAGCAGCGCGTGGGCGTCATGGCACTGCACGCCGTCCGCCTCCAGCTCCCGGCGCAGGCGCTCCAGGACCGCGTCCCGCCTCCGATAGAGGGCCTTCTGGTCTTCCGCGAGCGCCCTCGCCACGTCGGCGATGCTCAAGCCCGTCTCCACGTGCAGCCGGAGGACGATCCGATCGCGCGCGGGCAGGCGCGCCAGCGCCCGGCGCAGGGCGTGGAACGTGCGCTCGGCCAGGACCTGGCGCTCGGCCTGGTCGAGGAGGGAGGGCACGGCCGCCGCCGCCGGCGGCGAGGCCTCGTCGTCGCCCGCGACCGGCCGCCGGCTCACCCGCGGCGGCAGGCGCAGGCTCAGCCCGTGGAGCTCCTCGCGGCTCATGGTCGCTCGCGCTTCCGTCTTCATCACGCCGTACGCCTCCTCGAAGGTGAGCCGGTCGCGGTAGAGGAGCGACTCGAGGCGGAGGGCGACCGGGCCGAGCCGCCGCGCCTCCGCGGAGGGCCGCCACTTGCCGAAGCGCTGGGCCTGGTAGTCGAGGTAGAGGCGGGTGATCACGGCGGTGAGGTAGGTCTTGAGCGAGCTGCGGCCCTCGAACCGGCCGAGCACCTCGTAGTCTTTCTCGATCAGCCGGAGCTTGGCCGTGGAGGCGAAGTCCTCGGCGTCGGCTCCCCGCAGGCCGCGGCGCGCGCAGACCCATCCGATCACCCTCTCGATGAGGGTGAGTTCGGAGACGAAGAGCTGCTCGCGACTCATCGCGCTCCCGCCGACCGCTGCCGGGTGGCGCCTTCGAGGTGGATGGGTCGGCCGATGATATGTCAGCTCGCCGGATTGGAGTGCGCTTGCCATGGCCGAGCGGAGGAGCAACGGGCGTGCCGCCCGGGCCGCGCCCGGCCGTCACCTCGATCAAGTGCAGGCAGGGCCGCCGTTTGAACCTGTCCGGCCCGAGGGGGCGGCGGGGCGGACGGCACGCGCCGCCAAGAGTCTGCGCGGCGAGTGACCCGCGACTGCGCGCCCCACCGAGCCTGCCCATGGCCAACGGGTCAGTGGAAGGTGACCGCGATGGTGAAGTCGAAGACGTTGTGCTTCCAGTGGCTCGTGGGGGCGTCGCCCAGGTTCAGGTCGCCGTGAGTGCCGTACCAGAAGCTGAGGCCAGGCGTGATCGAGACGTTCCTGGCCACACGCAGGTCGTAGCCGGCTCCCACGACCGCCCCGAACCCATCTCCGACATCGGAAGTGATCGTGGTCGATCCCTCCTGGAGCGACGTCTCGGCGAGTGAGAGTCCGACCCCGGCCTTCAAGAAGAGGCCGGACGATCGCACCGGATAGAAACGGACGGCGAACTGGCTGTTGAAGATATCGAGAGAGGCACCCTGCTCGTCCTTCGACCACCCGCTGACGTCCATCCCGAGCAGGAGATGGTCGTTGAGTGTCCCGCCCAGCGCCACCTGTACGGCGAGGCCGGTCTGTCGATCGCTCGCGCAGCCGTCGCAGGTCAAGGTCGCAGAACCCGCTCCCAGCCCGAACGTGATCCAGAAGCCCTTCCGCACTTGCGGATGCGGCTCCGCCCACGCGACCGGGGCCAGGGCCAGCCACGACGCCGCCGACAACGCGCACACGACCATCGATTGACCACGCATGGCTCCTCCTCTCGAGCATTCGCTCGTGGCGACGGCGGAGCCGGACTGCGAACGCGATGCCGCTCTTCGAGTGGGGCCGCGCGCGGCCAACTCGCGGCGGGCGTTGAGTTCCGGGGGCGAGAGACGGCGAGCGGCCCTCCTCCCGTGGCGCAGCGGGTGGGCCGTCTGCTCAGTTGCTGCGCAGTCGGCGAGGTGAGCGCGTCGGCGTCGTCGTTCCCATGAGCCCCGTCCGGTCAACGAATTCGTCGCGCGATGGGGGCCCGGCACGACGTGGCACATCCCCTGCTGTTCGTGCGGCCAGCGACGGCGTGACGAACAGAGCCACGGCGGATGCGCGTCGCTCATCCGTCCTGCAAGGAGTCAAGACATGACCAAGCGCACAGGTCCCGGCCGCCGGGCCGCCGTCCTCCTCGGTGTCGCGGTCGCCCTTTCGGTGGCGATCCTTCCTGGCTGCGGCGGCACCACGAAGCCGACGCAAGTCACCGCCTCGCCCACTCCTCCGCCTTCGCCTCCGCCGTCGGTGATCGTCACCGGATCCGGAGGCCTGGGGATACGCCTCCTGGCCATGATCCCGTTCACGTCCACGACCGCGGGCAGGCTGGACGCCACCGTGGACTGGACGTTCGCCGCCAACGACGTGGACGTCTATCTGGTGCGCGGAGCCTGCACGTTCGAGCAATTCATCGCGGATCAGTGCACGGTCGTAGCGTTCTCCGAGAGCTTGAGCGCCAAGCCCGAGAAGATCAGCGCGCCCGGGGCGGCCGCGGGGGCATACATGCTGCTGATCGGCAACCGCGGGCCGGGCGAAGAGTCGGTGGCCTACCAGGTCGTCCTGTCGCCAAGCGCGGCTTCGACAGCATCCATGGCGCGCGCGGCCCATCCGAATCGGATCCGGTCCTATTTCGGCGTGGCGGCGGTGGGCCGGGAATGACGCTCTCGCCCGTTGCGAGGGAGCGTCCCGTCCTCGGGAGCTGCGGCTGGCGCCGGTGCATGGCCGTGACCTTCGTGGCGATGAGTGTTGCCGTGAGCGGAGGGGCGACGGAGGAGCCCCTCCTGCCTGCCGAGGGAACTCGCGTCCGCCTGACCGCTCCGTCGATCGCGCAAGGGGGGCTCGTCGGCGCCCTCCTCGACGTGGACAAGATGACGCTCACCCTCGACCTCGGTTACGGCAAGGGTACGAGGCAGATCCCGCGCGAGGCGATCACCGGGGTCGAGGTGAGCCGGCAACGCGGCCGTATGCACAGGGGCGCCTTCATCGGCGCACTCGTCGGGCTCGGCGCCGGGATCGCCCTCGGAATCGCCCGCGGCAGCGACTGCGGTCCGGACGAGTATGGTTACCTCCCCGATACACCCTGCTTCGACAAGCGCGCGGCGGTGGTCACCGCCTCGATGGTGACGGTCCCCGTGGGCGTGATGACCGGACTCCTGGTCGCCCCGCGCGAGAAATGGGAGCGCCTCGGGGCCGCCTCCTGGCAGGTTTCGGTGGCCCCTGCGCGAAGGGGAGTCCGTGCGGTGGTCCGCGTCGGATTCTGAGCCGTGCGAGCCGAGACGGCGACTAGGACTTCTTCAGATGTATCGATCCGTTCACCGCGCGGGCGGGTGCGTGGCCCAGAGGATTGGCGAACGCTTGGAAGTTCCTTCGAAGCCGCTCGGCGACGCGCGCCCGGCGCCCCGCTTATGTCCTGCGACGAAACGAGAGGAGAACCGGCATGAGCGCTTGTCGCGCCGTCCCGATGTTTGCCGTCCTCGTGTTCGCCGTCGCGTTACCTCCTGCCGCGGCCGCCGCCCCGCGGCGATGCGGCCTGACCCCCGCGCGTCCGCCGGACCCTTTGGCCGACCCTGGCGAGGCGGCCGTGCTGCTCGGAGGGATCAACGACACCTGGCGCAGCCTGCCCGCGTGGGTGGACCTTCACGCCGCCGCCGGGCGCGCGGTGTTCGGGTACACCTACGACCAGCAGGGCGACGACCTCCACGCCAGCGCCCGGCGGTTCGCCGAGGCACTGGCGGCGCTAGCCGCGAGCGGCGTGCGGCGCCTGCACGTGACCGCCTACAGCATGGGCGGCTGGGTGGCCAAGGCGGCCCTCGACCGCATGACCGCGGACGGCTCGATCGACGCGTTCGAGTCGATCGAGCTGACCACCCTGGCCACTCCCTGGGGCGGGTTCCATCGCGCCAACCTCGTATGGCGCCTGCGCGGGGTCCCGACGCGGGGCCTGGCTCGCGCGTTCTCGCGCGCCATCGGGAAGCCGATGGCGTTCGAGGTGGCCTCGCGGTCGTCGTTCGTCCGCGCGCGGCGCGCCCCGCTCCCTCCTCAGGTGACGTTCCGCATCTTCGAGGGAGGCTCGGACGAGGTCGCGACCCCGGGCACTCGGGAGGAGCGGGAGAACTACGAGGCGGTGGCTGCGCTGGCCGAAGAGCGCCTGATGGTGCCCAGGGCGCGCCACCGCGACATGCGCGAGCCTCGGCCCGGCCTGCCCGTTGCACGCTCCGCCGCTCGAATGGCCGAGGCGGACGAGCCGCGTTGATCGAGATCGGCGCGCGGAGGCGGCTCAGGACTTCTTGAGGTGGATCGACCCGTTCACCGTCTGCAGCTCGAGGTCGTGCCCGCCGCCGCCGATGGTCCCGGACAGCCGCCGCATCCGGCCGTGGTCCATCTTGATCCCGCCGGTCATCGTGAGGGAGAAGTCCGTCTCGATCTGGCCGTTGACGGTC
>JBGPBV010000085.1:0-28192 GCA_041481445.1 Vicinamibacteria bacterium
AGGCCCCGGGCCAGGTCAACGTGAACTTCCGCTACTCGTACCGCTCGGCCCAGCCCCTGTCCTTCTGCGCCAAGGGCGTGGCCGCCTACTGCACGACCGACACCACACCGTCGCAGTCCCCGTTCATCGCCGGCCCTTCCGACCGCATCCGCGCGGACGGCTCCGTGGTGCCGCGCAACACCGGCCGCAAGGACAACACCTACTCCGCCCTCGACGTGCGCATCTCGAAGGAGTTCAAGCTCGGCAAGACGACCGCCATCGAGCCGATCGTCGAGATCTTCAACCTCTTCAACGCCACGAACCTCCTCGTCCCGCAGACCACGAACCTGATCTTCAACTTCGACGGGACGATCCGCGCCGGCCTGGGCGATCCGCGCCAGATGCAGATCGGCGTGCGCCTGCTGTGGTGAGTTGCTCCTGAAGCTGGTCGATCCGAAGTGAGCCGCCGCGAGCCCCTCGTCCTCCTGGGCGTGGGGCTCGCGCTCCTCGCCTGGTCGGGCGTCCGGCCGCATGACTACTTCACCTGGTTCCTGGAGACGGCCCCGATCTTCGTGGCCGTCCCCGTCCTGGCCGCGACCTATCGCCGGTTCCCGCTGACTCCCCTCGCCTACCGGCTGATCCTCCTGCACTCCGCGATCCTGATGCTGGGAGGGCACTACACCTACGCGGAGGTGCCGCTCGGCTACTGGATGAAGGAGGCCTTCGGCTTCGCCCGGAACCACTACGACCGCATCGGCCACTTCGCGCAAGGCTTCGTGCCCGCGATCCTGGCCCGCGAGATCCTGGTCCGCCGCTCGCCCCTGCGCCCGGGCAAGTGGCTCTTCTTCCTCGTGACCTGCGTGTGCCTGGCCATCAGCGCGTGCTACGAATTCGTCGAATGGTGGACGGCGGTGGCCACCGGGGAGGCGGCCACCGCGTTCCTGGGCACCCAGGGCGATCCCTGGGACACGCAATGGGACATGTTCTTCGCGCTGGTGGGGGCGATCACGGCCCAGCTCACGCTCGCGCGCGTGCACGACCGCGAGCTGGCCCGCATGGTCTAGCGCGTCCGTCGCCTACGTTAAACTGCCCAATATGGACCATCCGGCGCCGCTCACGCGGCTGATCGACGAGCTGCGGCGCCTGCCCGGCATCGGGCCCAAGTCCGCGCAGCGGATCGCCTTCCACCTCCTGAAAGGGTCGAAGGAGGACGCGCGGCGCCTCTCCGCGGCGGTGGGCGAGCTGCTCGACTCCCTGCGCACCTGCTCGGTCTGCAACGCCGTCGCCGACCAGGAGGTCTGCGCGACCTGCCGCGATCCCGGCCGGTCGGACCGCGTCATCTGCGTGGTGGAGGAGCCGCACAACCTCGTCGCCGTCGAGCGCACGCGCGACTTCAAGGGGCGCTACCACGTCCTGCACGGCGCCCTCTCGCCCCTGCAGGGGATCGGCCCCGACGAGCTGAAGGTCCAGGGGCTGCTCGACCGCGTGCGCGCGGGGGGCGTGGACGAGGTCATCCTGGCCACGAGCCCGACCGTGGAAGGAGAGGCGACCGCGGTCTACCTGTCGCGGCTGCTCAAGCCGCTCGGGGTGAAGGTCACGCGCATCGCCATGGGGATCCCCGTCGGCTCCGACCTCGAGTGGGCGGACGAGGTCACGATGGCCAAGGCCCTCGAAGGGCGGCGGGAGTACTGAGGGCGGCCACATTGAACTTGACCGGAGCGCCCGCTATACAATAGGGGTTCCCCGGCGAGGTCGCCGTCTGGCGCAAGGCCAGCAGTGGTACGGCTTTAGAGGAGGATCACGGATGGCGCCCGACATCGTCATGTACGAGGAGGAATTCAACCAGATCAAGGCCATCATCTCCAAGCTCCGGGTCGACGCCAACTCCAAGGTCGTCTTCCTCGTCGACAAGAACGGGCAGCAGATCGCCGCCCACGGCGACATCGAGAACCTCGACACCACCTCGCTCGCCTCGCTCACCGCCGGCAACGTGGCCGCCACCGACGGCCTGGCCCGCCTCATCGGGGAGAAGGAGTTCTCGATCCTCTTCCACGAGGGGGAGAAGGACAACATCCACATCTCGATCGTGGCCCAGCGCGTGATCCTGGTCGTGATCTTCGACGAGCGCTCCTCGCTCGGCCTGGTCCGGCTGCGGGTCAAGAAAGCCTCCGAGGAGCTGAACCGGGTCTTCACGAACATCATGAGCAAGGTGGAGAAGGAGAAGGCGGCGGCGGGTGCCGCCTTCGAGAGTCCCTTCGCCGAGATCACGGACGAAGACATCGACAGCCTCTTCAGCGAGTAGCGCGCGGGACCAGAAGAGATGACCTTCATCAACTACGCCTCCCGCGAGATCAACTGCAAGATCGTCTATTACGGGCCGGGCCTGTGCGGGAAGACGACCAACCTCCAGTACATCTACGACAAGACCAACCCCACGGCCAAGGGGAAGCTGATCTCGCTGGCCACCGAGACCGACCGCACGCTCTTCTTCGACTTCCTTCCCCTCGAGCTCGGCACCGTGCGCGGCTTCAAGACGCGCTTCCACCTCTATACCGTGCCCGGCCAGGTCTTCTACGACGCCAGCCGCAAGCTCATCCTCAAGGGCGTGGACGGCGTGATCTTCGTGGCGGACAGCCAGGTCGAGCGCATGGACGCCAACGTGGAGGCCATCGAGAACCTGGACACCAACCTCAGGTCGCAGGGCTACGACCTGATGTCGATCCCCTACGTCCTCCAGCTCAACAAGCGCGACCTCCCCAACGTGGCCTCCGTGGACGAGATGAAGCGCCTGCTCACCAAGAAGAGCGAGCCGATCTTCGAGGCGGTGGCGGCCAAGGGCCCGGGCGTGTTCGAGACCCTCAAGGGCGTGGCCAAGCTGGTCCTGGCCGACCTGACCAAGTCGGGCTAGGCCGCCGCCGCCCAGCCGACGTCGAGAGTCACGTCCCCCACCGCGATCCCCCGGTCGAGGCCGCCCGGCTGTACCCGCCACCTCACGGTCACGTCGCGCGTGCCGTTCGCGGTCAAGGGCACCGCCACGAAGGGGACGGTCACCAGCGCCCACCATTCGGCGACGCCCAGGGGCATGCCCTTCCGGGTGGCCCGCGCGCCGGGGCCGGCCTCGCTGGCGGTGACGATCAGCGGGGCGAAATCGTAGAAGTGGTTGATGACCTGGTCGAAGCGCTGGACGAAGTTGTCCGGGGTCAGCCGGGTCAGCATCCGCGCGTAGACGCCCTTCATCTGGGCCTCCACCGCCGCCTGGCCCATCCGCGTGGTCAGCTCGTGGACGTCGCGGCCGCGCGCCTCCGCGATCGCCATCACGATGCGGGGCATCGGGAGCACGTCGTAGAACGCGGAGGACAGGAAGGTCTGCGTCGCGAAGGCGAGCAGGCCGCGCGTTTCCAGCCGCCGCCGCAGCCCCCCGTCCGTCTTCTGATCGTGGTAGGTGATCACGTCCGCGAGCTGCCGGTAGTACTCCCCCTTGATGCCGAACGGGCTCGTCCCGGGGGGCACGGGCAGCGGCTGGTCGCAGTACGCGAAGTGGGATCGCACGGCCACGTCACCTGGGAGGGATGACGTGTCGAGTCGAGCATCCGGGGCGCGGGAAGTCAAGCCGGCACGCCGCGCCGGGTGAGCCCCGCTACTTCAGCTCGCGGCTCGTGTAGCCGAGGATCCGCCGCGCGATGACCAGCCGGTTGATCTGGCCCGTCCCCTCGAAGAGGTCGTTGATCTTGGCGTCGCGCATCCACTTCTCGAGGAGCAGGGCCCGCGAGTACCCCGGCGGCCCCATCATCTCGACGCCCTTCTGGGTGACGCGCGTGACCACGTCGCCCGCCTTCACCTTGCACATCGAGGACTCCAGCGTGTTGGGCTGGCGCCGGTCGATCATCCAGGCCGCTTTCAGGGTGAGCAGCCAGGCGGCGCGGAGCTGCGTCTCCATGTCGAGCAGGTCGCGCTCCAGGGCGGACATCCGGCTGCGCGGGCGGTCGTAGCGGACCTCCACCCCCTGCAGGGCGAGCAGCTCCTTCACCATCTCGACGGTGGCGCGGGCGATCCCGAGCGCGCTCGCCGCCACCGAGGGCCGAGTGGCGTCGAAGGTGGCCATCGCGCCCTTGAACCCCTTGACCGGCTCTGCCACCTCCTCGCTGCCGAGCAGGTTGGCGAGGGGGACGCGGCAGTCCTCCAGCACCACGGAGGCGGTGTCGCTGGCCCGGATCCCCATCTTCTTCTCGAGCTTGGTCACGCGCAGGCCGGGCGTGCCCGCCTCCACCACGAAGGGCTTGATCCCCGCCCGCCCCGCGCGCGGGTCGACGGTGGCCCAGACGACGATCAGGCCCGCGGAGTCCACCAGGGCCTTGTGCCCGCCGGTGACGAAGATCTTCTCGCCCGTCAGCACCCAGTGCTCGCCGTCGCGCACGGCGCGGGTGCGGATGGCGGCGGTGTCCGAGCCACAGTGGGGCTCGGTCATGGCCATGCAGGCCCAGGTGGGTCCGCCCTGGCGGTAGCGGGCCAGGAAGCGCTCCTTCTGCTCGGCGGTGCCCGTGGCCTCGATGGCGGCTCCCCCCAGGCCGGCCCCGGGAGTACAGAGGTAGATGCCGGCGTCGCCCCAGGAGAGGGTCTCGATGACGTGGACGAGGGTCTGCGCGGCCAGCCCGCTCGCCTCGCTCTCCCGGCGGGCCCCGGAGCGGAAGCTCTGGCCCGTGCGCAGGGCCTCGTCCCACATCAGGTGCACGAACTCCCAGGGCACCTCGTGCTCGTGCTCGTCGTAGTGGCGCGCCCAGCGGCGCATGTGCGTCTGCGCCACCCCCCGCACGAACTCCAGCCGCTTCCGGATCGGCTCCGGCGTCTCGAAGGAGATCATCAGACGATGGCCAGTCCTTCCATGACCGCGAAGCCGCGCCCGTTGCGCAGCCACATCTCGACGGGATGGTCGCGGATGTACCCGTGGCCGCCCAGCACCTGCACCGCGCGATCGGTCACCTGCAGGACCATCTCGTCGGCGAAGGTCTTGGCCAGGCAGGCCTCGCGGGTGGCGGGCCGGCCGGCGTCGAGGGTCCAGGCCGCCTCCCAGCAGAGCAGCCGCGCCGCCTCGACCTCGGTGGCCATCTCCGCCAGCATGAAGGCGATGGCCTGGCGCTGCCCGATGGCTTCCCCGAAGGCGGTACGCGACTTCGCATAGTCGAGGGAGTACTCGTAGGCGGCCCGGGCCTGGCCGACGGCCAGGGCGGCCAGGGCCACGCGCGCGGAGTCGAGGAGGGGAGAGAGGTCGGCGCCCGTCTCGCCGCCCAGCCGGGCCCCGGCGGGCAGGCGGCATCTCCGCAGCTCGAGGCCGTAGAGGGGAAGCGCGCGCAGCCCCATGTTCGTCTCCCGGGCTCCGATCTCGAGCCCGGGCGTACCGCGCGGCAGGAGGAAGGCCTGGGTCCGTCCCTCCAGCGACGCGTAGGCCAGGATCCACTCCGCGGCGGCCGCGCCGGGCACGTTGCACTTCGTCCCCTCCAGGAGGTAGCCCTCCGGGACACGGGTGGCGCGCGTCTGCAGGTCGCGGGGGTCGAAGTCGTGGCGGGGCTCGAGGAGGGCGGCGGTGGCGGGGAGGCCTTTCTCCGCGCAGAACGGCGGCAGCCGCTCCCGCCTCTGCTCCTCCGATCCCAGGAGCAGCACCGGCAGGGCGACCAGGGCGGGCGCGAGCAGGGCGACGGCGGCGGAGAGGTCGCCCCAGGCCAGCTCCTCCGCGAAGAGGGCGCCGGTGAGGGCGGAGCGCTCCCCGAAGCCGCCGTAGGCCTCGGGGAGGCTCGCGGGCAGGAGGGCGAGGTCGCGGCCGGCCTCGAGCAGGCCGGCCGGCAGCTCCCCGCCCTCGTCGGCGTCGCGGGCGTGCGGGCGCAGCTCGCGGGCCGCGAACCGCCGCACGGAGTCGACGAGGGTCTTCTGCTCCTCCGAAGGCTCGAAGCCGTACGTCTCCACCGCGCTAGAAGCCCGCCTTCAGGGCGAGCTGGACCTGGCGGGGGGCCTGGGCCGCGGTGAGGGTGCCGTAGGTCACGCGTCCCTGCGCGTCCTTCTGCGGCTGGTCGGGGAAGGCCCCGGTGCCGAAGATGTTGTTGACGTCGGAATAGTTGACTCTGTCAAGTAGATTGAAGGCCTCCACGATGAAGTCCAGGGTGCCCTTCTTGCCCAGGCGGAAGCGCTTGGTCAGGCGCACGTCCACGGTGAAGGTGGAGGGCAGGTTCTCGGAGTTGCGCCCCACGCTGGAGGCGGCGTCGGCGGGGACGCGCCGCGCGCGGTCGGGCCCGGGAATGGCCCCCCCGTCGCCGTCGCCGTTGAGGTCGGCCCCCGCCAGCACGTTGAAGGGCCGGCCGGAGGCGCCGGTGATGATGGTCGAGAGCCGCACGTCCCAGGGCATCTGGACCAGGCCGGAGAAGACGACGCGATGGCGCTGGTCGTTCACGGCCGGCCCGCGCTCGAGGAGGGGATCGAAGCCCACGGGCAGGCCGGTCTGGTCCTGCGGGTTGCGGCCGCGGCCGTTGTCCTGGGGGATGAACGCGCTCTGGAAGTCGGTCGAGGTGTCCTCCGCCTTGCCCAGCGTGTAGGCGAGCAGGAACTCGTAGCGGTGGCTCATCCTCTTGCCCAGCGAGAGGGTCAGCCCCTTGTACCAGGTCTCGCCGAAGTCGGTGTACTGCAGGATGGAGGCGGAGGTCCCGGCCACGCCGTTCACGTCGTTCGGCCGCCGCCCCGCGCCCAGGGCCGGCACCACCGGGTTGTAGTCCACGGTGCCGACCTGCTTCTTGCCGCGCACGTACACGCCGCTGGCGGAGAGCCAGAAGTCCTTGCCCAGGCTCTGGTCGAACCCCACCGCGGCCTGGTGCGAGTAGGGCGTCTCCAGCCCGGGATCGGGCGAGATGACCAGGCTCGGATAGGACCCGCCGAGCAGGGCCAGGGCGGACGACTCGGGCAGCTTGTGCCCGGGGGCGCGCCAGGCCGCGAGGGCGACCGGCGAAGGGAAGCGCGCCACCAGGGTGCGCACGCCGTCCGTCCCCCCGCGGATCTCGTCCGTGATGCTGCCGATGGAGACGATCTCGTTGTCGAAGAAGATCCCGTAGGCCGCGTGCAGCGACGTCCGCCCGCGCCCGGTGGGGTCGAAGGCGGCGGCGAGGCGCGGCGCGAAGTTGTTGCCGTCGCCGGGGAAGTCGTAGGAGTACGTCTTGCCGCCGAGGTTCGACACGTCGTAGTGATAGTTGGGCCAGTACTGGCGCTGGTAGCGCAGCCCGGGCTTGAGGGTGAGCTGGCGCGAGATCCTCCAGTCGTCCTGGACGAACAGCGAGACGTCCCAGTTGCGGTAGGGGCCGCCCGGGGAGCCGTAGCCCTGGATGTAGGCGGCGGGGAGGCCCGCCGCCACCGCCTGGATGGGAGTGATCGGCGCCGGCAGCAGCCCCGGGATGGCGGGCAGGGCGCGGAAGAGGTAGCGGCCGCCGAAGTGCAGGGGCAGCGCGGTGTCGCGGCTGTCGATCCAGTTGAAGTCGATCCCCGCCTTGGCCGAGTGATGGGCGGTGGCGAAGGTCAGGGTGTCGAGGACCTGGATGCGGTCGTTGGTGCGTGGCTGCGGCGTGAAGCGCTGCCGCCCCACGCTGGCCACACCCGCGACCTCCAGGGTCGGGCCGCCCTGGTCGAAGGAGGTGCAGGGCCCGCCGCAGTTGGGATCGAGCGAGTTGATGTGCTGCTCCTCGTGGGCCCACTGCACGCGCGCCTCGTGCACCCAGGCCGAGGAGAGGATGTCCGTCTCCGCCAGGGCCACGCCGTAGTCGGTGCGGAGCTGCTCCGCCCCGCGGCTCCGGGCGATGAGGCCGCCGAAGGGCTCGATGTTCTGGTTCTTGCGGTGGGAGTAGTTCCCGCGCAGGACGAGGTTGTGGTTGCTGTTCCAGTACTGGTTCACCTTGCCCAGCACGAGGGTGTCGTTGAAGTCGTAGGGGTTGGCCCCCGGCTGCACCGGGAAGCCGGCCCGGTTGAGGACGGCGGCGTCCGCGTCCGAGATGGTCACGAAGTTGTTGGCCGCGATCTCCAGCCGCTCGAAGGAGAGGAAGAAGAAGCTCTTGTCCTTGCGGAGGGGGCCGCCCAGGGTGGCCCCGTACTGTTTCTGCGAGAAGGGCGCCTTGTCGCGGGTGATGGGCTGCCCGAAGACGTCGAACTCCTCGAAATGGTCCTTGGCGTTGAGGGCGTCGTCGCGCAGGAAGAAGAAGGCGTTGCCGTGGAGGTCGTTGCTCCCGCTGCGGGTCACGATGTTCACCACGCCCCCCGAGGCCTTGCCGAACTCGGCGGAGAAGGAGTTCGTGAGGACCTGGAACTCGCGCACCGCCTCCTGGCTGAAGGTGGCGCGCACGGAGCCCACGATGGGGTCGTTGTTGTCGAGCCCGTCCACCATGATGTTGTTCGAGCGGGCGCGCTGGCCGGTGAAGGAGAGCCCGGAGGTCGCGGAGGCGCCCTGCTGGGGCGTGTTGTCGAGGGTCACGCCGGGCGTGATCACGGAGAAGCTCATGAAGTTGCGCCCGTTGATGGGCAGGCCCTCGATCTGGGCCTGGCCGACCACGGAGGACACCGCGGTGCGCTGGGTGTCGATGAGGCCGACCTCCTCGGTGACGGTGACGTTCTCGCCGCGCCCGGCCAGGGACAGCGTGAAGTCGAGGTCCAGGGCCTGGCCCAGGTGCAGGGTGACCGCCTCGCGCTGCTGGGAAGTGAAGCCCGTCATCTCCACCGCGATGCGGTAGAGGCCGGGGGGGAGGGCGCCGATGAAGTAGCGGCCGCCGGCGTCGGTGCGCGCGGTGCGGACGGTGTTCGTCTCCGCGGAGGTGACGGTCACGGTGGCGCCGGCGATGGCGCCCGCCGACTCGTCGCGCACGGCTCCCCGGAGGTCGGCGCCGGTGGCGCGCGACTGGGCGCGCAGGATCGGCGTGGCCACGAGCCCCAGCGCGAGCACGAGGAGCCCAGCTCTGGTCCGGATCCGTCGGTCATGCTTCGGCATCGGTCGGTCTCCCCATCCGATCGGCCGGTCGATCTTCGCGGGTGCCGGTCCCCCGGCCGGGGGCCGGTCCGCCCCGTTGGCTCTCAGTCCACGGCACCCCTGGTGTCCGCCGTCTCGAGGGCCGACAGCGTGCGGAGGGCGGAAGTCACGTCGTCCGGCCGGTGCGCCTCGTCGAGCACGCCGTAGGCGATGAGGCCCCAGAAGGCGTCGCTGATCTCGTCCGGCGTGCGCGGGCCTTCCGGCCGGTACCAGAGGGCGGCGCCGTTGATGGCGCCGAACATGAGGAAGCGAAGAAGGCGGAGATCGATCTCGGGATGGAAGCGGCCCGTCCCCGCCGCCTCGTGGAGCAGGCCCGACCAGAAGGCCTCGTAGGTGTCGCGCAGCCGCACCATCTCCTGGCGCGCCGGCCCCTTCAGGGCGCGCCACTCGAACAGGACGACCTGGGCGGCGTCGCGGGAGAGCAGGTAGCGGAGCCGCGAACGGAGGGCCAGGCGGAGGCGCTCCACGGGATCGGGCGTGCCACGGAGGGCGGCGCGGATGCCCGCGAGGTCGGCCTCCACGCCGCGCTTCATGAGGGCGAGCAGGAGGCCGTCCTTCGTCGGGTAGCGGTAGTGGAGGCTGCCCGGGTGCATGCGGGCGGCCCGGGCGATCTCGCGGACGGTGGTCGCGGCGAAGCCCTTCGTGCGGAAGAGGCGGGCGGCTTTCTCGAGGAAACGGTCCTCGACCGCCTTGGATGATTCCCTTGCTTTGGGCACGTGACCAAGAAACTACCCAGGGGCCGCGGGTGCTGTCAAGACGAAACTTTGGCGGCAATCACTGTGCTCCGGGCCCGGCGAGGACGGGCCCGCCGTTGCCGATGTTGGTCATCCGACCAACGACCGGAGGAGGATTGACGCCGGACCGGGAACCGTCCTAGGATCGCCGCATGGGCCGCCGCATCGCCGTTCTCCGGCTCAGCAACCCGCCCGTGAACGGGCTGGCCCACGAGCTGCGCCGCCGGCTCCTCGAAGAGCTCGACGCCGCCGTGGCCGATCCCGAGGTGGCGGCCGCGGTCGTCGTGGGGGCGGGCAAGGTATTCTCGGGCGGGGCCGACATCCGCGAGTTCAACACGCCGCGGCTGCTCGCCGAACCCACCCTGCACACCGTGATCCGCGCCCTGGAAGCGAGCCCCAAACCCGTGGTGGCGGCCCTCCACGGCGTGGCCATGGGTGGAGGGATGGAGCTCGCCCTGGCCTGCCACTACCGCGTGGCCGCCGCCGGGACCGAGGTCGCGCAGCCGGAGGTGAAGCTCGGCCTGCTCCCGGGCGCGGGCGGAACCCAGCGCCTGCCGCGGGCGGTGGGCCTGGAGACCGCGCTCAACATGATCGTGTCGGGAGCCACGGTGCCGGTGGAGGCGCTCCGAGGCACCGCCGTCTTCGACGCCCTGATCGACGGCGACCTTCTCGAAGGTGCCATGGCCTTCGCGGAGAAGGTCGCCGACCGGCGCCCGTTGCCGCGGCTGCGCGACCGTCCCCTGGACGATCCGCGCGCGGAGGGGTTCCTGGCCTTCGCCCGCAACGCCGTGGCCTCGGTGTCGAAAGGGTATCCGGCCCCCCTCAAGTGCGTGGAGGCGGTGGCGGCGGCTCTCTCCCAGCCCTTCGACGAGGGCCTGCGCACGGAGCGGGACCTGTTTGCCGCCCTCCTCGAGACCACGGAATCGAAGGCGCTGCGGCACGCGTTCTTCGCGGAGCGGGCCGCCTCCAAGATCGCGGACGTGCCCGAGGACACGCCCGCGCGTCCCATCCGGGGCGCGGCCGTCATCGGGGCCGGGACCATGGGCGGCGGCATCGCCATGTGCTTCGCGAACGCCGGGATCCCGGTGACGGTGCTGGAGACCGCGCAGGACGCGCTCGACCGTGGCCTGGCCACGATCCGGAAGAATTACGAGGGCAGCGTCCGCAAGGGCAAGCTCAGCCCCGCCCAGCTCGAGGAGCGCATGGGCCTGCTGCGGCCGACCCTCAGCTACGCGGACGTGGCCGCCGCCGACATCGTGATCGAGGCGGTGTTCGAGGACATGGCGGTGAAGCAGGGCGTGTTCCGGACCCTCGACCAGACGATGAAGCCGGGCGCCGTCCTCGCCACCAACACCTCGACCCTCGACCTCGACGCCATCGCGCGCGTGACCCGCCGGCCCGCGGACGTGGTCGGGACGCACTTCTTCAGCCCCGCCCACGTGATGAAGCTGCTGGAGGTCGTGCGCGGCGCGGCCACGGCCAAGGACGTGCTGGCCACGGCGATGTCCCTGGCCAAGAGCATCCGCAAGACCGCCGTCGTCTCCGGCGTGGGCGACGGGTTCATCGGCAACCGCATGCTGGAGCCGTACCTGCGGCAGGCCATGCTCCTCCTCGAGGAGGGCGCGCTCCCGGCGGAGGTGGACGGCGCCCTCGAGAGCTGGGGCATGGCCATGGGGCCGTTCCGCATGAGCGACCTGGCCGGCAACGACGTCGGCTGGCTCATCCGGAAGCGGCGCTACGCGGAGCACCCGGAGGCGCGGCGCTGGCGCATCGCCGACCGGCTCTGCGAGCAGGGCCGGCTGGGGCAGAAGACGGGCACGGGCTGGTACCGTTACGAGGCGGGCCGGCGCGACGCGATCCCGGATCCGGCGGTGGAGGAGCTGATCCGGGAGGAGAGCCGGAGCCTGGGCCTCACGCGCCGATCGATCACCGGCACCGAGATCGTCGAGCGCTGCGTCTTCGCGCTCGTGAACGAGGGGGCGAAGGTCCTCGAAGAGGGCATCGCCCAGCGCGCCTCCGACGTCGACCTCGTCTATCTCACCGGCTACGGGTTCCCGCCCTTCCGCGGCGGGCCCATGTTCTTCGCCGACACCGTCGGCCTCTACAACGTCGTGCGCTCCATGCGCGCGTTCGCGGCCGGCGGGCACGGCGACGCCGCCTTCTGGACACCCGCCCCGCGGCTCTTCCGCCTCGCCGCCGAGGGCGGGACCTTCACGGGATCATGAGCGACGCCGTCATCGTCTCCACCGCCCGCACCGGCCTCGCCAAGTCGTGGCGGGGCGCCCTCAACATGACCCACGGCGCCACCCTGGGCGGGCACGTCGTCCGCGCCGCCGTCCAGCGCGCCTCTCTCGATCCCGGCGAGGTCGAGGACGTGCTCATGGGCTGCGCCCTGCCCGAGGGCACCACCGGCGGCAACATCGCCCGGCAGATCGCGCTGCGGGCGGGGCTGCCCGTCACCACCGCCGGCGCCACCGTGAATCGCTTCTGCTCGTCCAGCCTCCAGACGATCGCGATGGCCGCGCACCGGGTGCTGGTGGACCGCGTGCCCGTCCTCGTGGCCGGGGGCGTGGAGTCGATCTCCTGCGTGCAGAACGAGGCCAACCGGCACATGGCCCGCGATCCCTGGCTCCTCGAGCACAAGCCACAGGTCTACCACACGATGCTGCAGACGGCGGAGACGGTGGCGCGCCGCTACGGGATCCCGCGCGAGGCCCAGGACCGCTACGGCGTGCAGAGCCAGCAGCGGGCGGCGGCGGCGGCGGCGGCCGGGAAGTTCCAGGACGAGATCGTGCCCTTGACGACGGTGATGGCGGTGGCGGACAAGGAGTCGGGCCGGCTCGCCACGCGCGAGGTCATGCTCTCCGCGGACGAGGGCATCCGCCCGGAGACGACCTACGACGCGGTCGCGAAGATCAAGCCCGCGTTGCCCGGCGGCGTGATCGCGGCCGGCAACGCCAGCCAGTTCTCCGACGGCGCCTCCGCCTGCGTGGTGATGGACGGCCGGCTGGCCGAGAAGCGCGGACTGCGCCCCCTCGGGATCTTCCGCGGCTTCGCCGTCGCCGCCTGCGAGCCGGACGAGATGGGCATCGGCCCCGTCTTCGCCGTGCCGCGCCTCCTCGAGCGCACGGGCGTGAAGATGGACGACATCGGCCTGTTCGAGCTCAACGAGGCCTTCGCCGTCCAGGTCCTCTACTGCCGCGACCGCCTGGGCATCCCCGACGAGAAGCTCAACGTCGACGGCGGCGCCATCGCCGTCGGCCACCCCTACGGGATGTCGGGGGCGCGCCTGGTCGGCCATGCCCTCATCGAAGGCCGGCGCCGCGGCGTGCGCTACGTCGTGGTGACGATGTGCGTGGGCGGCGGCATGGGGGCGGCGGGGCTGTTCGAAGTCGCCTGAGGCCCGCGGGCTCCCGCTTCAGAAGACGACGAGGCCGCGCGCGGTCAGGCCGGACGTCATGTCCGCGAAGGCCTCGTTGATCTCTTCCAGCCGGTACCTCTTCGTGACCAGCTCGTCGAGCTTGAGGCGGCCGCGGCGATAGAGGTCGAGCAGCTTCGGCACGTCCGCCCGCACGTCGGCGCTGCCGTACCAGCAGCCGAGCAGCCGCTTCTCGTAGAACGGGATCTGGAAGGCGTTGAGGCTCACCGTCTCCTCCGCGCGGGCGATGCCGACTACGATGCAGGTGCCCCCCTTGCGGGTGGCGGCCAGGGCCTGCTCGATCGTCTCCCCGCGCCCGATGGCCTCGAACGCGTAGTCCGCGCCCCGGCGGCCGGTGAGGGCGCGGATCGCCTTCACCGCGTCCGCCTGCGTGGCGTCCACGGTGTCGGTGGCGCCCAGCCCGCGCGCCATCTCGAGCTTCGCCCTTCGCGTGTCGACGGCGATGATCCGCTCCGCGCCCGCGATCGCCGCCGCCTGGACCACGTTGAGGCCGACGCCGCCGGCGCCGAACACCGCCACCGAGCTGCCCGGCGCCACCTTCGCGGTGTTGAAGACCGCGCCCGCGCCCGTCATCACCGCGCAGCCGAGCAGCGCGCAGGCCTCGAGGGGCGCGTCCGCGGGCAGCTTCACGGCGGAGGCTGCCGGCACCACCGCATGCTCGGCCATGGTGCCGAGAGCGGAGTAGACGCCTAGCTCGCGGCCGCCGCTCTTCACGCGGGACGATCCGTCGGGCATGCGGTTGGTCGCGTTGATGCGGGCGCCGAGGTCGCACAGGTGCGGCGATCCCGCGCGGCAGTAGAAGCATTCCCCGCAGCGCGTCACCCAGGAGAGGACCACGGCGTCGCCGGGAGCGAGGTCGCGCACGCCTTCGCCGACCTCTTCGACGATCCCCGTCCCCTCGTGTCCGAGCACGAGCGGGAGGGCATGCGGGATGGTCCCGTTGACGGCCGAGAGGTCGGAATGACAGACGCCGGAGGCGACCAGCCGCACGCGCGCCTCGCCCGCCCGTGGCGGGTCGAGGGTGACGTCCTCGACGCGGACCGGCTGGTTCCTCTCGTAGCAGATCGCGGCCTTCACGGGCTCCCTCCGACGAACAGGTACAGCTCGATTCCGGTGTAGCTCCCCGATCCAGCCAGGCGATAGCGTCCGGCGAGGGCCTCCACGACGGCCTCCTTGGCCGGCGGCCGCTGGAACCGGACCAGCCAGAGACGCGGGGCGCTCGAAGGCAGCGCGCCTGCGAGCTCGGCCGCGCCGGCCGGCGACGTGAGATCGGCCCCGAGGCTCACCTTCTGCAGCACGGCCGTGCGCGAGTAGTGGTCGAACCCGGGGCGGCCGTAACCGGCGTCGAAGACGGCCACGTCGCCCGCGATCGCTCTTTCATCGACCGTCGCCGCGACCTCTCGCCACTGTTCCTTGGTCGGGACACGGAAGTACAGGACCTGTGCCGCCAGCGCGCCCACCACCGCCACCGACACCAGGATCGCGCGTGGCCACGCTCCCAGGCGGGCCAGGAAGGCCGCCGCGAGCAGGTAGAGGGCGGGCAGGGTCACGATGGTGGCGCGCGTGATGTAGATGGGCGCCGCGACCTGCGAGACCGCGAAGGGAAGCAGGTGCGGGACCACGGCCCACAGGAGAAGCAGCGCCGTTCGCGAGCGGCCACTCTCGCCGCCCACGAGCCCTCGGTAGGCCTCGAGGGCGGCGGCCGGGAGCAGGATCGCCGCCGTCACCGGCGAGCCCGCGAGCTGGTAGGCGGAAGTCAGGACCGTCCACAGCGTGGGCCGTACGAGGTGGAGACCGGTGGTGCGGACGCTCGACTGGCGCAGGAGCAGCGCCGTCCAGGGCGCAACGATCCACGGGGCCACGAGGATCGCGGTGACGACCATCGGCACCGCGCGCGCGAGCCGGCGATCGCGCGTGCGCAGGCGGAAGGCCATCCAGAGGATCTGCGCTCCCCAGACGAAGAACGCGAAGACGTGGGTGTAGAGGAGGAACACGGTCGCCGCGACGTAGGCGGCGCCGCGCGCGGGCCGCGGCTCCTCGTCGAGGGCGAGCAGGGCCAGCCAGGAGAGCAGGGTCAGCAGGACGAGGAGCGCGTAGTTGCGTGCCTCCTGCGAGTAATAGATGTGGTACGACGAGCAGGCGAAGAGGAGCGTGCCCACCAGCGCGCCGCCGGTGGGGAGGAGGCGCCGGGCCAGGAGGAAGAAGGCGGGCAGGGCGGTGACGCCGAAGAGGGCGGAGAGGCTGCGGACGGCCGCGTCTCCGTCGCCGAAGGTCAGGATCCAGGTCCGCAAGGCGGCCGCGTACAGGGGTGGGTGGCCGTCGTGCCCCGTGGCGGCCAGCAGTGACGGCCAGGGCTGCCGCGCCACTTCCAGGGACAGGACCTCGTCGATCCAGAAGCTCTCGCGCTCCAGGCGGTAGAAGCGCAGGGCCGCCCCCAGCGCGAGCACGGCCAGGAAAGCGGCCATCGTGGACCGGGTCACCGGCGGGGATGTTAGTCGACCCGATCGCCCGCCCTTGACAATACGAACGATCGTGCTATTATGTCCGAAATGGGCAAGGGGGAGCTGACCCGGCACGCCATCCTGGAGCGGGCCACCGCCCTGGCCAGCCGCGTCGGGCTCGCCGGCCTCACCATCGGCCATCTCTCCGAGGAGCTCGGCCTCTCCAAGAGCGGGCTCTTCGCGCACTTCGGGGCCAAGGAGACCCTGCAGGTCGAGGTGTTGCGCTTCGCCGCCGACCGCTTCGTGCAGGACGTGGTGCGCCCGGCCCTGGCCGCGCCCCGCGGCGAGCCCCGCGTGCGCGCGGTGTTCGAGCGCTGGCTGGCCTGGGGCGGCTCGCACTCCGTCCCCGGCGGCTGCCTCTTCGTGTCCTCCGCCACCGAGCTCGACGACCGCCCGGGCCCGGCCCGCGACGAGCTGGTGAAGCTGCAGCGCGACTGGCTGGAGACCATCGCCACCTGCTTTCGCACCGGCATCACGGAGGGGCACTTCCGCCGAGACGCGGATCCCGAGCAGTTCGCGCACGACCTGTACTCGGTCATGCTCGGTTGGCATCACGCCACGCGGCTGATGCGTGACCCCGAGGCCGGCGCCCGCGCGCGGCGAGCGGTGGAGGCGCTGCTGGCCGCCGGGCGCAAACCGCGTGGCCTCGCCCCGCCCGCCCGCCGCCGTACCGCACGAGGGCGCGGCGCGCATTCGCAAAGGAGATCGATGTGAGTCAGGTCCGACATCGGAATGGGAACGCAGAATCCTCCGGCGCGGCGCGTGCCGCCAGAAATAGCACGAACGTTCGCTCTAGACATGCCCTCCTTCGTGCCTTCCTGGCCCTGAGCCAGGCGATCTCGACGCGGCTCACCGCGCGGTGGGCGGAGTCGCTCTTCTTCCGCCCGCCCCGGCCCCGACCCTCGAAGACGCCGCTTCCGCCGGGCGCCCAGCGTCTCGACGTCCGAGTGGGCTCGGGCCCGCTCGCCGTCTGGTCGTGGGGCAGCGGTCCCGCCGTCTACCTCGTCCACGGGTGGGGCGGACGCTCCGAGCATCTCGGCGCCTTCGTGGCCCCGCTGGTGGCGCGCGGGTTCCGCGTGATCGCGGTCGACGGCCCCGCGCACGGCGCGTCCGCGGGCCGCCTGTCCTCCGGCCCCGAGATCGGGCGCGCCCTGGCCGCGGTCGTCGCCCGGACGGCCCCCGCCTACGGCGTCGTCGCGCACTCGCTGGGCGCCGCCGCCGTGGCGTTCGCGATGCGCGAGGGACTGCGGGTCGACCGGCTCGTCTTCGTGGGCGCTCCCGCCGATCCTCTCGACTGGGTCCAGGCGTTCGCCCGTCAGCTCGGCCTGTCCCCGAGAGTCCAGGACGAGCTGCGCCGGCGGAGCGAGCGGCGTCTTCGTGCCGACTGGGACGACCTGCCCCTGGTGCCGCTGCGCGGCCTCGAGGGTCCGCCGCCCCTCCTGGTCGTCCACGACCGGGACGACCGCGAGGTCCGCTTCGCGGACGCGGGCACGATCGTGGGCGCCTGGCCGGGCGCACGCCTGCTGGAGACGAGCGGTCTCGGCCACCAGCGCGTCCTTCGAGATCCCGCCGTGGTTGCGTCGGTGAGCGCGTTCCTCTCGATGGCGAGCGGCCGCTCCGGATGGGCGGACGCGGCGAAATCGTCCCCGGCGACTGACGACGAATGTGCCCACGGCCGCGCCGCCGGCCCGTCCCCCTGCGAGGCCTGCGCGCTGGAGGCGGAGCTGTTCACGCCCGCCCTCCGGCGCCACGTCCCGGCCGCCGTCACCGCCTGGCGTTGACGCCCGGGAAGCCGATTCCTATAATTGGCGTTTGCCGCTGAACCCGCCGCGGCGAACTGGTCCTCAGTAGCTCAAGGGTAGAGCATCCGGCTGTTAACCGGAGGGTTGTAGGTTCGAATCCTACCTGAGGAGCCAACCCCCGCCCGAGCCGTCGGCGATTCCGTCTCCCGACCATCGCATCGTCACTTCGCTAGGCCCGGAGCCGCGCCGGCCGGCATTCGGAAGGGCTTGGACAATCGGATCAGCTGCGCGGTCGTGGTGTACCAACCCTGAGGAGCATGTTCGTCGCCATGGAGGTAGCACCGAGCGGTCGCTTCGGGGCTGCCATCGGTGAACGTCAGCAGCCAGCTCCTGGGGACCTGATTCTCCGGGTGGCCGTGGTGCTGCGTCAGACCGGAGACGTTGATGAAAGTCGTGCCCCAGCGGCGCTCGACGTGCGATCTTCCGCCGTACGTGTCATCGGGGCGCGTGTGGGTGTGCGCTCCGAGCCACAGGTCGATAGGCATTGCCGCCAAGAAGGTCTCGAAGGCGCCTGAGTCCGGCCTGCTGTCCACCCAGTAGAGGAACGACGCGCCCTGGGGGGTTCCTCGAGGATAGTAGCCGTGATACAAGGATTTCCAGCCGCCATTGTCGTCGCGTTGCATTCCCTCCCACTCGCCGGACGCGACCGTCGTGCCTTTGAGCATGTAGTGATGGGCGCTGACGACGATCGACGAACGGTTGTCCTCGACGTTTCGCTTCCACCAGCGGAACGTCTCGCCGCTCACGGCACCGCCCGGGTTTCCGCCGAGCGTGCCCCTCCCGACCTTCTGTGAGGGTTCGTTGATGTCGCTCATCATCAGGAAGAGGAGGTTCCCGACGCGAAACGAGTAGCGCTCCCAGGTGCCTTCGACCGGAAACGGCCGCTTCGCCCGGTCCACCCCGGAGAACTCGGCGTGCTCGCCTGTGGGATCGAGCCATTTCCGCCACCACCATGCCTGCGGCTCGTTCAGACCACTGCGGTCGTGATTGCCCGACAGGTCGTAGATCTGTTCGCGGCGGTGGCGAGTGAGCACGCTGAACTGTCGGACGATCTCCTGGCCTTCCTCGTCCTGTGGCGTGTCCTGCATGCCGGACATGTCGCCCAAGTCCAAGGCCACGTCCCACTCGAAGCCCGAGGCGCTCTCGGACTGTCGGAGCGCCGTGGCCAGGCTGTCTCGCCCATGCGCCTTGTCGGTCCCCACGTGGGCATCGGCGAAGACCCACACCCGGAATGTCCTGGGGGAGGGGCCCTCGGCGCTGGCAAGCCCGAGGACCAGAAGAGTGGTCCCGCCGAGCAGAAGCCGCGAGATCCATCGCATGCCTGACGACTCCCAACCCGTTCGCAGCGGGGCCGACGTCACCTTCCCAGGGGGAGTGGCCAGGGAAGAACTCCACAGGCCTGCCCGTCCATGGGCTCCTCCACCAGTATGAGCCCGAAGCCGGCGTCCAGCCAGGACGGACGCCGAGTCCCTGTGGGCTTCGGCGGCTTTCAGACTGTCCCTCAACTGTCCCTTTTCTCGGTGAGAATCAGCCAGACGTGGTCCGAGGGACAGTGAAGTCAGTGCGCCTTCGGTTCAGGATCGGGTAGCTTGGAGTCGGCTGGCGTCGAGGGCTGATTCTCGGTTCGAATCCTACCTGAGGAGCCAACCCACTAGCTCCCCCCACGGGGCCGGAGTCGTTCGTACCGGAGAAGGACGACTCCGTTCCCGAAAGTTCGGGTCTCGGCGAGGCGGAGCAGGACCTTCTCCTTCGAAGGGGGAAAAAGGCGCTTCCCCTCCCCGATCTGGATCGGGTGGACGTAGATCCGGTACTCGTCGATCAGGTCCTGGCCCATGAAGGCCGCGGCCAGGTCCCCTCCCCCGACCACGAGATCCCCACGGGCCCGGAGCTTGAGCTCCTCGACCTCTCCCCGCACCACGTCCCGGGCGATCGTGGTGTTCCACCCCGCCGAGGTGAGGGTCTTCGAATAGACCACCTTGGGCATGTCCCGCCAGATCCGGGCGAACTCCTTCACAAGAGGAGTGCTCCCGGGGTCGGCGTCGGCGGTCGGCCAGAATCCGGCCATGAGCTCGTAGGTGACCCGTCCGTTCAGGAAGGCTCCCATCGCCTTGAGCTCCTCGATGACGTGGGCGTGGAGCTCGTCATCGACCATGTGCCAGTCGATCTGCTTCTTCGGTCCCTCGAAGAAGCCGTCCAGGGAAACCTGGACGAAGAGGATCACCTTTCTCATCGCGAGTTCTCCCGCGGTCGCCAAGGCTTCAGACGCCCCTGGGGTTATACCGGGGCCGGTGGTCTTCCTCGAGCAAGATACTAGACCAGTACTCATCTGGGACAACGATTCCGCCGCGCCGTCGGCGTGAATGTCCCTCAACTGAGGCTGGACCGATCGTACCGGCAACGAGACGGGCGGAGCGTAGTTACGCCGGGTCCACGCGCCTACGCAAGCGCCATATTCAGATTCTCAATCGCCTCGTCGATCTCGCCCATGCTCTTGTAGCCGACCGTCACGCAATCGACGCCCGCCTGCCTGAACGCAAACTTCATCGCCTTCTGCCGGTCCTCGCGGTTGAATGTGCCCTCGCCGATGAGCTTCATCGAGATTACGCCCATTCCTTCGTTCCGAACCTTCTTCACGTGCTCGACGACCTCGGGCACATTCCCTAACCCCTGGGTGGCGTAGTCTTCGGCGTCCATGCTCTTGCCCTTGTGATTCACCCGGATCATGGCAACGTTGAGCCATTCATTCCCGGGCACCCGTCGCAGCGCCGGGAGGCCGTGGACCGACGCGCCGTGACTCACCACAGCCTTCTTCGATTCGGCTTCCAAGATCGCGTCCTGCCAGCGGCGGGTGTCGGCTGGCCAGGTGGCGGTATGTTGCCAGTGCAGCAACAGGATGTCGAAGTACTCCGTGTTCGCCAGCGTGCGCAACTCGTCGACCTTCTGTTGCGGGCTCACACTGTCACGAGTGGTCACCTTGGACATCAGCTGATAGGTCTCCCGCGGGATACCCTTCAGAGCGACGCCCAGCATCTTGTGCATCTCACCGTACGACTCGGCGGTCTCGAAGAAGCGAATGCCGCGGTCGTAGGCATGGCGCACCAGGCGCGTAAACCCCTCCTGCCCGAGATCGCGCTGAACCTGGCCGCTGAAGCTCCCCGTGCCAAACGCCAAACGCGTGACTTTCACCCCGGACCTTCCCAGGGTTACGAAGTCGGTTGCCGTCTTGCGCTGTGCCATGAGCGGCAGACCGCCAGTGACGGCAAGCGTTCCCGCGGCAAGCCCAGTCTTCATGAATTCACGTCTGGTGAAATCGGCCATTTGGCTCCTCCGGGAGGCCCGAATAGGGCACATGTGACCAAGCCCCCAACTCAAACCGGATCGTTCGCATCCCCCGCACCACTAACCGGAACTGCTCCTACCTGAGGAGCCAACCCCAGCCGCACAGAGTTGCCATGCAGCCGCCTCGTCCGCATCCGGCCTCGGTGGCAGGCGAGATGAATCTCCGGCCGTCGAGGACTTCCCAATCCTGACACCTAGAAGACGAACCTCAGTCCAAGCTGCGCCTGGCGCGGTGGTGCCTGCGTGGACGTGATGCGACCCGCCTGGCCAGGCTCGTCGATCACCGCGTTGGGCGGGCCGAGGTGAACAGAGTTCGCCACGTTGAAGACCTCTACGCGAAGCTCGAGCCGTTTGTCGCCCGCGACCCGGAACTCACGGCTGACCGCGGCATCCAGGTTCACGAACCCGGGCCCACGAAGCACGTTCCGCCCGCAGTTCCCGAATGTGTACGGGGCCGGCGTTCGAAACGCGCTCACGTCGAACCACCTGTCGACCGTCCGCTCGCCTCGCGGAAGATTCCCATCGGCCAGGCAGTCCGGCCGCAGCGGCGTCGTCGAGATCGCGGAGTTCGGCCGGAGCGTCGGGGTGAGCGGGAATCCAGTCTGCGCCACGAAGATTCCCGCCAGACGCCAGCCGCCCAGCAGCCGTCTCGCCAGTCGCGAGCGCCCGGGCTCACCTCCGTCCCTGCCGACGGGCGATTCGTAGATGACGCTCGCCACGAACCGGTGGCGGACGTCGAAGAGCGCCGACGCCTTCTCGGCTTGGATGTCGCTCGGATTCTGCGGCGTGACAGCGCTCGGAGTGTCGCCGGGGTCCGCCGCATTGTCCAGGGCGTGGCTCCACGTGTAGCTCGAGAGCAGGGCCAGGCCATGGGTCAACCGCCGTTCCACGGACGCCTGGAGCGCGTGGTAGGTCGCTTCGACGAAATCGCTGGCCTCGAGAATGTCGCCGAACGCGGGGAAGGGCCGGCGCGCCTGGACCGCACCGGGGCCGGGGACGGGTGCGTTGGCGTTGTTGACGCCCCGAAGCTGCGACGAATCGGACCCGACGTAGGCCACCGTCAGGACGGTGCTCGACGCGAGCTGCCGCTCGATGCTGAGATGCCATTGGTGAACCTGGCCCAGCGGGAGGTCCGGGGCGACGGAGAACGCATCGGGGTTCGAGACCTTGACGGGGTCGAGCGCGTCGACCTTGAATCCGTCCACGAGCGTCATCATCGACGTCCGCGCCGTCGCCGCCGATCGCAGGGTCACGCGCACGAAATACGGAACGTTGGCCAGGCCGGACAGAAGCGCCGCCTGGTAGCCGAGACCCCCGTAGAACAGCCCATAGGCGCCGCGCACCGCCGTTTTCGGGGTGAGCTGCCATGTCAGGCCGACGCGCGGGGCGACATTGTTCAGGTCGACGCCGCTGAAGGTGCGCGCGCGAAGATCGCCGTCCCGCGCGGCGACGAGCGTACCGAAGGTCGGGCTCTGCGGGTCATGATCGAAGCTCGCCATGCGGTTCTGGCGCTCCCACATCGGCGTCTGCACCTCGTAGCGAAGGCCCAGGTTGAGCGTGACATCCGAGGCGACCTTCCACGCATCGCTGGCGTAGGCCGCGTAGTAGCGGTCCTGGAAATCGCCGCTCAGCGGCGTGCTCAGCTGGGCCACGCTCGTCTGGCCCAGCAGGAGATCCGCGAGGCCCGACCCGGTCGCCTGGCCGGGCACCTGCGACGTGAACTGGCCCGTGAACGTGAAGTTGCCGCGGCCCTGTTGCAGGTTCTCGAGCGCGTTCCTCTTGAATCGCACCTCCCCGCCGGTCTTGAACAGGTGTGGCCCATGTGCCCAGGACAGGTTGTCCGCGATCTGGACGATGCGGGCCGTCGGTTGGTACGGCAACTGTGTGCGATCTCCGAGAGCGCCGAATCCGGTGATCGTGAACGCGGGCAGGCCGGTCAGCTCCGGCACCAGGGGAATGCCCCTGAGCCCGAGCTCCTCCATGAGCGGGCGGTCGGCCGGACTCCGTGAATCCACCCGGTTCGCGCCGTAGCCCGCGCGCAGCTCGTTCACGAGCGCCGCGGAAAGGACCTGCGTGTGGCCGACCACCAGGGAGGAAGCGCCGCTGGAGGTGATCAGCGGAAACTGCTGTGTCTCGCCGAGCGCGGCCAGGTTCGGGTGACCGTTACCCGGCGGGCCGAAGAGGCTGCCCTGCGCGATTCCGCCATCGGATCGGCTGTAACGGGCGAACAGACGGGAGCGCGCGCTCACGTGGTAGTCGACGCGTGCGTCGACCTGGTCGCGATCATCGCTGCGCGGCACGGCACCGACGAAGTTGTCGACGGTGCCCGGCCGATTCGGGGCCGGAAAGAGCTGGGCGATCCGCCGTCCGACGGGGTCGATCCGCTCCGGCGGGATCGTGTTGTTTGGAAACGGCTGGCGGACTCCGTTCACGACGTTCAGCGGGTCGTAGACTGCCACGGGGCCGAACTCGCCGCGCACCATCCCGGGCGTCGGCACCGTCACCGTGGCCGTGTAGGTCCGGAGCTCGCGCGTGCCCTGGTAGCTTGCGAAGAAGAAGGCTCGATCGTGGACGATGGGGCCGCCGAGTGTCGCACCGAACTGGTTGTAGTGCAGCGGTGGCTTGGCCAGGCCGTTGCGCTTGGCAAAGAAGTCGTTGGCTTCCAGGCGTTCGTGTCGGAAGAACTCGAACCCCGATCCATGGAACGCATTCGAGCCGGACCTGGTCACCACGCTGATCACGCCACCGGCGGCCCGGCCGTATTCGGCGCCGTAATTGGCGGTCTCGACCTTGAATTCCTGGATCGCATCGACGGGCGGTCGTATGGCCTGGGTCGAGGAACCTCCCGCCCCGGACAGGTAGTTGTTGTTGTCGAGACCGTCGATCAGGACGTTGTTCTGAAACGCACGATTGCCGTTCACGTTCACGCCGTCGCTTCGAACGCGTGAGCCCGGGTTCGGCACGGCGCCCGGGCTGAGGAGGACGAGCTGTGAGTAGTTTCGCCCATTCAACGGCAGATCCACGATGGTCGGCTGATCGATCACCTGGCCCATCGACGAGTCCTCGCGATGAACCGGCGCCGCTCTCTCTGCCACCTGCACGGTTTCCTGCAACGCGCCGATCTGGAGCTCGAAGTCGGCGCGCTCCGCGTCATCCGCCGAGAGCGCCAGGCCGTCGCGGCCGGCCGGCTTGAAGCCCGCCACTTGGACGGTGATGCGGTACGTTCCCGGCGCCAGGAAAGGCACCGCGTAGAACCCCTGCTCGTTCGCCGCGACCTCGCGGCGGACCCCGGTGGCGGTATTTGTCACGGTGATCGCCGCGCCGGGCAGCGGAGCGGACGTCGAGTCGGTTATCCGTCCACTGAGCTGAGCGGTCTGGGCAAGAACGTCGCTGCGCGACGCGACCACCAGCATCGCGGAGAGGATGAAGGTCCGGGCGACGCCCGCACGCGGCATCGACGAAGGCGTCATGGCATCAGCGCTCGGACTATCCAGACCGAGGTGAACGCTCGGTGGGCAGGCCGATCCGACGGACGAGATCGTGGAAGCGGGCATCGGAGCGGAGCGGATCCAGCAGCGGGTCCACATTGATCCAGATCATCCTGTCGCTGTGCATTTCGTAGGCCCTCTCCAGCCAGGCGAACGCCGGGTCGTTGTCGCCGAGGCCCGCATAGGCCCATATGAGCCCGAACGGCCGGCTGACTGCCGCAGGGGGCTCGGCGAAGGCGAAAGTTCACCCGCACGGGAGTCAGTCCGACCGCGGTGGGCTCTTGACCGGCAAGCCCACGCGGCGCAAGAGATCATCGAAGCGGGGATCGGCGCGCAGCGGGTCCAACAAGGGGTCGACGTTGAGCCAGACGATGCGATCCCTTCGGTCGTTGTACGCGACCTCCAGCCATTCGAAAGCGTGGTCCTTGTCGCCTAGGCCGGCATAGGCCCATATGAGTGCGAAGGGCGTTATGTACCCCCGCCGTCCCCCGCCCGATTGCCTGTCGATTCGCTCCAACTCATCGGCCAGCTTCAGTGCCTCTTCGCGTTGTCCCGCCCGGGCGAGGGCATGCGCCAGCGCGCCCATCAGTTGGGGTTGGGGTGCGTCATTGTTCGCGGCCGTCGCTTTACGAAGTACAGCAATCGCCTCCTGGTATCTCCCCTGCGACACGTAGGTCCGGCCTATCATGAGGAACGCATCCGGGAACGTGGAGTCCAGCTCCAAGGCTCTTCGCCACGACCGCATTGCCTCGTCGAGGTGCCCGCCGAACGCATATGTCGCCCCGGCCCACGTGTTGACGTACGGCGATCCCGGGTCGAGCTGCTGCGCGCGCCGGGCCTGGACCGAGGCCTCTTCGAAGCGCTGCATCCCGTGCAGGTACATGGCGTACCAGGTGCGGGCCACGGGATAGCTGGGGTTCAAGTCGATCGCGCGCTGATACTCTCGCTCCGCCCCCGCCCAGTCCCAGTCACGCTGGGCGATCCTGGCGAGAGCGTTGTGCGCTTCAGCGAGCGTGTCGTCCAGCTCGAGCGCTTTCTCGGCAAACGCCCGCGCCTCCTGCCGGTGCTCGGGCTCGGATGCCTTGGAAGACGCTCTGGCCATGAGGTAGAGCTCGGCGAGACTCGCGTAGGCGGGAGCGTAGGCCGGATCCTTCTCGATTGCCTTCTTGAAGTACTCCTCGGCCCGGATCCCAAGCGCGGCGTTCCGCGCCTTGAGCATGTACGCTCGGCCCAGCAGATACGCCTCGTAGGCTTCGGGATCGACGCGCCGGGAAGTGGCGAGGCGTGTCTGCTCCTGCGGCGTGAGCTTCAGCCGGATCCGGCCCGCGACCTCCCGGGCCACCCTGCTCTGGATCGCCAGCACGTCCTGCGGATCGAACTCGTAGCTCTCCGCCCAGAGATGGCGCTCCGGCACCGCCTGAACGAGGTTGGCGGTGATGCGAACGCGATTTCCCGAGTGGAGGACGGTGCCCTCCAGCACCACGTCCACCTTCAGCGCCCGCGCAATCTCGGGCACTGTCTTGTCGCTTTGCCTGTAGCCGTACACCGACTGGTGCGAGACCACTTGCAAGGCGCCGATCTTGCCCAGCTCGGTGATCAGCGCCTCCGTCATGCCGTCGGCAAAGTAGTCCTGCCGGGCGTCGCCCGAGAGGTTCTTCAGCGGGAGCACGGCAATGGAACTGATTTCCCCAGCTCGGGACCGGCCGAGGAGGCGGTCGCGCGCTCCGGCGACGTTCAACCCGACCATGACCGCCAGCAGGACGAGCAGCCACCCCATCGACCACCAACCCGCTCGACGCTGGCGGCTGGGTTGCGCCCGTTCTCCTGACTCGAGCCGGGTGCGGTCGCCCTTCCACCAGACGTCGACCTCGGACTTGTACGCGTAGACCGTGGGCTTCTTCTTGTGGGCGTGCCGATGGACCGGTAATCCTTCTCTCTCCCATCGCCGGACGGTGCTCTCGTCGCGTTTGAGATAGACGGCGATCTCTTTCCAGGAATCCAGGCGTTGGCTCGACTCGGGCTCAGGCAGCGCGTGAGGGCGAGGTGGGTCAGTCACGGCCATCGAGTCCACCTGGGGAAGGGTGAGCGGTGGTGGATTCTACGCCCGCTCACGGTCGGCCTGAAACCCCAGGCCGATGAGCGCCATGAGCGCTCTTGAGCGCATCTGCCCGGACTTGCCGGTTGCCGGCACACCGCTCGGCGCCCATCGTCTTCGCCAGCTTGCGCAAGGGCCGTTGGCAAGCCGCCAGCGCCAAGAGGAGGAACGATGAATGACTTGGTCCGCGTCCGCGCCCGACGAGCTCCACGCATGCGCAGAGCATTCACGCCCACGATCGCCTTTGTCCTGCTGACGTCTGGCTTCGTGACGGTGAACCCGTCGACGGCAGCCAGCGCCGCTGAGGAGAGCGCAGGTGAAACAAGAGCGATTGGCCAGTCGAGCCGCGTCTTCGCGGGCAGCGGAAGCACGGGCAACGTAACCGCGCCGGCAGCCAAGGCTCGCAAAGCAACTCTCGACGTCATGACAACCGTGGAAATGCCCTACGGACTGTACCGCGCGAACGACGTCAATGGCGTCGGTGATATCGCGGGTATGACCATGGCCGGTGCCGATTACCACGCTGCGCTCCGTGTAGGCGAGACAGTCCATGACCTGGGCACCCTTGAAAACTCTGCAGGGAATAGCTCGGGCCTCGCCATCAATGGCCTGGGCAGATCGCCGGGTACGGTTGGAGCAGCGACGGAGGCATCCTCTACAGCTTCGTCTGGACGCCTGACGTCCCGAATGGAACGGTCGGCTCGATGCGGGCGCTTCCGGCCGCACCGGACGGGTCGGTAGGAACCGCCTACGGAATCAACGACGCTGGCCAGGTTGTCGGGGCCTTCGTCGACAGCAACCATAGTTCGGCACTGCTGTGGACGGCGGGGCAAGCGATCCGGCTCGTGAATCCAGGGGACGGCAAGAGCTGGGCGACTGCCATCAACAACGTCGGGCAGGTGGTGGGCGTCGTTTGGCAAAGCTACCTGGGCAACGCTGACACGCGCGGGTTTCTCTGGACCCCGGATGTTCCAAACGGAACGGCAGGGACGATGATCGATCTCGGTACGGTCGGTTCCGTCACCAGCATCAACGACCTCGGTCAAGTGGTGGGATGGAGGGAAGGCGAACCATTCCTCTGGACGCCTTCATCGTCCAACGGCACAAGCGGCACCATGACCGGGCTCCCCCTGCTCGATGCCTACGACATCAACAATGAAGGGCAGGTTGCCGGCGACATCCTTGTCGACGGAAGCGACAGCTCGATCACGCACGCCGCGCTGTGGACGCCGGGCACGCCGAACGGCGCAACCGGCATCGTCACCGACCTTTATCCAGGCAACTTCGAAAATTCGACCGCGTGGGCCCTCTCCCCGCAGCGGAATGGGTCTACGAAACTCGTCGGCTACGCTTTCTGGATCTTCACCAACTGGATGTATCCGGTGCTCTGGACGGTGAGCCAAGAACAAGCGCCTCCCTTTTCCTTGACGGTGGCTCCGGCCGCTGTGACAGGAGGAAGCGCGGCGACGGGAACCGTAGTCCTGGCTGCCGCGGCGCCGGACGGCGGGGCGATCGTGGCCCTCGACAGCGACAATGCCGCGGCCACGGTTCCCGCCAGCGTGACGGTGGACGCGGGCGCCACGACGGCGACGTTCGAGATCTCGACCACCCCGGTGGCCTATTCGCGCCGGGTCTCCATCTCTGCCGTGTACAACGGCGGCATCCGGCATGCGCAGCTCGGGGTGACACAGCCGCTGCGCGTTGATTACCTGGACCTACCCCCGAGCATCGTCGGCGGCTGGATAGCGAACGGCACGGTCTACCTGAATGCGCCC
>JBGPBV010000086.1:0-28030 GCA_041481445.1 Vicinamibacteria bacterium
CCTCTTCTCCGGCGCGTCCTGCGCGGGGAGCAGGGTGGCGGTGCTCGCGTCCGCGTCCAGCAGCGGCCGGTCGGTGTACTTCTCGTACTCGTTGCGATAGCCGAGCAGGAACTCGCCGAGGGCCACGACGTTGCTGTAGTCGAAGCGGCCGGCCGACACCTGCCGTTGCTGCGGCCAATCGATCTGGGGCTGGCTGATCCCATCCACGAAGCCGAAGGGTTCGGCCCCGTCGAGGTTGCCGGTGTGGAGCCACCGCAGCAGCTCGAAGCCGCTCTTCCACGCGTCCCCGATGTGGGCCTGCTGGAAGGGCTCGAGGCGCCCAGCCTCGGCATAGAACATCGCGACGAGATGAGGGACGTTGGCGGGACTCCCCCATTCCCATTGCGAGGGTGCGCTCCTCCCGACGTCCCCCAGGCGTCGCGAGCGGCTGTCTTCGGTCAAGCCGGCCAGGAACTCGGCCGAGAAGCCGGCCAGGGTCGTGGCGGGCACCCCCAGGGCGCGGAGGCCGGCGGCCGTAAAGGCGACCTGCAGCGCGCTCGTGGGCGGCGGGTTCGTCGTGAGGGCGCTGGTCACCGGTGCGGATCGCAGCCACGCCCGGGCCGCCTCGACATCGTTCACGCGCAGCAGCGCGAAAGAGGCCTCCGCCATTTTCCCGTGGGCGAAGCGCAGGAGACCCTGCACGTCGCCGTAGTCGACGTCGGGCGAACTCACAGGAGCGCCACCCACTCGCGAGCGTCACGATCGGTCATCGTCGCGGACTCCAGTCCCTGCCGGATGCGCCCGTTCCTCTCGAGGTCGACGGCGGTCAAGCCCGGGTAGGCCTTGTACCAGACCTGCGTGGGCAGCTGGTGCCGGCGCAGGAACTCCTTGAACTTCCGCTCGTCCTGGCAACCGTCCAGGAGGAGCCACCGCGTCCGGGGATAGCCGACGCCGTTGCCGAAGGCGAGGTTGAGCCCGAAGCCCACCTTGTTGATGAAGTCGTCCATGTAGCTCTCGAGGCTCCCGTCGTAGTTGCTGAGGAAGATGATCCGCTCGCGGTCGTCGAGGAACACCCAGCGCGCGAAATGGATGGTGCGCACGCGGGCCAGGCGGCCGCGCGTGTAGATGTGACGCGTGCCCCAGTCCAGGGCCAGGAGCACGAGGACGGTCGTCCAGAGACGCAGCACCCCGGGCTTCAGGCTGCCCATCGCGCTGAACTGGTTGGACACGTCGTGGTCCTCCAGGAGGGCCAGCTCGGCGGAGGCGAGCGCGTCCACCCGCGGACAGAACTCGGGATCCGTCTGCTCCCGGCGCCGAAGGAGAAGTAGCCCGACGACGAGGGCGACCAGCACCACGGGAAGGGTCAGGAGGAGGAGCAGGGGGAGGCCGACCAGGTGCAGCAGGTTGCCGAGCCACCAGCGAAGGGGCGTCGGCCGCTCCGGGGAGAGGGTGAGACGCCCGGCGGCGACGTCGGCCTGGACCAGCTTCCGCAAGGCGGCGTGGACCTCGGTGGGCGGCCGGGACTCGAGGGCGGGGCCCTGGGTCCGGACGTGCCGCTCGAGGGCTTCACGCAGGGCCGCCGCCTCGCGGATGGCGCCGACCGTGCGTCCGCGCCAGTTGACGTAGCTGGCCGCGGCGACCACGCGGTGCATCCTCATCCATTCGACGAGGTCGCCGTCGGCACGGAACCCCTCGCAGCACCCGAAGAGGGCCCGCAGGCCGTTCCCGGCCCGCCGGGCCGCCTCCTCCAGGAAGGCCTCGGCGTCGCCGTCTACGTCGCCCAGGAAGGCCAGGGAGAGCGGATAGCGGCGTCGCGGGATTCCGTAGACTTCGATGTCCGCGAGCGTCTTGTCGTCCACGAGCAGCAGCCGCGCGACGTGCAGGGTGTCGAACTGCGCGAACGGTATCAGCGGGTTGTCCGCCTTCACGCGGCCGGGCGCGTCGTTCATGGACGCGAGCAGCCGGCGCAGCTCGGCCTCCTTGGCGGGGTCCACCGCGGCCACGATCATGAAGCTCGCCTGTGGCGTCATGCCGCTACTCGAAGGTCTCGTCTCCGGTCGGCTCGTAGTGAGGGACCTTGTTCATGGTGTGCCTCAGCGTCGAGAGCTCCCAGTACATCCGACGGCGAGCCCGGCTCTGGTTTCCGAGGGGGCGATGCTCGGCAATGCAGTGCCAGGGGTTGTAGGACAGGCGCTTGGCGAACTCCATCTGCGCCGGCGAGTCGAACTTCTGGCGAGGGAGACGCAAGGTGGCCACGGAGATGCGAGGAGAGAGCCTCTCCGGCCAGAGCACGGCGTTGTTCTCGATCGGCATGAGATGAGGATCCGTCTGCCGCTGCAGGCGGACGTCGAGCTCGACGTCCCCTTGGGCGAGGGAGGCGACCATGGCCTGCCGCAGGTAGTCGTCGGGAGGGCGGAAGGGAAGGCGGGGTATCCGTGTCCGCTTCGTCGACTTGGGCCACACCGAGTACTGCATCGCCTGGCCTTCCCCGAGCAGGTAGGGCACGCAGCTGAAGTACGGCGCTTCGAACGGGCTGCTCTGGGTCTTGATCCAGAGCCCCTGCATGATGAAGTCCAGGACGTGCGAGCGACGGAAGTTGAGGAAATAGAAGATCTGGGCGTTCTTCAGGCTCTCGATCTGCAACTGCGCGTTCGCCTTCGTGTCGGGCGTCACGAAGGTCGGCGTGGACACCCCGAACATGTCCTGCGTGTGCTTCTCCTCGTCCATCAGCTTCGGCCCCGGCACGCCCAGGAGCTTGATGCTGATGCTCATGAACCCGACGTCGTCGATGTCCGGCGTCACGTAGGGGCCGGGACCGGAGAACCGCACCCACGCCCGGTAGGTGCGGGGCTCGGCGTAGATGCCGTGGCGCAGCTCCGGAGGGAGACCGTCGTGCACGATGAACTCCCCCCGCACGATCCCCTGCGTCTTCGTGTTGCCTCCCCGCTCGAATCCACCGGGCTTCCAGAGCAGACGCATCTGCTTGTCGAAGCTCGCGATGATCGATTCGAGATGGGACTCTTCGTCCGGAATGGGCCTTTCCTCGGCGATCTTCAAGCCCTCGTTCCGGCGTCTCCGGTTGATCAAGAGAGTCGTCAGTCTCGACAGCGGATCGCGAAGCAGGGCGTCGAACGCCGGGCGCACGAAGGGATCGAAGCGGCGTTCGAGATGGACGAGGGACGTCGAGGCATCCGCCACCGCGTCCAGGAAGGCCGAGCCCGTGTTGGCCCTCGGCAGGGGACGACTGGCGTTCGAGTTCGAGGGTGAGGCGGGAGAGCCGTCGCCGGGCATCGACCTGGAAGGGTCCGCTTCAGAACTCGAGGGCGAAGTCGATCAGGCGCGTCTTGTCCCAATAGACCTTCCCCAGGTACATGCCCGGGCCGATCTGGCGGATCTCGTCCCGGATCCGGCGCGCCACGAGCGACGTCTCGGAGTAGTCGAGGACGATGCACTCCTTGCCGTCGAGCCAGCTCGGCGCCTTGTAGACCTTCGCGATGATCGCGTTCAGCCCCAGGAGGGTGATCCGATTGCGCAGGACGCCCTTGGCCGCGTCGAAGGTCTTGCCCTGCCAGGCGAAGTGGTTGATCAGGGTCGCGATCTCGTCCGTGAAAGTCGTGCCGGGGGCGACGATGGCCGTGCCCTTGGCCTCGCCGTTCGGGATCGGGCCCGGCTCGCTCGCCTTGAAGAGGTCATCGAGCTGGACCTGCGACATCTTGAACAGCTCCGAAACCTGGATTGCCATCTGCTTCTCCTTGACTGCCGGCCGGGGAGGTGGTGCTCGCCCCCGCCGGTCGCGCGTTCTTCAGGATCACGTCCGCGGCCTTTTCCGCGATCATGTAGACGGCGGCCACGATGAAGAAGCCCGGGATGCGCGGGAAGACGGACGCGTCCACCACGCGCAACCCCTGCGTGCCGTGGACACGAAAGTCCCCGTCCAGCACCCCACCGCCCTCCCGCGGCCCGATCGCGCACGTACCGGAGGCGTGATGCCCCCAGGCGTTGTTGCGCACGAAGGTCCGCAGATCACCGTCCGTCTGCACGTGCTCGCCCGGTACCTCTTCCTTCTCGATGAGCCCCTTCTTCTTCAGCCGGTCGGTCAGGCCACGCACGAACTGGATGCCCTTCACCACCGCGTCGAGGTCCTGACCGCCCCCGCCGTCTCCCTCCTCGAAGTAGTGGAAGTTCACGAGGGGCGGGTCGCGCGCGTCCGCGGAGCGGAGCGTCACTCGTCCCGCGCGGTTGCTCGTGTGCCCCTTGTTGATGGCCCAGGTCAGGTAGTTCAGGTCCTTCCGGAAGAGGTGCGAGTAGTTCGGGAAATACCCTCGGAAGTTGCCGAGGAGGGCGAAGCAGGCGAGGTCGGGGACGGGCAGCTCGGCGCGCGAGCAGGTGATCACGGCCAGGATGGCGCCGTTGGTGCCGTACACGCCTCTCCCGCCGGCTTTCCACTCCTTGTGCAGGGGATCGTCCTTCTCGAAGCGGGCCCCCCGCAGGACCTTCCAATGCGGAAAGGCCATCCGGTTCACCACTCCGACCTCGTACCGGTCCTGCAGGTTCCGCCCGACACCCTCCAGGGGCAGCCACGGATCGATGTCGCGGGCCTTCAGGACGTCCGGCGGTCCGATGCCGGAGAGCATCAGGAGCTGGGGGCTGTTGAACGCGCCGCCGGCGAGGATCGTTTCGCGTGAGGCGTAGACCCGCCGGGTCTCGCCCGGCTGCGCGGCCGGCTGCGGGCAGGCCCGGTAGAGGCGGTTGCCCTTGAGGTACTCGACGCCCACGGCGCGGTTGCCGTCGAAGAGGACGCGCGTGGCCAGGGCGCCCAGCTCGAGGTGCAGGCTCTCCGGGTGCCGGTCTCTCACCTGCCGCACGCGCTCGCTCGCGCCCACGCGCCGCCCGTGGCTCCGGGCCAGGGGGAGATACCGGATCCCCACGTCGTTCCCCAGGACCAGCCGCCAGTCGTTGGGATCGGCCTGGCTCTCCAGGAACCACCGGATCCGATCGAGGGGCTTGCCCACGTGCGCGGCCGCCGCCTTGCCCGAGGCCCAGATCGTCCGCAGCAGGGCCAGGTCGAAGAAGGCCGCCCGCGGGAACGCCTTCTCCGTCCGCAGCCAGCCCTTCCAGCCGTGACGCGTCGGGTTCCAGCCCAGCTTGGCCAGCCAACGGTAGACGAGACGGTGACGGCAGTCCTCCAGCTTCTCGAAGTACCGCCGCATGGACTCCGCGCACCACGAGTCGTCGCCGGTCAGCTTGGCCAGCGCGTCCCAGTCCGAGTTGTGCGGGTACATCATGATCATGGCGTTGTGGGCCGTGCAGCCGCCCAGCGCGGAGGCGCGCGGATAGAGCACGCCGTCCACGGGCTGGTCGTCGAACCGTGAGTAGTACTTGCCGTCCTTCGCTTGCTGCTCGTCGCTCTGGTAGTGGCGGACGAAGAAGCGCCAGCTCATCGCCTCGTTCTCCGAAGCGAAGGCGTGGAACACGGGGACGTCGTAGTCGTCGGGAAGCCGGTCCGCTCCCGGCCCCTCCGCGCCTCCGGTCGCGCAGGGGTCGCCCCCCGCCTCCAACAGCATGACGCGGTGGCCGGCCTCGGCCAGGCGCGCGGCCAGGGTGCCGCCCCCCGCGCCCGATCCGACCACGACGTATTCGAAGTCGGTGGGCCGGCTCTCGGACGACGTCATGCCGCGGCACCCCTCGATCGCTAGAACGTCTTGACGAACTCGATGAGGGCGCGCTTGTCGGCGTCGCTCAGCCCGGGCTCTTCCGTGAAGGCGCTGGTGCCGAAGTAGTGGCCGCGGTTGACGATGTAGTCCGGACACTTGCTGAGCTCGAAGAGACGGTCGGCGACCCCCGCGAAGACCTGCTTGGCTTTGGCCTCCCTCTGCGCCTCCGGCACCGCCCCCAGGGCGAGGAGGTCCGCCTTGAGCTGGACCACCAGCTTGGCCGCCTCCGTGTCGTGATGGAGGCGCTCCGCGAGGGTGAGGTTCTTGTCCGGCAACAGCTCCAGGTTGGAGATGAGGTCGATGGGCGTGTCGGCGGGTATGGGCCCGATCTCGATGCCGCCTTCCCCGACGAACGTCGGCAGCACCTTGTCGGCGGGAGTGAGAAGCGGCTGCAGGACGTCGGGCAGATAGCCGGCGGCCACCCTCAAGTAGGTGGCCTTGGGCGTCCGATCGATCTTGCCCGGGATCAGGCTGCCCAGGACCTTGTCCTTCTCCCTCTTCTCGGGCCACAGCATCTGCTCGATGGAATCCTGGAAGGACCCCATCCGGGCCTTCACGGAAGGGTCGGGGTCGAACTTGCCCACGCTGTTGTTGAGGAGGTACGGCGCGGTGGACCAGACGCTGATCAAGGAGGGCGGACGCGTGTACCCGCGGCCCTGCGCCGGCATGTCGTAGGGGATCGCCTTGCCCGTGATCGGGTTGTACACCGTGATCTGGCCCACGGACGGCAGGTCCTTGTAGGACTGCGACGAGAAGTTGTCCCAGATGTCTCCGCCGAGCGCGTTGGTGGCGAGCGGGCTGCAGGCGTTGGTCTGGAGCAGGGTCACCGGCACCCGCGCGTCGGTGGACAGGTAGTTGCCGACGAGGAAATCGTCGGCCATGACGATCTTCTTCATCTCCGCCTTGAACTCGGGGGTCTTGGTCGAGGCCCAGTACTTGTTCCAGCACTCGAGGTAGCCGCGGCCGGCGCAGCCTCCCGGATCCAGGGCCAGGTTGGCGGGGGCCTTGCTCGAGTGGCATCGCGCGCAGCGCTCCGCGAACACCTCCTTGCCTCGATCGAGCTTCGCCTTGTCCGTGGTCAGGAAGGCCGGTCCGCCCGGGGCATCCTTGAGGTGGTGCGGCGCCGTGGACCTGGTGAGGAAGAAGGCGGCCGTGGCCGGGGTCTGCATCTCGGTCGCCTGCCAGTAGGCGGAGTTTCGCTCCGCGACGGCGATCTCGATGGGCGAGGTGCGCTTGCCGCCCACCAGGGCATTGAAGTGCCGGAGCCATTCCTCGCTGAAGAGCCCGATGTTGAGATAGACGCGATTGAGGGACCCCAGCGGACCGACGGAATCGGCGCCGTCCTTGAGCACACGCGGGGTCAATACCGTGCTCGGGCCCTGGAAGAATTCGGTAAGGGGTCCCTGGGTGAAATAGTTGTTGAACTGCTTGTTGTTCAGGCCGCCCCCGGCCAGCGTCTCCTTTCCCCACCGCTTCCCCATCGCGAGCCGATCGCCCAGCGAGTAGAACGCGTTCATGGTCCGCGGGTTGTTGATGTTGTCGGTGGAGATGAGCGAGGTGTCCAGGGTGCCCGGCCGAGACGTATGGAAGACCTGGTACACGAAGCTCGTCTCGTCCGCCTGCCAATCGAAGATCCGGTCCACCCAGAAGTACTGGCTGCCGACGATCGAGCTGAGGTTCTCCCACTTCGGCTTCTCGGGGTCATCCGGAGGCCGGGTCGGGCTCGGCCCCACGTGGCAGAACCCGCACGACATGCCGACCCGGTAGGGCTTCACGAGGTCCTTCCGTCCGTAGTACCTGGGATCGGTGTAGTACTTGTCCGGGTCCCACTGACTCCTGGCCGCCTCGTCGAAGTCCGGGTTCGGGAAGAGACGGAGGCCGACGATGCCGGTGGGCGCGCCGTAGTAGGAGCCGACGGGCACCGTCTTTCCGCGTGAGCCGATCTGAACACCCGGGTACTTGGCGGGATCGTCGAACGGGTCGGCCGGACAGTCCGGCCTCCGCTTGTCGAGCCACAGCCCGAAGCGATCGGGGTCGGGGCCGGTGGCCTTGTCGAAGCAGGGCTCGTTGACCAGGCCGAGGTAGTGCCAGCGGTTGTCGCGGCTGTTCTTGAGGCTCGGATGCGAGGACAGCGTCTTCAGGAAGTCGAGAGTCCCGAAGCTCGTCTTCGAGATGCCGTCCCAGAAGCGGTCGTCGCCCCCCGTCCAGACGATCCAGGTGTTGCGGCCCTTGACCTCGTCGGGACCGAGAGCCAGTCCCCCGTCCATGTCGTGGAAGTAGTCCTCTCCCGCGGCGGGAAAGGACTCCGCGCTCCGGTTCGCCCGCCTGGCTTCGTCCTGGAACTTGTTCTCGGGGGGCGCAGTGCTCGCGACGGGCTCGCTCGTGCCCTCTCCGCCCCTCGGCGTGCATCCGGCGGGCAGGACGACCGCGGCGACGGTCAAGGCCAGGATCCACCGTGAACGGGATGCCGTCATGGTCGTCACTCCTCGCTTGACGCCGCTCGGACTCCGCCTGATGCGGGGTCGGGGGAACCGAGTACGAAAGAGCGGCCGTCTCAGGGATGGCTGAAAAGTGGGATGGTTATACACGCGCCCCAGGGTCGCCGTCAACGGTAATTGGATGGGCCGTGGTCATTTCATGACCTGGCCCGTTCCCGGGGCCTACGGGCCGATGAAGGTCCGCCGCCGCGATTCGAATCCGTCGAGGTAGACGGTCCCCGAGGCCCCGGCCTTCACGCTCATCAGGCCCAGGCGAGCGAAGTCGATCCGCCGAGAAGCGCTGTCGAGGCCGGCGAGCGTGGCCACCGGCGCGCCGTCGATCCACATCTGGAAGGTGCCGTCATGGGCGGCGGGCGCCGTCGCGCGCTGCCAGGCGATCTCGACCGCGTGCGGGGCATCCGTGACGTTGAAGAACGCGGTGTCGCTCGTCGTGCCGTCGTCCTCGCGCACGCGCGCCATGACGCTGTACTGTGCGCCCAGCCGCCTCATCACGATGGTGACCACGCGGGCCTGGGGGCTCTCCTGGAACGCGATGGCCAGCCGGACGCGCTGGTTGCCGTTCCCAAGGCCCGGGTCGAAGCCGTTCGGATCGAAGAGGAAGCGCGCGCGGTAGCGGCTCTCCGCGCGGGGGAGGTCGTCCTGGACGTAGAGGCTGGCGGTGTCGTTCACGTACGCGGACAGGCCACGCGTCCCCTCCAGGGCGGCGGCGCCGGTCACGGTCAGGTCGCCCCCGCCGGCCGACGACGACCAGGCGCCCATTCCCCCTGATTCCACGCCGTCCTTGAAGATCAGGTCCGTGGGCGGGATGACGATCAGGGTGATGCTCTGGGGCGGGACGGACGTGACCACGCTGTTGGAGGTGACCGGAAGGTCGGCCAGGTGGTCGATGGTGTTGGTGGAGCGGAGCTGCCACACCTGGGCGGTGGAGTCGGATGGGAAGCCGGCCAGGTTCACGGTCAGCGGCGTGTTGCCGGTGAGGACCTTGTTCACGACCATCACCGTGAGGGCCCCGTCCCACGAGCGCTCGGAGGCGAAGGCGGAGAGCTGGTCGGGGTTGGGCACCACCGCGGACACGCTCGTCTCGCCGAACCCGGAGCCGCCTCCGTCGTAGTTCCGGTACATCTTCATCGCCTTGTAGGTCGGCGAGCCCGAGGCGGGCGTCGTCCATCGCGTGGCCAGGTCCAGCCCTTCGCGCCCGAAGATCCCGAAGACGTCCGCCTGGGTGGTGGCGCCGTTGATGTGGCCCTCCGCTCCCCAGTTGTACTCGGTGATCCCGATCCGGGTGCCCGGGTAGCGCGCGGCCACCCAGCCCTTGAGGCGGGGGATGAGCGCGACCTTGTCGCCAATCCAGCTCTGGTCGACGTAGGCGGGATCCCAGAGCGAGCGCGTGGACTGGTTCCGGAGGAGCTGCGCCGCGGTGGAGACGCTATCCGAGAACTCGCCGCCCTGGGGGTAGTAATGGACGGTGAAGACGTCGAGCAGCCGTTGGCCGGAGGCGGCTTCCTGCTGCCGCATCTGGTCCAGGAACCACGGCAGGTAGTCCCAGCCGCCGTGGGCGGCGCGGTCGGGGAATGAGCTCCACCCGTGGGCGGCCGCGTACTGCTGGTCGTATCCGCTGTAGAAGTAGCCGGTCCAGCCCCATTCCTCCGGCGCGACCACCTGCGCCCCCGGGTCCAGCGACTTGATGCGGGTGGCGTACTCGACGGCCTTGTCGCGGATCTCGTCCATGGTCGCGCCCACCGGATGCACGTCCCGGTGCGTCGACTGCCAGATGCTGGGCTCGTTGTCGAGGATGTAGTACCGGAGGCCGCCCGCGCTCGACTGGCCCCACTGGCCGACGAGGTGGCCCACCCAGCCCTGTTGGAACGTGGCGTCCGCCGCGACATTGGCGTCCGCTGGATTGTTGCCGGTCACGTTCTGGCCGCCCGTGCGGACGCCGTTGCCGGCGTCGGGGAACCACTGCCAGTCGTTTCCCGTCTGGGTCCCGTACTTCGTGATCGAGAAGCTGGCGAGCTTGCTGCGATTGGACCCGAGCCTGGCCACCCAGCCCACCATCGGCACCGTGAGCATGGGCTCGGCGCCGCCCGCCCGGCTCTCTTCGATGAACGTGTCGCCCACCTCGCCCTGGGTGGCGCTCGAGTAGGGGACGCTCTCGTAATACCAGTCGTTACCGCGATTGTCGGCGTTGACCTGCCAGTTGTAGCGGCTGGTGTTGTTGCCGCCCAGGCGGTGCAGGCGGCAGCGAAGATCGACGAGGGTGGCCTGGTCGGCGTAGGCCAGGCCGTAGATGTCGTCGGCGATCGGATGGCGTCCGAGGCCGGCGTCGACGTTGACGGAGACGGGCGCGTTCTGCGCGTAGGCGGGGAGCGGCAGGAGCAGCGCGCTCAGGACAGCGGCGACGTCGGCTCGGAGAGACACGGCGGACCCGACCGTACCACTCGCCGGCCGGGCCCCGGCGTGACCGGCCGCACGTGCCCGGGCCGCGTGAGCGGCCGCACAGGGGTCTCTCTACCTCGGGTCGACCACGGCCAGCGCGATGATGTTCGGCCCCGCCGCCACCGCCACGTATTGCTTCCCGTCGAACGTATAGGTCATCGGCGAGGCCTTCCAGGTCTGGTTCGCCTGGAACGTCCAGAGCGGCTTGCCCGACTCCGCGTCCACCGCGGTCAGGCCGCCCCCGTCTTCGGCGACGAAGACGAGGCCGGTCGCCGTGGCCAGGGTGCCGCCCCAGGAGCTCGCGGGGCCGGCCTGCGGCAGCTCCCACGCGACCCGTCCCGTCCGGATCTCGATCGCGCGCAGGATCCGCCGGGGCCTGGGATCGGCGGCCGTGCGCTGCGTGCCGCCCAGGTAGGTCCGGCCGCTCTCCCACTCCCCCTGGTCGCTCTTGGTGTAGACGCTGCACTTCTCGACCGTCTGCAGGTAGTAGAGGCCGGTCGCGGGGTTGAACGAGGGCGAGTACCAGTTGGTCGCCCCGTCCTGCGAGGGACACACCTTCGTGCCCGAGGCGGTCGGTTCCTGGCCGGGTTGCAGGATCGGCCGGCCGTCGGCGCCGATGCCGGAGGCCCACGTCAGGTTCTCGACGAACGGCTTGGCCAGGAGCAGGGCGCCGTCCCGGCGGTCGAACACGTAGAAGAACCCGTTGCGGTCGGCGTGCAGCATCAGCTTGCGCGGCTGGCCCTGCCAGTCGGCGTCGACGAGCACCGACGTCTGGGTGGCGTCCCAGTCCCAGAGGTTGTGCGGTGTGAACTGGTAGTACCAGGCGAGCTTGCCCGTCTTGCGCTCGAGGGCGACGATCGAGCTGGCGTACAGGTTGTCGCCCTTGCGATCGTCTCCGTTGTATTCCTTGGTGGGATTGCCGGTCGGCCAGAAGACGAGGTCGAGCGCGGGGTCGTAGCTGCCCGTGAACCAGGTCGGCGCGCCGCCGTGCGCGACGTCCTTGCCCTGCCAGGTCTCGAATCCGGGATCGCCGGGCCGGGGCACCGTCCAGAATCGCCACGTTTCCGCGCCGGTCGCCTGGTCGAACGCGGCCACGAAGCCGTTCGCGCCGTGCTCGCCGCCGGACACGCCGGAGATGACGAGGTCGCCCGCGGGCAACGGCGCCGACGAGGCCGCATAGTTCTCGTGCCAGTCCGCCAGCTCGGTGTCCCAAAGGAGGTCGCCGGTGAAGCGATCGAGGGCCAGCAGGTGCGCGTGGTCCGTCATCATGAAGACGCGATCCCCTGCCACTCCGACCCCGCGGTTGGCGTTGCCGCCGGAGACGCCCTTGGTGAGCGGCCGCTTGTAGTGCCAGATCCGCCGGCCGCTGCCCGCGTCCAGGGCCAGGCACTGGTTCGGGGAGGTGACGTACATGATCCCGCCGACCACGACCGGAGTGACCTGGAGCAGAAGGGCGTCGGGGATCGAGGAGAGCCACTGGGGCGCCAGGCGGGTGACGGTCGTCTTGTCGATCTGCGTGAGCGTCGTGTAGCGGTTTCCGCCGGGATCACCGTTGTAGGTGGGCCACTCCGCCTCGGAGGTGACCTCGCGAACGCGATCTCCCGCGCGCCGCAGCAGGTGGACGCGCTTGTCGTCGGTCAGGAGCTGGAGGTCGTTCAATCCCTCGCCGCGGACCTGTCCCTCCAGCGTGCGGCCGTCGGTCGTCTGGACCGCCGTGCGCACGACCGGAGGGGGCTCGTGCTGGAGCGCGCGCAGGAACTTCACGAGCCCCGCCATCTCGGACGCGGGCAGGACGGTCCCCGGCATGCCGCGGAGCAGACGCCCGTCGTGGATGAGCGTCGCCAGGTCGCGGTCCCCGAGCGTGGGCAGGCGCACCGCGATCGGCGGCCCCATCTCGCCCCCCTCGCCGTCGGCGCCGTGGCAGCGGGCGCAGCGCTGCTCGAACGTCTTGCGCCCGGCCTCGAGGCTCTGCCCCACCGCGTCGGCGGGGCTCGCGAAGGACAACGGGCCGGCGAGCACGGCCATCGCGGCCAGGCGCATCTTCACGCGCCAGAGTCTACCGTCCCGCCGCCGCGGCGTGAATTTCGACGCCCGAGCGACTAGAGTCGCCTCGCTCAAGCACCAGCAGGAGGACACGATGAACCGTCGCCATGTCGTCCGCGCGCTCTCGCTGGGCGGTGCGTCGCTGCTCGTGGCGCGGGACGCGCTCGCGCAGGGCGGGGCCGCGCCCAGGCCCGTGCCCGACTCCGCCACGCCGGCGAGGGGCACGGCTCCGGTCAAGATCCGCGACATCCGCACGATCCTCACCGCGCCGAATGGCATCCGTCTCGTCGTGGTCAAGGTCGAGACCACCGAGCCGGGCCTGGCCGGCTGGGGATGCGCCACCTTCACCCAGCGGGCGCTGGTCGTCGAGACCGCGATCGAGAAGTACCTCAAGCCGTTCCTGGTCGGCCGCAACGTGGACGAGATCGAGGACATCTGGCAGTCGAGCTACGTGAGCTCGTACTGGCGCAACGGGCCGGTCCTGTTCAACGCCATGAGCGGCGTCGACATCGCGCTCTGGGACATCAAGGGCAAGCGGGCGGGGATGCCGCTCTACCAGCTGCTCGGCGGCAAGGTCCGGCAGGGCGCCGACTGCTACTTCCACGCCAGCGGAGCGAGCTTCGGCGAGGTCGAGGACAGCGCCCGCTCCGCGATGGAGCGCGGCTTCCGCCACGTGCGCGCGCAGGTGTCGACGCCGGGCTATGCCGGTTACGGCGCGCGGAGCGGCGCCGCCCCTTCCGGCGCGGCCGGGGCCGACGAGGCGGTGGGCCCGACCAACCCCAAGGCCATCTGGGAGCCCGCGCCGTACGTGCGGATGGTGCCGAAGCTCTTCGAGCACCTGCGCACGAAGCTCGGCGACGAGGTCGAGCTGCTGCACGACGTGCACGAGCGCGTGACCCTGAACCAGGCCATCAACCTCGCCAAGGCCCTGGAGCCGTATCGCCTCTTCTTCCTCGAGGACCCGCTGCCGCCCGAGGACAACGACCACTTCCGGCTCCTGCGCCAGCAGACGAGCATCCCGATCGCGATGGGCGAGCTGTTCAACACGCAGCACGAGTACGTGCCGCTCATCAAGGACCGCCTGATCGACTTCATCCGCATCCACATCTCGCAGATCGGCGGCCTGAGCCCGGCCCGCAAGGTCCAGGCCCTGTGCGAGTACTTCGGCGTCCGGACGGCCTGGCACGGGCCGGGTGACGCCTCGCCGGTGGCCCACGCCGCCCAGCTCGCCCTGGAGCTGGCCAGCTACAACTTCGGCGTGCACGAGGGCAGCGGGTTCCCCAGGGAGACCCAGGAGGTCTTCGTGGGTTGCCCCGAAGTCAAGGACGGCTCCATGCTCGCCAGCGAGAAGCCCGGCCTCGGAATCGAGGTGGACGAGAAGCTGGCCGCGAAGTTCCCCATCCCGGCCGGCCCGCCGAACTTCGACTATTCCTGGGGCACGACCCGGCGCAAGGATGGCACGGTGATCAGGCCGTAGTGCGCGTGGGGCGGGCGCGTTGTCGTCGCGGCGCCCGGGGCCGGGGCGCGCCCGAAGACCCGGCGCGGGCGGCCAGGAGCACACGGCCCGATTGGAACGAGTAGCGCGCGACGCGCGGGGCCCACTCCTTGAACCGCTGGGCGGACCAGGGATCGCGGACCGTCTTTGCGATCGTGTCGAGCCGCTCGAACAACTGACGCCATCCTTCGGCCGCCGCCTGCGCCTCGAGGTCGGGGACACCGGTGGCGGGCACCGCGGCCACTGCCCGTTTGCGATAGTCCTCGAGGCGCGCCCACCACGCGTCCGCGGGGACCCCCTGCAGCAGGTCCCGGATGATCTCCGTGGTCTCCGCCGGGTTGCCCGTCAGCATGGCGAGCAGGAGGAGCACGACCCGGTGGTCGCCGCCTTCGGACTCGAACGACTCCCGCGCCGCGGGGGGAACCGTCGCCCTCAGCAGGCGATAGACGTTGACGTACCGGTTGGTGGACCGCGGAGACGGGATCAGCGGGAACATCAGCTTCATGTAGTCGCTCTCGCTGGTGCTGATCTCGAGATACTCACGATCGGGCTCTGGTGGCGGCACGTCGGAGGGAGCCGCGCCCTGGGCGGGCGACGCTGGAGATGAATCCGGGGCGGACGCGGACGCGCCGGCCGCGGGCGCGGCCGGCATCGCGGGCGAGGGGCCGGCGGCGCCGCTCGGTGGCGACGCCGGACTCGTGGCGGACGCCGCCTCCTCGGGGCCCTTGGTCGCGGGGGCCACCTCCTCCTTGTCCTTCATCGGCCGCACCAGGGAATCGACCATCGCTACGTATCCCCCCGAGTCCATCGGCCTCAGCGTGAAGGGAATCTGGAAGATCTTCTCCAGGTAGCTGAAGGGCGTGGATTGCCAGTGGATCTTCTCCTCGTCGAGCGTAGCCGTGTCGTCGTCGTCGTCCGGCTCCTGGAAGGCCTTGGAATGCTGGCGCAGGGAGTGCAGGAGCCAGCGCGGGTCGACGCCGACGACGACCACGAAGAGGTCGAAGGCCAGGAGCAGGTGCACGGCCTGGAGGACGTCCACCACCTTGTCCTCGGGACAGCGATCGAGGTCGTCGATGTAGATGACGATGCGATCGATCCTGGGGACGCGGAGCGGGCTCTCCGAGGGACCCGTCGACGGTTGCCTGGCCTCCGACCTGGCCTGCTTGAAGAGGGCACACAGCCGCTCGAAGTCGTTGCGGGCGCGCGCGATGCTCCCGAACTGCTTGGTGTAGTCCGCGCTCGCGAACCGCTCGCGGAGGAACCTTGCCATCTGGCGGTCGGCGCGCATCTCGTCGACCCGGCGCTGGATCTCGTCGACGTCCTTCCGGGCCTGGGCCACTCGCCCCTGCGCCTGCTCGACCTGCGTCTTGTTGGCCGCCCGCTCGTTCTCGCCCGCCACCTCGATCTGGCGGCGCCGCTCCTCGATCGCCGCCTGGTTTGCCTCCTGGACCTGCTGCACCGTCTTCATCGCGTCCCTGACCTGAACCACGATCGGGCGGAGGAGCGCGCCCAACGAGGCCAGGGTGGCCGTGGCCCCGGCGACGAGGCCGCCCAGGCGGACGAGGACACCGTGCTTCATCAGGAGAGGCACCCACACCAGCACGAGCCCGATCACGGCCAGGGACAGGAGCCACAGCCGCGGTCCGCCCCCGACGAGCCCGCGCCAGACGCCCCGGAAGTACCCGGCCGCCTGCCCCAGCTCGAGCAGTTCGGCGCGCACGTCGCTGGCGGTGCGATCGGCGGAGCGAAGGCCCAGCTTCTCGGCGGCACGGTCGAGCTCCTCGCGGACCTGCGGCATCTCCGAGGCGGCCTTCACGGCCTCGCGCACGATGGCGGTGGCCGAGAGTCCGGCTTCGATCTCGCCGTCCCTCTTCTGGAGCGTGGCCAGCCGCTGCTCGGTCTCCTGGAGCGTCTTCGCGGCCGCCGCCTGCTGCCGCTCGGCCGCGGCCAGCACGTCGCGCGCGCTGGAGGCGGCGGCGAGCAGGTGGTCCCGGGGTGAGAGGGCGGAGCCATCGGGAACGGCCTGGGCGTCGAGCTTCTCGGAGAGCCGCTCGAAGATCTCCGAGGCCAGGCTCGCCCACAGGTCCGCGTCCGCGTAGTGCCAGGCGTTGAACTTGAGCTGGACCACCTCTTCGCAGAACGGGTTGCGCTTGCCCTTCTGCCGATCGGCGCGGGCGCCCTTCGCGTACTCCTTGATCTGCTCCTCCATCAGCGTCATGAAGAAGCTCTTGCCGCTTCCCCAGTCGCCGAACAGGCCGACCGAGATCGGAGGGTCGACGTTGGCGGCGGCGAGCACCCCGCACAGCGCGGCCACCTCCTGCTTCAGGTCCAGCAGGTCCTCGCCCTTGGTCGAATCCGTGTGCAGGCCGGCCAGCAGCTCCGCCAGCCTCGGCGCCGGCGAGGGGTCGGTGAGCGGGATGTCGTCCCTCTTCACGCCCTTGTCACGCAGGGCCTGGACGACGTGGCAGTCCTCGAGGGAGAGCGCCCCGTAGATGAGGTGGCGGCTCTGGACGGCGGCGGCGCCGCGCGCATCGGCAATGCGCCGTGCCTCGACGAGGGCTCGCCGGACGTGGGCGGAAGCGGCCGGGATCGCATCGACGTCCGCGAACGGATACTGTCCCGGCCGCGGCAGCGGCCTTTCCGCGATCTCGGACAGGAGCTTCAAGACCGCGTCCGCGTCCAGGCCCGCCGCCTGGAAGGCCTTCTGCGTCGGCCCGTCCGTCTTCTCGTAGAGGCCCGCGATGAGGTGCTCCATGTGCACGGCCGAGCTCTTCAGGTGCCGCCGGATCGATTCCGCATGGCTCAGCGCCCGCCGCGCGGAGACGCTGAGCCGCGAGAACTCGGGCGGCTGATCACGGTCCGGGGCGGCTTCAATGGTTCCGCCCATCAGGGCGCGCACGGCATCGGTGACCGTGCTGGCGGCCATGGCCGCCACGGAGATGGCGTACCAATGCTCGCCGTCCACCCGAGCGGCGATGCCGATCAGCCGCCCCTTCGCCACGATCGGAGCGCCGCTGAGTCCGGCCAGAGGCGAGCTTTCGGGCGCGGCCTCGGAGGAGATCGCGGGTGGCTTGCGCGGCTCGACGACGTCCAACTCGATGTACGGCCGCCCTTCGATCGTCACCGTGTTCCCGACCTTGCCAAAACCTGTCCGCAACTCGCGGCCGGGCATCCAGAACACACAGTCCCATCGAGTCCCCGGCGGCGGCGGCGTGGAAGCGAGCGCGACCGGGCCGTCGTGGCCGAGGTTCCCGTCTGGCTCCAGCAGGGCGAAGTCCGCTTGCGCGTCCTCCGCCACGATGTGCGCCGGAAGCTCGCGCCCTCGGGTCGCGAGCACGAACCGCTGGTCGCTCCGACCATGCACCACGTGTTGGGGAGTCACGACGAGCCGAGGCGAGAGCACGGTGGCGTTGGCGTAGAGGGTGCCCTCGGCACCGTCGCTGCGCAGCTGGAAGGCCAGGGCTTCCGGTTTCACGCTCGAGGCGATCCGATCCGTCATGAGACCTCCCCGGTCTCGGCGTCATCACCATCGGAGGCGGATCTCTGGAGATGGCAGGCGCGCACAGGGACACGTCAACGAGGGACTGAGGCCGAGGTTGGCGCAAACCGTATATCAGCGGTGTCGATACAGTCAACGAAAACCTCGGCGGATGTGGATTAGGATGCGGGCGAGGAGAGCACGACATGCGCGCTGGCTTGACTCGCAGGGACGCCCTCAAGGCGATCGGGATCTCCGCGGTGGCGGGATCGATGCCGCGGCCGTCCGCGGGGGCGGCGGCTCCGTTGTCGGGGATGCCGTCCGAAGGCAAGGACACGCCGAAGATCTGCCTCGGCTTCTACGACCCGGTGGACGAGGCCTCGATGAGGCGCCGCAAGCAGATCGGCGTCGACCACGTGCTCACGAGCGGGCCGAAGATCCCCTGGAGCGAGGCCGACGTCCGCGCCCGGATCGATCAGTTCAAGGCGGGCGGTCTCGTCCTCTGGAACATGATGATCTCGGGGTTCGACGACGTCATCCGGGGAGGGCCCGGCGCGGAGGCGCAGATCGCGGAGGTGGTCACGTCGATCCGCGCGGCCGGCAAGGCCGGCCTGCCCGTCGTCGAGTACAACTTCTACGCGCACCGGCTGATCGAGGGCTACAAGGAGGAGACGGGGCGCGCGGGCGCGGGGTACACGGCCTACGACTACTCGCTCTCGAAGGACCTGCCGCCCAAGGAGGGCGTGGGCACCCACACGCGCGCCGCGCAGCTCGAACGCGCGAAGCGATTCCTCCAGGCGGTGGTGCCGGAGGCGGAGAAGGCGGGCGTCCGCCTGGCTGTCCATCCGAACGACCCACCGGTGCCGCTCAGCCGCGGCTCCGAGCAGCTCCTGGCCACCGTCGCGCACTGGAAGGAGTACCTGGGCCTGGTCGAGAGCCCCTTCAACGGGATGACCTTCGACTGCGGCGTCACGCGTGAGATGGGCGAGGACCCGGTGGCGGTCTGCCGCTGGCTCGGGGAGCGCGATCGCATCAACCACGTCCACTTCCGCAACGTCGTCCGGCGGCCGTACGTCGACTATACCGAGGTCTTCCTCGACGACGGCCAGGTGGACCTGTTCGGGGTGATGCGGGAGCTCGTGCGGCAGCGCTACCCGCGCGCGATCTACCCCGAGCACCCCCGCCTGATCGACGTCGATCGCGAGCGGGCGGCCTCCATCCGGAACATGTATCCCGGAGGCGGCGGGTTCGCGGGCGAGGTCTACAACGTCGGGTACGCGAGGGCCATGCTTCAGGCGGCCTTGACGCTCTAGAGGCGCCATCAGTCCTTCACGAGGTCCTTCGCGTGGTCGAAGAGCGCGGGGAGGCCGCCGGTGTGCCAGAAGAGCACGGTCTGCCCGGCGGAGAAGGCCTGGCTGCGAACCATGTCGATCAGACCGGCCATGGCCCGTCCCGTGTAGACGGGATCGAGGAGGATGCCTTCCGTGCGGGCCACGAGGCGGATCGCCTCACGCTCGGCGTCGCCGACGACCGCGTACCCTCCACCGAAGTAGCCGTAGCGGGTCTGGAACTGCGCGGCCGTGTAGCGCGCTTCCATGCCGACTCGGCGCGCGACGTCGTTCGCCAGCGCGGCCAGCGCCGCTTCGTACGGGGGCTGGCCGGGGCCGGGCCGGTCGATCGCGATGCCCACGATCTCCATCTCGAGATCGCAGGCGTCCCGGCCGACCATCGTGCCGGCGTGCGTGCCCGCGGAAGCGGAGGGCAGCACCACGGCGTCGATGCGTCCGGCGGCCTCGAGCTGTGGCGCGAGCTCGGCCACCGCGGCCACGAAGCCGGTCGCGCCCACCGCGTTGGAGCCGCCGAACGGGATGACGTAGGGCCGGCGTCCCTCGGCGCGGAGGCGCTCCGCGATGGCGGGGATGTCCTCGCCCTTGCCATGCCCGCCGCACCAGTGGACGACGGCGCCCAACAGGTGGTCGAGGAGCAGGTTTCCCTCGGGCACGGGCGGGGCCTCTCCCCCCAGCGCGAGGTGGCAGGCGAGCCCGGCGGCGGCCGCCGCGGCGGCCGTCTGCCGGCAGTGGTTGGACTGCATCGCGCCGCCGGTCACGACGGTGTCGCATCCACCCGCCAGGGCGTCGCCGAGGAGGAACTCGAGCTTGCGCGTCTTGTTCCCGCCGAGACCGAGCCCGGTCAGGTCGTCGCGCTTCATGAGCAGGCGCGGCCCTCCCAGCCGCGCCGACAGCCGCGGCAGCTCCACGAGCGGCGTGGGCAGTTGGCACAGCCGTGCCCGCGGAAGACGGCCCAGGTCGGCGCGCGTGGGTGGCATGGCGATGATCCCGCGGGTCAGAAGACGTTTCTCTGCTGCACCTTCTCCTTGGTGGCCAGGCTGAACCTCGCGTCCACCGGCTGGCCGTCGGCGATGCGCGCGGCGACGTACTCGCCCATGGCCGGACCGTGCTTGAACCCGTGCCCCGATCCCCCGCCCACCAGCCAGACGTTGGCCAGCTCGGGATGGCGATCCACGAGGAAATCTCCGTTCGAGGTGTTCTCGTACTGGCACACCTCGGACTGCACGATCGGGGCGTCGGCGAGGGCCGGGAAGCGGCGGCGGACGAACTCGCGCACGTGCGCGAGGGTGGCCGCGGTCGGCACGCGGTCGAGCGAGTCCGGGTCCACGGGCGGACCGTGGCGGTCGAGCGCCACCTTGAAGCCCCGCCCGCGGAAGTCGGGGATCCCGTAGATCTCGTCGGTGAAGTCCGCCCACACCGGCATGGCCGTGGACTGGAAGCGGCCGTCGCCGGCGGGGACGCCGAAGTAGAAGACCTCCTGGCGCGTGGGGAAGATGCGGTCCTCGAGCACGTCCGGAAACACCTTGGGCAGCCAGGGGCCACAGGCCATCACGAAGGTCTTCGCGGTGATCGTCCGTCCCGACCGCGTGGTCAGCGCCCCGAGGGCGCCGCGGCCGGTGGGCGGAAGCACGCTCTCCTGCGCGTAGACCACGCCGGCGTCCATCGCCTTCTGGGCGACCGCCTGGACGACGTGGAAGGCGACGAGGAAGCCGCTGTCCGGCTCGTGGATCCCCCAGGTGACCGGCCCGAAGTCGATCTGTGGCCAGCGCGCGGCGAGCTGCGCCCGATCGAGCCGCTCGTGACGGACGCCCAGGCGCGCGAGCGTCTCCAGCGTCTTGACGGACAGCGGGTCCTCCTCACGCGCCATCCAGAGGACGCCGGCGGGCTGGAACTGGTACGTGCGTCCCGTCTGCGCCAGGAGCGTCTTCCACAGCTCCAGCGAGCGCATCGACCAGCGCGTGTAGATCTCCTTGTCTCCGTAGCCCATGCGGATGACGCGCGTCTCGCCCCCCGAGCTGCTGCGCGCGTTGGCGGGACCGTAGGCGTCGAGCAGGATCACGCGCCGGCCGGCCTGCTGGAGGTGGTATGCGGTCCAGGTGCCGAAGACACCCGCACCCACGACGGCGACGTCGAACTCCGAGCGGCCGGTGACCGCGGCCGGAGCCTGCGCCCGCGCCAGCGCCGGCGCCAGCGCCGCCCCGAGCGCCCCTGCTCCTGCCGCCCGAGCGAACCCACGCCGCGTCGTCTTCATGGCGCCTCCCCTCTCGCGACGAGGGGGACAGTAGCGCGGGCCGGTGGGCTGCGTCCAGCCTCGGGCGGCGAGAGCGAGGATCTGTCGACGGCGACCCCGGGGCGCGGTCAGGCGACGGCGGGGAGGGCGCGAGCGGCGCGCCGACGCGGCGCCGACAGCAACGCCAAGGCGTAGAACAGCGCGGCGACGGGCACCAGCGCCGGAATGCCGACGACGTAGGAGAGGCTCTCCGTCATGCCGCCGACGACCGCCCCCAGCACGTTCCAGCCCAGGGCGAAGCCGGGCGAGGGAGTCTCGGCGAAAGCCTCCGCGAAGACCAGGCCGGCGAAGAAGAGTGGCGCCGTCATGGCCAGTGTCGCCGCCGGCCCTCCGAATGCCCCCGCGTGAGCGAGCAGGGTGTCGAGGGGAATCGCCCAGGCGGCGAGGAGCGATGCGAATAGCCCCACGGTCGCCCAGCGCCCTGCCCCCAGCCCGCGTCTGCGGAGCCACGAGTAGACGGCGTTGGCGAGCAGGATGACGAGGAGGATGGCCCCGATGACCCAGGCGTTGACCTGCCAGGTCGTCCCGAACACGAGGGCCAGGCGTGACACGTTGTGCACCTCGACCAGCATGAAGGCGGCGCCGAGCCAGAAGAGGCGGCCGTCGAACGGCTGGCCCGGCGGCCGGACCCGCCAGGCGAAGGTGATGGAGAGGGCGAGGATGACCCCCGAGATGACCAGGATGATGGGAGGGATGCGGCGGCTCTCGAGGTGAAGGAAGGGCCAGGCGTCGGTCGAGGGAACCACGTCGGGGTCGAAGTAGAGCCGCTGCACGCGTGGCTCCCATCCGCGGGCGGCGGCGTCCCATCGCGCCACGACCTCCGGCCGGCCGGTGAGGAAGTGCACGCTGTGCCACACCTTGTTCGCGCCGCCCAACGAGCGATCGCTCTCCAGGGCCACCGGGGGATAGCCGAAGACTTCGGTGAGGTTGTGGAAGAGCCGCTGTCCCACGAAAGGCCGCTCGACCCAGAAAGACACGTAGAGCAGGCCGCCGGGGGCCAGCCGTGAGCGCGCCTCCTCGAACGCCTCCACCGTGTAGATGTAGTTGTCGAGCTGCACGTTGGTGTACGACGACAGGACGGTATGGCTGTCCAGGTGGCTGAAGATGATCACGTCGAATTCGTCCCGGCTCGTGCGCAGGAAGTGCCGCGCGTCGTCGATCACCACCCGCACCCGCGGGTCGCGGTACGGCTGCTGGGGATGGCGGGCCAGGCCGATCTCGTATATGACGGGGTCGATCTCCACCGCCGTCACGGAGGTCGCGCGGGCCTTGATGGCGGTGGCCGCGTCGTTGCCCGATCCGGCGCCGACGATGAGCACGCGCCCGGCGGGCCGCCGCAGCGCGTAGGGCATGTTGAACCGGTCGATCCGGTCCAGGGGCAACGGGTCGTCGCCGACCAGGCGGGACATGCGCATCATCGCCTGGTATCCGATGTTGTTGACCTCGATCACTTGTCCGTCCATGAGCCGGAGCTTCTGGTAGCTCGACCAGATCTCGGGCACGTCCGGCGTGGGGTCGCGGAGGAAAGCGAGGAGCAGCGCCACGGCGAGCGCGACGGCGAGGTGGCGCGCGCGGCGTGGCCGCGCCAGGAGGGCCGCGGCCAGCGCCACCGGCACGAACCAGGTGATCGGGGGGAGGTGGAAGGCAGTGATCGCGGTGTAGGTCAGTATCCCGACCAGGCTGCCCGCGACGTTGAGCGAGTAGGCGCGCAGCGGCCGGCCCAGGCGCATCATGCCGGAAGCGGTGAGCTGTCCGAAAGGCACCATGACCAGCGCCATCACGAAAAAGATCACCGCCGTCCAGCCCACCGCGAAGGCCAGGTTGCCGGCCAGCCCCCAGGTCAGCTTCACCTCCGAGTGGCGGAAGATCATGAACCCCGGGAGCTCGGCCAGCACCGAGGTGACGCGCTGCGGCCCGTACTCGCGCAGCCAGGGCCAGCGCAACCGGACGAGGCCGGTCACCACCAGCAGGAGGAACAGGGCCCGCGGGATGTCCGCCCGGCGCCGCGCCAGGAAGCACCCGCTGCCGAAGCCCAGGAAGCTGGCCACCAGCACCAGGTTCCTGCAGTAGGCGAACACCCGCAGCTCGCTGGAGATCCAACGGATCAGGGCCAGCTCGAGGAACAGGCCCAGCACGCTGGCGACGAAGATGGTGAGGGCAGGCGAGAGGCGGACGACGGGCATCGACCGGGAGCGGGAGGTCATGCGAAGTGGGAATGATACTTCGCCGCCTTCCGTGCGCGGGCGCACCGGCCGGGAGCGTCCGGCGACTGAAGTACCATCGCCCCGTCCGCGACGGGAGCGGCGTTCGAAGGAGAAGCGATGCGCGATCGCAGGGTCGGATTCGGATGGGGAATGCTGGCCGGCGCCGGGCTGACCGCCCTGCTGTCGGCAACCAGCGGAATGTCCCGGGAGGCGGCCGCGGCCTCGCCGCCGGCCGGGCCCGCGAAGTACACCGCCCGGGTCGTCCTCGAGAACGAGCGCGTGCGCGTCCGGGACGTGACCTTCCCGCCCGGCGTGCTCGATACGGGCATGCACACGCACCCGTGGCCACACGTGGGCGTCATCCTCACCGCCGGGCGGCTCGTGTTCACCGAGCCGGGGAAGGCGGCGGAGACGGTGACGTTCGACGTGGGCAGCGTCGGCTATCGCGAGGCGAACGTCACGCACCAGGCCGCGAACCCCGGGGACGCGCCCATGCGCGTGATCGAGGTCGAGCTGAAGTAGCGGAGGGTGAGGGGGCCGATCACCGGCCGGACGCGGACGCCGCGCGCGCGACCTCGACCGCGTACACGTGCGAGGCGCCGTGCATGCTCGAGCGGAAGACGATCCGCTTCCCGTCCGGGGTGAAGGTCACGTTCGGCTCGAGCTGGTAGTCGTGCTTCGAGAGGTCGACGAGCCTCTCCGCCTCCAGTCCCGCCGGCGTGGGCCGGAACAGGTAGATCCACTGCCCGTTCCCGGGGGCGGCCACGCTGCTCGGTCCACCCCCATCTCCCGCGAAGAGGCCGCCGTCCGGCGAGACGTTGAAGTGCACGGACCACTGCTCGCGCGGGAGGCGATAGCGGACGGCCTGGTCGCCCTCCAAGGACACGCCGGCCAGCCAGAACTCCTGCGACTTCGGCGTCTGCAGGTCGTACCAGACCGTCCGGCCGTCGTGGCTCCAGAACTCGTGGCCGGCGATCTCCATGTCGATCTTGCGCGCGTGCATGAGGCGCCGCCCGCTGCCGTCGCTGCGGATCGTCCAGATGCGGTCCACCTTGTGCCAGGGGCCCTCGTGGCAGAACATCAGCCGCGCGGCATCGCTGGGCGAGAACTGCACGTGGTTGATCCAGTCGCCGCCGCCGTGGTGGATCGTCTTCACGTCGCCGGTCTTCACGTCGATCGTGTAGAGGGCCATGGGCAGGCGCTGCGCCCAACGCGCCTCCAGGCGGGACTCCTGCGGAGGAGGCGCGGCCAGCGGGTTCGCGGACGGCTCCGGCACGGGCGGCGCGGGCGCCGTGCTCTCGACGTAGCTGCCCGCCAGCAGCGTCTCGTCCGCGTTCACGGTCAGGCCCGATCCCGTCTCCAGCTCCGGCCGGGTCACGATCGCGCGCGTGGCCCGCGTGTCGAGGTGGGTCGCGTACACCGTCCCGTCCTTCATGTAGAAGACCTGGCGGGTGCGCGGCCCGACCACGACGTGGCTGACGCGGCCGGTGACCACGGGCTCCGGGCGGCGGGTGGCGAGGTCGACGGTGGCCAGCCCGTCCGGAACCGAGATGACGAGCTTGTCGCCGGTCGCCGTGTAGGCGTTCTGATGGAAGTAGAGGCTCGCGCTGCCCGGCTCGTCGGAGAGGCGGACGACGCGATGGCCGGTGGCCGGCTCGATCCATTCGCGGGGTGGATCAGCGGCGGTGGCCCGGCGGTGGCTCGCGAGGGCGAGGCCGGCGGCGGCCACGACCGGCAGGAGCGCCTTCGTGGCGGGTGGTCGACCGTGGAGACGCACGGCGAGTTCTACCACACCCGGTCTGCGAGGCGACACGCTTGATCGCCGACGCGTTCCGGTCGCCGCCGGTGCCCGGAGGAAGGCCACGATGGCGTCGTCGCTGCATGCGGACGCGGACGCCGCTCCTGCGCCTGCCTAGACAGCGCGCGGGCTGACCTATCCCCCGGCTGTTCCGTCCTTGATCGAGAAGGCTTCTCCCAGCCTTGCCTGTGCGCCGTCGTCGTTCTCGATCACGAGGTCCCACTTGGCCCCGCTCTCCTTGTCGATCTTCACCTGGCAGCGGATTCGGGTCGCACTGGCCAGGACGTCCTGGGCGATCATCGCCTCCTCGCCGCGTTTTAGTCGGATGTCTCGAGGGCCCTTGAAGCCCGCACCCTTGATCTCCAGGTCCACGGTCTTTCCCTTGGCGCCTTCTCGCGGTGTCATGTCCACGATCGTCGGCGTGGAAGGAGCCGCCGTCGTGGGATTGCGAGCAGTGACCGCGCTGCTCACCGCGGTGCTGCCGAAATAGAATCCAGCCACTGCGACGACCAGTGTTCCCACGGTCGTGATGAGCTGCTGAGCGAGGCTCTTCGCATCCTGGCCCATCGGAGAGACCACCCATACGACGTACTTTCCCTCGGGGTCCTTCTCCCAGGTTACGAGCTTGTCGGGGCCGTAGATCTTGGGATCTGGCACCGTGTCCATTTTCGCGATGAAGGTCGCGCTCCCCGTGCCGACCATCCGAAACAAGTAGATTCCGAAGATGATGAAGACCATTATCAGCACGAGGGCAATCATTGCTCGAATGCTTCCCTCGGGGAGACCGAGCGGCTGCTTCTCGTCGGCAAGGCCAATCGAGCTGAAGCCGGCGGCCAGGATGAACAGTATCGTCATGAGGCTGGTGATGGCTCCGACGACCACGAGCCCCATCTGAATCTCCGGTCCCGGCGACGAGTCCTTCGTGATGGAGGCGATGAGCCAACCGGCGGCGAGCACCAGGACGAAGGACAGCAGGACGAATATCGTGACGCTGCTTCGGGGGGGAGCGGCCAGTCCGCCGGAATTGCCGGCGGTGGCACCGCCCCTCGCCGTCGCAATGCGCCATCCGACGGCGATGCCCATCAGCAGCATCGCAACCATCAAGAGCACATGGGTGGTCGTCATCACTCACTCCTAGAGTGGCTCTTCGTGACGGTCCGGGCGTCGGCCGAGCGCCCAGGTGAGGGTCGGACCGCTCGCGCGGAGCCTAGGGCTGGTTCGGCGAGATGCCTTTCGTCGCCGTGCCTACCTTCATGATCTGTTCCACTTTCGCTTTGGTGAGCGTGTCGAGCTTCTGCTTGACCTCGGCCTTTTCGCTGACGGTGAGCCCGGCATCGTCGAAGATGACACCAAGGCTCTCTTCACTCGTGCCTCGCCGTCGAATGAGTTTCGACGAGACGGTGTCGGACAGCCCGACGATCTCTTCCAGCTGTTTCTGGCTGGCCTTGAGGAGGAGGGCGGCCCCGCAGCAGCCCTCGCAAGGCGGTTCGGGCTTGAAGGGAAAGTGCTTGCAGTCGCACCGCGAGCAGTCAGGCGAAGGGAGCACGTCTGCGGTGAAGGCCGGCACGGACGTCGCGGCGGCGGCGAGAATGACGAGTAGAAGACGTCTCATGGCTTGTCCGCTCCCTTCGGTCTTGTCTCTTCAGGAGTGTGAATCCACCAGATCACGTACGCGATGAGCCAGACGGCGAGGACACCCACACCGAAGAAGAAGAGGCTCTCTTGCGAATCGAGGTCGCTCGAGATCGTGGTCATCGTCCCGAACGCATCGCGGTGTGGCGACCAGTAGTACGCGAGGTACGCCTGGTGGACCCGCGTGGAGAAGTGAATCGAAACTCCGAGCAAGGCCCAACCCGCCGGGAAGAGGTAGTACAGCAGCCGGAGGAGTGGTTGTGGCGGGCTCCGGTGGGTCGTCGTTCCAATCAACAAGGCAACCGTGCCGCCCACTCCGAGGAGCGCCCACTGCAAGAGCGACTGTGAGTAGGCGAGGGTCCCCGTCAATGCCGTGTCGGTTTCGGTGGCGACCACACCCGCCGCGGCGATCGCTCCCATCACGCGGCCACGACCACGTGGCGCGAATGGCAATACTTCACTCTCATCAATAGACACCAGGACGGATACGCTCCAAGACGCGGCCGTCGCTGGACCTTTGGTTGAAGGCTCTCGTGTACACCTCGACTGGATATTTGTCAAGCACTTTTAGAACGATAATTGAGAGTGACGGTCGGATTCTGAACGGTCGCGCCAGCGGAGCTTCTTCCCAGAATCCCATCTCCGCCGCGAGCCGGTCGCCAGTACAGTCCGGCTCTTGCCGTTGAAGAAGGGTGACGCGGTGTACGGCGCCGTCCTCTTCGGCGAGCACGTCTTCTACGTCCTCGACAAGGGCAAACGCGACCGCCTGGACGGCAGGGCACGGTTCCTCCATGTCTGGCTGGTCAAGGACGGCGTGTGGCGGATGTCGCGCGTCCTCAGCTTCGACCACGATCCGGTCGTGATCGAACCCGAGCTGAAGTCGCACTACCGGGCCAGAGCGAAGGGCTCCCCGGGAGCGCGGGTCTTCACCGCGTAGAGCGTGTGATGGCCGAGGAGGAAGAGCGTGCGGCGATCGGGCCCGCCGAACAGGACGTCGATGGGACGCTCGGGCACGTCGATCCGGCCGATCGCCTGGCCGGACGCGTCGTAGACGAAGATCTGTCCGTTCGCGACGTAGACATTGCCGCGGCTGTCCACGGCGACGCTCTCGCCG